>JAQGNS010000020.1 GCA_028291705.1 Nevskia sp.
GCCGGACTGTCAATCCGTAAAACGGATATTATTGATTATATAGTTCGATTTTATGGATATATCGATGCGCCTGACCCTGCGCCAGCTCCAGGTCTTCACCGCCACCTGCCGCAGCGGCGGCATCACCTTGGCCGCTGCGGCCATCGGCCTGTCCCAGTCCGCGGCAAGCCAGGCCCTGGCGGAACTGGAATCCGCCCTGGAAGGCCCCCTCTTCGACCGCGCCGGCCGCAAGCTCCAGCTCAATGAGCGCGGCCACGCCCTGCTGCCACGGGCCACCGAACTGCTGGAACGCGCCGAGGAAATCGAAACCACCCTGCGCCGTCACGGCAGCACCGCCGAAACGCTGGTGCGCCTCGCCGCCTCGCTCACCGTCGGCAGCTACCTGCTGCCGCCCCTGATCGGCGCCCATCTCGCGCGGCAGGAAAAGACCCGCGTGGAATTGAAGGTGGAGAACACCGAAATGGTGATCGCCGCGGTGGCCGCCTACCAGGCCGACGCCGGCTTCATCGAAGGCCCCTGCGAACACCCGGACCTGCGCGTGCTGCCCTGGCGCGAAGACGAGTTGATGGTGATCGCCCCGCCGGATCACCCTCTCGCCCGCAAGCGCCGGCTGGCACCGGGCGATTTGCAGAATGCCCCCTGGGTATTACGCGAGCGCGGCTCCGGCACCCGCGAGGTGTTCGACCGCGCCGCGGAAAGCCAGGGCATCGCCATCCACACCCGCATGGAACTGGGCCATACCGAAGCGGTGATGCGCGCCGTGCGCGCCGGCGCCGGCCTGGGCTGCCTGTCGCGCTTCGTGGTCGAGGACGCGGTGAAGCGCGGCGAACTGGCGATCCTGCGTACGCCGTTCCTCAACCTGCGCCGCCCGCTGCACGCGGTACTGCACCGGGCCAAGTTCATCGGGCCGGGCTTGCGGCAGGTGCTGGAGGCTTGCGAGCTGGAACTGCCGGCGTAAGAACCGACAGCAAGAAATCCTGCACCTTTCTGTCATCCTGAGCGCAGCGAAGGATCTGGCCCTGCGCACAGCCAGATCCTTCGCTGACGCTCAGGATGACAAGTACTTCGAAGTAAGCGGCTGCAGAAACGAGGGGCCTGGTGCCAGCTCCCTCAGTTCGCCTCTTCCAGCTTGCTCGGCATGCACCCGGCGCTGACACACTCGCGGTTGCGATCCTGCAGGAACTGGGTGCGGCTCACAGTCGTCTGCGCGGCGCAGTCCAGGTTGACCCAGAAGCCGTGATCGTCCTTCATGCTGCACTGGTCGTTGCGCGACTTGATCCAGGCCAGCTGGCCGTGTTTCAGCGCCGCCTTGCCGTTGGCGTCGAGCTGCTTGGACAGCTTGGCGTACTCGTCGTTGAGGTCCTTGTCCGCCTGGATATAAACCTTGTCCAGGCAATACAGATCGTCGAAGTCGTTCTTCGGACGGTCGCAGCCGGCATGGGCGGTGGCGCTGCCGAGCAAGCTGGCGGCGATCAGAAAACCCCAGGCTTTCTTCATGTTACGTCTCCCTGTTGATGTAAGGGCCCGACCGGAACAGCCCGGCCGCGGCGCGGCGCACCCCAGTCTGCCGGGGCCGCTTTCTCCCCTGAACCGGGGACCGGCAACTTACAACAACTGCCTGTAAAACCGCGTGAAACCCGTCACAGGCTTCATAAATCCGCAACCTGAGGCACCGAAACTCACGGACCACCAATAAGACTAGGGAGTTCGCGATGCTTGCCGAACTGGGAATCGATACACCGACACTCGTGCTGCTGGCGCTGGCCCTGTTCATGGCGCTGGCCTTTGAATTCGTCAACGGCTTCCATGACACCGCCAACGCGGTGGCCACGGTCATCTATACCCACACGCTCAAGCCCTACCAGGCGGTCATCTGGTCCGGCACCTGGAACCTGATCGGCGTGCTCACCTCCACCGGCGCGGTGGCCTTCGGCGTCATCGCCCTGCTGCCGGTCGAGCTGGTGCTGAATGTCGGCTCGGGGGCCGGCTTCGCCATGGTCTTCGCCCTGCTCATCTCGGCCATCATCTGGAACGTCGGTACCTGGTACCTGGGCCTGCCCGCTTCCAGTTCGCACACCCTGATCGGCTCCATCGTCGGCGTCGGCCTGATGAACTCCTACCTGTCGCCGGACTCCGCCTTCGGCGACGGCGTCAACTGGGCCAAGGTGGCCGATACCGGCAAGGCGCTGCTGTTCTCGCCGATCATCGGCTTCGTCCTCGCCGCCGTGGTCCTGCTGCTGATGAAGACCCTGATCAAGATGCCGGCGCTGTTCGAATCGCCCAAGGGCGATACCCCGCCGCCATGGCCAGTGCGCGCCCTGCTGGTGCTGACCTGCACCGGCGTCAGCTTCGCCCACGGCTCCAACGACGGCCAGAAGGGCATGGGCCTGATCATGTTGATCCTGATCGGCATCGCGCCGGTGGCCTTCGCCCTCAACATGGGCACCAGCGCCGAAACCCTGCAGCGCATCGAAGCCAATGCCACCAGCATCCAGGCCTCGCTCGCGCCCGCCGGCGCCCCGGCACTGGATGAGCAGACCGCGCGCAAGTCGCTGACCCAGTTCCTGAAGAAGAAGCAGATCGACGACGGCACCATCCCGGCGCTGGCGCAGATGAACAGCGACGTGGTCAACGGCCTGCAGGGCGTGAAGAGCCTGGCCGACATCCAGACCGACAAGCGCCGCGACCTGCGCATGGACCTGTACATGGTCACGGAAACCCTGACCCGCCTGGACAAGGCCGGCAAGCTGCCCGCCGGCATCGACAAGGCAGCGGTCAGCAAGTACACCGGCGACCTCAAGAAAGTCACCACCTTCATCCCCACCTGGGTCAAGGTGGCCGTGGCCATCGCACTCGGCCTCGGCACCATGATCGGCTGGAAGCGCATCGTCGTCACCGTCGGCGAGAAGATCGGCAAGGCCCACCTCACCTACGGCCAGGGCGCCTCGGCCGAACTGGTGGCCTTCGTCACCATCGAAGCCGCCGACCAGCTCGGCCTGCCGGTGAGCACCACCCACATCCTGTCTTCCGGCATCGCCGGAACCATGGTGGCCAACAAATCCGGCGTGCAGGGCGACACCATCCGCAACGTGCTGCTGGCCTGGGTGCTCACCCTGCCCGTGTGCGTGCTGCTCGGCGCCATGACCTTCGCCGCCGGCCTGTTCCTGGTATTCCGCGTGCTGGGCATGCATTGATGTAGCAAGGGCGGGCCGCGGAAATCCGCGGCCCGTCCTTTTTGTTGTAAAGAGGTAGCCGCGCAAGGCGGCGTTCATCAGCCTCGATACACACGACGCGACACACATCTTCCCGTCGTCAACACAACTCGTCTTCCAGGCCGGCAACGCCGCTTGCAGAAGATGAAGCCTCAGCACCGCACCAATCGAACGATGGCAGCGTCGGTTTATGGACGCGCCATCCCTCGTGTCCGTAGGCAAGGTCGCAGTCGCGCCTCATCCTCTTGCCGCGAACGCTTTGAATCAGTGCGAACAACGCGCTGAAATCGTGCACTGCCGCGCTGCTCCCAGGCAGGCCGCGCACCAATAAAACCCAATAGCCACGGCATCTCCCGCCGTGCATCCCCGCATTTCCATTTTCATCTCGTCACGCGTTCTTCATGTGAGGCCCGGATGAAATTCCGTGTCCGCCACTTGGGAAGTACAAGCCGAATTTGTTCTATCGACGTAGGGAGATGGCTAAAAATGGGAAAGATTTTGAGTCTCGACAATCCACCGCACCGCGCTTCCATGTTCGCGGTTGCGGCACTCGTACTTGCTGCGGCGGCGCCGGTTGCTGAAGCGCAAACCGCCGAAGCAACGACCGACACCAGCAATGGCCCCGCCACGCTCAACACCGTGGTCGTCACCGGTACACGCACCACCACCCTGCAGGCCGCGGATAGTCCCGCGCCCATTCAGGTGTTGAGCGCACAGGCGCTGCAAACCGCCTCCGGCAATCCGGATCTGATCAATACCCTCGCGCAGATCGTCCCCTCACTCAACGCCCAGGGCTTCGGCGGCGACCAGGCCAACCAGACGCTGCAAGCCAAGCTGCGCGGCCTCAGCCCCAACCATGTGCTGGTGCTGGTCGACGGCAAGCGCCGCCACACCACCGGCAATCTCGCCGTGCTCGGCGGCCCTTACCAGGGCGGCGCCGGCGCCGACCTGAATTTCATTCCGCTCGCCGCCATCGACCATGTCGAAGTGCTCACCCAGGGCGCGGCCGCCCAGTACGGCACCGACGCCATCGCCGGCGTCATCAACATCATCCTCAAGAAAAAAGCCTCGGGCGGCATGGTCAGCGGCACCTACGGCAACTACATGGACCAGGGCGGTGTCACCGGCGAAGTGGCCGGCAACATCGGCTTCAAGCCGGCGGATGGCGCCTACTTCAACGTGACGGGCGAGGTGCGCAACCATGGCCACAGCCTGCGCGGCGGCATCGATCCGCGCATGACCGATCCGTCCATCATCGACCCCGCCCAGGGCGGCACCTATCCGAACACCAACCTGCCCAACACCGCCGGCTATCCCTACGCGAACCAGATCCAGGGCGATGCCGCATACCACGCCAAGCTCGCCGAATTCAGCGGCGGCTTCGGCCTGGGCGACGACGTGCGCTTCTACACCTTCGGCACCTACGGCGAGAAGAACGCGGCCTCGTATGAAAACTTCCGCATGCCGAACAAGGTCTCCTACACCGACCCCACCACCAAGGTCACTACCTATCCCTTCCCCTACGGCTTCAGTCCCGAAGAAGCCACCAAGGAGCGCGACTACTCCATCACCGGCGGTCTGAAGGGCGTGGTCTACCAGTGGAACTGGGACCTCAGCACCACCCTGGGCAACGACCGCATCAAGGTGTACACGCTGAATTCCTCCAACGCCAGCCTCTTCGCCGACACCGGCGCCTCGCCCACCGACTTCTACGACGGCGTGTTCAGCGCCACGCAGTGGACCACCACGCTGGATTTCAGCCGCGACTTCGAGGTTGGCATGGCCAGCCCGCTCAACGTGGCCTTCGGCGCCGAGTCCCGGCGGGACGCCTACGAGATCGGCGCCGGCATTCCGGCGTCCTACCAAGCCGGCGGCGCGCAGTCGTACCCGGGCTTCACGCCGACCGATGCCGGCGACCACGCACGCCGCAACTACGCCGGCTATATCGATCTCGCCGGCAAGCCCATCGACAAGCTCTATGTCGACGTCGCCGGCCGTTATGAGCATTACAGCGATTTCGGCAGCACCGCGGTCGGCAAGCTCAATGCGCGTTATGACTTCAACTCGGCCTACGCCATCCGCGGCACCGTCAGCACCGGCTTCCGCGCGCCGACGCTGGCCGAGGAATTCTATTCGGCCACCAACGTCGGACCGACCACCGCCTTCGTGCAGTTGCCGCCCAATGCCGCCGCCGCCAAATTGCTGGGCCTGGGCAGCGGACTGCAGCCGGAGAAGTCCATCAGCTACAGCCTGGGCTTCGTCTTCCGCCCGATCCCGCGCCTGACCGCGACCCTGGACATCTACCAGACCAACATCAGGAACCGCATCGTTGGCAGCGGCACCATCTATGGCACCGTCAACGGCACAACGTATTCGCAGGTGGCCACCGACGCCATCATCGCCAACGGCAATGCCCTCGATCCGGATGTGGTGGCGACCGGCTCCACCGGCATCAACATCTTCGCCAACGGCGTCAGCACCCGCACCCGCGGTGCCGACCTGGTGGTGGATTACCCGGTCGAGTACGTCTTCAACAACATCAGCTTCGGCACCGTCGACTGGAGCATCGGCGCCACCTACAACCAGACCTCGGCGACCTCCGTCAGGGACACGCCCGCCGCACTGGCGACCGCCCCCGCCGGTCAACCGCCGCAGGCGCTGTTCAACGCCACCGCCATCACCGATCTGACTACCGCCGCGCCCAAGTACGTCGTCAACCTGGGCGGACTGTGGACCCGCGGCAAGTTCACCGTGAACCTGGTCGAGAAGATCTACGGCCCGTCCTCCGAGATGCAGAACGACGACGGCGACAACGCCACCGGCAGCGTCGACCCGATCTACAAGACCTCCATCCACACCACCCCGATCACCAATCTGGACCTTGGTTATCAGGCCACCAAGGAGATCAAGCTCAACGTCGGCGCCATCAACCTGCTCAACGAGTACCCGGACCACATCAACGCCACCGTCCTGGCGCACGAACGCGCTGCCGACGACAACGCCGCTGTGCAGATCTACCCCTCGTTCTCGCCTTACGGCATCAACGGCGGCTTCTATTACGCCAAGGCCACCTACACCTTCTGAGGAAAAGCTGTAGCGCGATACAGGGCGGGAGCGCATAGCTTCCGCCCTTTTTATTTTCAGGCTGCCGCAGCGGCCGCCTTACCTTTCTTTACATTGCCGCCACATTCCTGTCGTAAGGTTTATCGCATGCTATGCGCACGGCTTTCATAGCGGGCCGATGCAGCGGGATGGCAGGGCCCGGGCTGGCTCTGGGGCCGAGTATCCGAAAAAACCACCAACAAGGAAGAACCCCATGGCGCATCGTCTGAAGACCGGCCTTTGCATGGCCGCCGCCCTCCTCCTCATCGGCAGCGCCTCCGCGGCCGAGCCCGACCATCACGGCGGTGGCGGCCCCGCCCGCCCGGCACCCGCACACAACGAACCCCCGCACGGCGAACCGCACCCCGGCCCCAGCGGCTACCAGCGCAACAGCGAGCCGAAAGGCTGGGACGCCCGCCCGGCCACCGTCGACCGCGCCAACTACCAGCACAACTTCCAGGCCGCGCGCAGCTACAAGATCGGCGTCTACCGCCGCCCCTCGGGCTGGAGCGCACATCGCTGGGCCTACGGCCAGACCTTGCCGCGTGCCTACTGGGCCTCGCAATACATCCTCGCCGACTACTGGCTCTTCTCCCTCGAAGTGCCGCCCACCGGCTACGAGTGGGTACGCGACGACAGCGACGCCCTGCTGGTCGACACCGGCACCGGCCAGATCCTCCAGGTCGAATACGGCGTCTTCGGTTGATTCATCCAGAGGGGGCGGAACGGAGCGCACGCCGTTCCGTCCCTTCTGTCACATTTGCATCACAGCGAAGCATCCCCCGGATTCTTCGCTGCTTTCGGTTCATCCCCGCTCAGTCCGGGAATGACGACTCCGCCCCGTCTCCATGCGCGTCATGCGCGCCATCACCCGGGACGGACACCGATGGCGCACAGTGCACCCCCAGCCGTCGCTTGAGACGCCAGACGTAACGCGCGTCAACGCCGAAGCCCTCGCGCACCGACTCCGCACCCGACTTCTTCAGCGCACGCTGCACCGTGCGCCAGGGAATGCCGATGTGCTTCGCCTCCGTCTGCACCTGCCGTGCCGGCATCGGCCCGGCCGCAAGCAGTTGCCGCAGCCAGTCGGCGGTATCGATATAGCCCTCGTCCTCCGTGACGATCGACAGCGCATCGTCCGCGCTCAGCACCACAGCCGTTTCCTCCCATTCCACCCGCGGCGCGCCGTTGTCCGCCAGGCCGATGCGGTAAGCCAGGCCCGAGGCGTCCGGCCCGAGATTGTTCTTGCTCGGCAACAACAGGCGCCGCTCCGGATTCACCTTATCTTTGGTGACCACGAAACTCGCGCGCGCCGCCGCCACGAACGCCAGGCTGCCGCTTACGCGATACAGCGCCGAGCCTCCGCCCCCATCGCCGCCCTTGTTCAGGTGCGACACCGCGATGATGGCCACGCGGTAGTGCGCCGCCAGTTCACCCAGCGGCTGCAGCAGGGCGCGCACATCGGAGTTCTTGTGGCTGTCCGTCGCCCCAAGATACGCGGTGAGCGGATCGATGGTGACCAGGCGCACGTCCGGGTGCTCTTCCAGGAACAAGCCGATGGCCTCCAGGTCGTGCTGCAGGCTCAGCATGCGGCTCGCTTCCCCCGGCACCCGCACCGACTTCAGGATATGCACACGGCCGGCATCCGCCCCGGCGGCGTCCAGCCGCGGCCGGATCGTATCGCCCGGATCATCCTCACCCGACACCAGCAGCACGCTGCCCCGCGGACACTCCGAGCCGTCCACCGGCCACGCCAGGCCGCACGTGACATGCGCCGCCATGCACGCCGTCAACATGCTCTTGCCCAGCCCCGGATCACCCGCGATCAAGGTCAGCTTGCCGAGAGCGATGCGCCCCGGCCACAGCCAGCGGATCGGCTCCGGCTTCACATCCTGCGCGCAGACCGTGACCAGGCGCTGCGTCACCTGCACCGCCCTCGGCGGCTCCATCCATCCTCCGTCTCTCATCCAACCCTCCTCTGTCGCAACTCGATCCACCACGAAACCTCGTCCTCATACCACCCCACCGACCGCGGCCCCGCCGTCACGCGCCGCGGAAACTCCCCCTCCCCCTCCAACTCGTACACCGCACTGCGGCTCAAACCCGTCCACTCGCACACCTTGCGTATCCGCGCGATGCGCCGCTCCACTCCACCCTGCCTCTCCACATCAACCCCTTGCCCCTGCGGGCACAAAAAAAGCCCGCTCAAGGCGGGCCGTTGCGTAACGTGATCAAACTCCAGAAACGACAAAGCCCGCTCGAGGCGGGCTTTGTCGGCTGTACTCGCAAAACGCCAAGCACTACCTTTTATATTCCCGGTTTTACCGGATTGCAAGCGCCACCTTGTACGCGCTGGTATGCGGGAGTCAGGGATGGAGGTTGGAGTCGGCTTGTACGCCACCATGCATGCCATGGAAGCCAGTGCCGGGGAGCGGCGCGCATGGCATACATGGTCTTTTCCTGTAGGCGCTGAAACGACCTGCTGTCAAATCTTGCCGGGGTTGATAAGCGCTCTGATTCAGGCTGACCCGCCGGTTTCAGCCCGAAGCCGCCCCTGGCGAGCGTCCGCATCAAAGGAGCCAGAAACTACGGAGTACCGGATTGTGGAAGGACGCGGCGGGTAAGAGGTAGAGTGAGTGCAGAGGGACGTTGATTTGCGGCCTAATCCGGCACGATTCTGGTAATGCCCTTTAAAATCAATGAGTTACCTAAAATATCGCTCGGGGAAAACCGCCTAAATGCAGCAATTATTTACCGCTGTTGATCCATCCAACTGGCGTTGGGCCCCATAGGTGGATAAGTGCTAAGCATCGCGCTAGTCGCACTCTTTGCATGTAGCGTCCTCTACGCAATTATTGGCAATTTTATTGTTTACGTAGCCTTGGTTAGCCGCAGAGTTCCTGTGCGCTTTATGTGGGTGGGCACTCCCGGTTATTTGACTCGGGTATGTCGGAGCGCGGGGCCCGAGGCTAGTCCACGGTTGCAAAATTTTGCATACAGCACTGACATAGCATTTGTACTTGCTTTGATGTTCGGCATTGTCGGAGGGCTTTATGTGGCTGGCAATCAACCCAGTTAAGGTGCCCAACTATCACTTCCACCTGACGCCTCACAGCGCCGGTGAAGCTCCGCGTTGCGGCTTATGAGCAGAAAGCAGGAAGAGTTCATCTTCTTTCAGGAGTGCCTCACCAGGCTCAACTCGGCATGGGCCATCATCGAGGCTCTGGATACGGAGACATCACACAAGACCGTGGCGTGGGCAGCATTCCGTATGGCGCTGATTGAGTATGCGAAGCCTTACAAACGGTCGGTCGGAGCGCACGTCAAACGGCATGTGCTGTCGTTTCCGCAGCTATCTGATCAAGACAGGGCCCTGCATGATGAGATCCTACGGTTGCGGGATACGGTGCTCGCACACTCGGATATCAGCGTTAAAGATGCCAAGCTGTACTTGGGGACCATTGGAGGAAGGCCCTTTCCAATGATCATTTCCAACACTTTGCCGCTTCTGCCGGCGCTCTCTGAGGCACGCGGCCTTATAGAAAGGTCACTTGATCAGCTTTACAAGCAGTTGCCAGATTGGGAAGCTCGGCTAAGTGGGCAACCATAGTCAGCAAGCGTAGCCCGGATGGAACGCAGTGGAATCCGGGTTTTCGGCGAGTGGAAATACCCCGGATTTCGTTTCACTTCATCCGGGCTACGCCGGCTAACCGCCACTCGCTTGGGAAGCGGGGGACGGGAAAGGAGTAAAGTGGCAGCATAAAACCATCAAATAAAAACCGTATGGGAACAATAGGAAGGGCGGGCGAATATGAGCCTGAATTCGGGGTTCTGCTGGATGCCGTTCTTCATGAGCCATACAAGGTCAAAGCTATCGTTGCAAAAGATAGGGATATCCTGTTGGCAACCAACCATTCCGGTGAGAATGTCCTGGCATGGTTGGCAGTGGAGAATCACATTGAAGGGGTAAAACTTCTTAGAGGTTTCGGGTCACCCATACCGGATTTTGCACTCTATGAGGCAATTCAGGCTGGCCATACCGAGATGGTTATTCTGCTGCTGGAGTTGGGTGTGGAGGTAGACCTTACGTCCTGCAGAAACTCACTTGAGAACAAGATCTTTGGTCTTGGCAAAAAACAGAAACGCCTCATTCAAAGCTATTTTTTGCAATATGGCTATGAAATATAACCAGCGTGGCCCGGATGGAACGCAGTGGAATCCGGGGTTTCCGGCGGGTGGTCTGTTGCCCTAAGCACTCGGTCTGATCTGGTGACTAGGATCTCTTCGCATGTGTGCCATGCGCGCCACTCCCCGGCACCGGCACCCATGGCATACATGGGTGCAACAGCCTGAACCCCGCCCAGCCTCCATTCGGACGAAGCCGCCCGCCCCGCCGCTTGCCACAATGAATCCGGCAGCCAGCGTCCGCCCAGGCATCCCTGACAAACCCCAATAAAGTCATGGGCCTGTAAACTCAACCGCACCCCGAATCAGTCCGGGATCATTAAAAACAGGCACGAGGAGCGCCATGCGGCTCACAGCCCAGCACATCCTGAGCGCGGTGGAGCCGCTCATCTATGGCGCGCGTGCGCGCCGCGTCTGCGTTTCCGCCCTGCTGCTGGGCACGCTGTTCTTCCTGTGGCAGGCGGTGCAGATCCGGCCAGGGGCAGAGTACGAGAATTCGCTGCCGCTGGGGCACCCCTACATCCAGGTGTTCAAGCAGTACCAGGCGGACTTCGGCGGCGCCAACACGGTGCTGGTGGCCCTGCTGCAGAAGCCGGGCACGGCGCCGGACATCTACAACGACAAGTTCCTGGGGGAGCTGAAGGCGGCCACCGAGGAAGTCTTCTTCATGGCCGGCATCGACCGCGCCCATGACTCCTCCATCTTCACCCGCAACGTGCGCTACCTCGAGGTGGTGGACGGCGGTTTCATCGCCGGCGACGTGATCCCGGCCGAGTACGCGCCCACACCGGAGATGTTCGACACCATCCGCCGCAACGTGGCCAAGGCACAGGTGGTCGGCAGCCTCGTCGCGAAGGACCAGCGCGGTGCCATGATCTCGGTGGAAGTGCTGGAGCACGATCCCGTCAGCGGCCGCAAGACCGACCCGGTGCAGCTCTCGCACCGCCTGGAAGACGCGGTGCGCGGGCGCTTCACCAGCCCGAAGAAATACGTCTACAAGCTCAAGCGCGCGGTGCCGCCGTTCGCCGCCGGCGAAGCGGTGGCGGAAACCTTCGAGCAGCCGGGCTGGACGCAGTGGTTCCGCAGCATCGAGGCCGATCGCAAGCAGCCCGACGGCAGCGTCGAGCGCCACTACCTGCCCGGCCGCGACCTGGCCGTGGAAGCACAGGACAACCCGCAGTACAACCCGGATATCGGCGTCCACATCGTCGGCTTCACCAAGGTCACCGGCGACGTCACCGACGCCGCCCTCCAGGTGATGCTGTTCTTCGGCCTCACCGTGCTGGCGACCATGCTGGCACTGTG
>JAQGNS010000029.1 GCA_028291705.1 Nevskia sp.
TGCAGCAGCAGCGTGTCGGAGACGGTGCAGCCGGGTTACGAGGCCCTGGTCGAAGGGCATCAGCGCGCGGTGGTCGACCTCGCCGACCGCATCGCCGCCGTGCTCGAAGCCGCGCAAAACGGCGGCAGCGCGGTTTGTCCGGCCACGTAAGTCCGGGGCTTGCGGCCGGTTCCGGCTCCTGCGCCTGCAAGGTCGCAGGATCGTTAGATTTTCTTCATCGCGCTGCGATGGCCGATCAGGATGCCGTTCTTCCAGCGCGCACTGATGGCGCCGAGCGCGCTCCAGTCTTCGCCGTTGTCGCCATCCACCAGGCGCAGGTCGGCGTGGGCGCCGGTGACGATGGCGCCATGCCCGCTCTGCGCCTTTTCCGCCAGCGAAACCATTTGTGTCGCACCGGCGTTTTCCGCTTCGAGTTGTTCCGGCAGCAGCGTCTTGCCGGTGCCGTCGATGATGGTGCCGCCGCGCGCCAGGCCGACGTCGGGGCCGACCGCCAGCACCAGCCCATGCTGCACCCGTACCTGGGTTCCCGGCGGCAGCCAGCGCTCGCCGTCGAACACATGGGCGCCGACGATGGTGAAGGCCGGCGACTTGCCGCAATCCTGCTGCATCTGAGCGGCGCTGTCCGCAGCGACGCCGAAGGTGCCGCAAAGTACGAAGAGCGACAGGGCTGAAATACGCTGTTTCATGGGTGCCTTGGTCTGGCCGGTGTCGTGGACGTGGTCCACGTTAAGCATCCGTACTGACCCCGGCGAGCGCCTTGGGACGAACCGGCCACTTGCTGTGACGAGCCGGTCCATTCGCGGGATGGGCCTCCGGGTGCTGAACCTTACCGGGCCTGGTCCAGGCCAGCGCGCGGCGCGACTACGTCCCGCCACAGGCGCCGGGTTAGGATAGGCCCGACCCATCGAATCGCGCCGCGGGAACCATGAATCGAATCATCCACTGTTCCGTGACGGCCGGCCTGCTGGCCCTGAGCGCAGGCCTGAGCGGCTGCTACGCCACCATGGCCCGGGTCAGCCCGCAGATCCAGGGCCACCTGGTCAACCACGGCCGGCCCGTATCCGACGCGCAGATCTTCCTCGCACGGGACGAGGATACCGGCCGCTGCGGCGAAGTGCCGAAGGACGCCCTGGCGCCCAGCCGCGGCGCCTTCATGCTGGAGGAAACGCGGCAGCCGGAATGGGTCTACCCGAACCCGCGTTACGGTAGCTGGACCCTGTGCATCGCCTACCAGGGTCATACCTACGTCGGCTTCAGCATGGCCCAGCTCGACTACCCGCCGGCGCAACTCAGCCTGCGTTGCGACCTGGCGCTGCCGCAGCGGCGGCAGGCCGAGCATAGCGCCAGCGTCTATGGCTTTTGCCAGCGGACCTAGCTTGCAGCCGTCTCAACGGCAACTCCATTAACGGCAGTGGTAGCAATGGTGGTAGTAGCCGGGGCCCACCGGCACGACGACGCAGCCGGCGGCGAGGATAGCGGTGCCGAGGATCAGGGCGCGGATCAGGTTACGCATGGTGTTTCTCCATATCGGGGATACGCCATCTACCCTACGCGGCGCGACTGAACGTCCTCTGAACCCCCGCCGGGCCAAGCGTTAACAAGCGTAAAGCGGCGGAAAAAGCTTAAAAAGGATCGAAAAATCTGGAAAAGGCGCTCTACAGCCGGGAAATCCAAGTGTTGCCGCGAATATAGAAGCGCAGCAGGCGCTTGGCCCAATGACCGGCATAATCCACCCCGATGCGCGGCCGCCGCACGATCACGATGCGCTCCGCCGCCTCCGGCTCCGTGATGTGGAAGTCCGGACTGAGCAGGTCATGGCCGCTGAGGCCGCGGTCGATGCCCATGGCCTTGCACAGCAGGCCCGGGCCGCGCGTATGCGGATCGAGGTTGCGCACCGGTTGCAGCGCCCGCAGCAGCACCGCCGAGGCCTGACCTTCCGCCTGCGTCACCACGTTCATGCAGTTGTGCATGCCGTAGATCAGGTACACATAGGCATGCCCCGGCGGCCCGAACATCACCTCGGTACGCGCCGTACGTCCGCGCGCGGAATGCGCCGCGAGGTCATGCGGCCCCAGGTAGGCCTCCGTTTCCACGATCCGGCCCACCCGCTCCACGCCATCGACGCGCAGCACCAACTGCTTGCCCAGCAGTTCGCGCGCCACCTCGACGGGATCGCGATCGTAGAAGGCGCGGGGCAACATGGGCTTGATGCGGTTTCCGGAGCGGGGTGGCCCCAGTTTAGCGATGCAGCGGGATGGGCGTTGACAGCCCTAGGACTTCAGCCGCCGCTGGATGTCGGCGAGCTTCTCGTGCAATTCGCGCAGGTCCTGGATCTTCTGCGCCAGCACCGCGCGGTCCGGGATGGAGTTCCAGTCGAAAGCCTTGGAGTGCATCAGTTGCAGCGGCATGTGTCCCAGCGGCGGCGGTGCGTTGGCGAACGTGGTGCTTTCCGGCGATGCCGCCAGCGCGTTGCCGAGTGCGCCGAGTATCCGCCCCGCATGCTGCAAAGCCGCGCGCAGTTCACGGATTCCCGCCTCGGTCTCTTCCTGTTCGAGCAGTAGCAGCGCCCTTGCCTGTCTATCCATGCGCCCTCCCGCATAAACACCGCACTATGCGGACATCATGGTAACGATGCAGCGAACCAGTTCACACTTCCGCGGCGGTACTGGATCGAGCTCGCCGCTGCCGCGCCCTGGTGAGCAGCTGTCGGGCAGGGCGCCCTGGCGTTTATAGTAAGCCCCCTGTATCCGCAGCAGAGATATGCAATGGCCCCCGCAATCACCGCATTGACCCGCAAGATGGCGATTCTCCACCTGATCCGCCAGTGCCGCGCCGACCGCGTTGGCGCACCGGTGCTGCTGACCGTGCTGATGGTGGCCTGGACCCAGATGGGCTTGCGCGGCGACGACCTTTCCACCGGCCTCAACGAAATGCTCGAGGACGGCAGCCTGGTCCTCGACCCGGACCACAAGAGCCCCTCGGTCGCTCTCACGGCCGAGGGCAAGGCCTGGATGGAGGGCGTCGGTGCGGATCCGCAGCAGCGCCTGGAGCAGGACCGGATCCTGCACGCGGTCAAGCGGCGTGCGGAAGCCAATCCTGCGCCAGCTGCGGCCCCGGGTCAGCTGCCGCGCTGGCAGATCGTCGACCGCCGCGTACGATTCGGCTGAGCGGCTTGCCGCCGGGCTATTGCTTGGCCGCGACCAGGGCCAAAGCATATTTCGGCGGATTGCCGATACGGCTGTCATCCAGTTCGAGTACCAGGCTGTTTTTCGCCAGCAGCCCACCTAGCGGCGAGTGGCCATTGGCCGCCAGATAACTGGCCAGACCATTCAGCGTTATCGTGCCGCTACCCGGACAGCTGCCGCTGGCAGTGAGGTGGAGGATATTGAAAGTGCCATCCGCAGTGGCTGTTCCCGAAAAATTGCAGCCACTGACGTTCGCTATCGTGAAACTCGTTGCAGTGTTGAAGCTGATCGTATAGGTGTCGGCGGTGTTGGCTGAAATTGCCGCACTGGCGACAGTCGCCGTGCCGGCACTGCCATTGGCAGCGGAATAGGTGCCGGTCGCAATGGCGTTCACCGTCAACGCCGGAGTATCGAGAACGATATTGGTTGAATTGTTGGAGCCGCTCGGAAGGCTGTAAGTCAGCGCGGCTTGTGTACCGGTGGACGTCGAAGTCAGCTTGCCGGTCAGATTGCCATTCAGGGCGATGGTAGTGCCATCACCCAGGTTGCTGCCGTTGCCAGCATAGGCGGTGAAGAAGCCATTGACAGCAGAACTGCCGGTACTGGAGGCAACGCCCATGCTGAAAACAGCCTGACTGCCGGAGACCTGGGTATCTGCAAAAAAGCCGCTGCCATCGCTGGCCACAACGCCGAAAATGCTATCTGTTTGGGTGGAGGGCGCCGCGAAGCCGCGCTGGCTGTTGCCGGTATAGCCGAAGAAGGTACCTTGCAGCGCCGCACCCGTGCCACCACTGCTGCTGCCAACGTTGAAATCGGAACCACCGCCGCCGCAGGCCGCCAGGACGAGCGGGCCGACGCCCATCAGCAAAATATTCAGCTTGCGCACAAAGCCGTGTGCCTGCATGGTCTTCCTCTGTTCTATGTTTCGCGCCGCATGGGAAGGCGGCCGCGTTGGGGGAACATACATTGTCGGAGTGCCGGCGGTGGCGTGCAAGCCTTTCCGCCACCACATGCCCAGTCCGGGTGGAGGCTACTCCTTGGATATACTGGGGCGGAATAAAGCCAAAAGGCGCCTCAGACCTGAGGCGTCAGGTCGCACAGGGGGAAGCATGATCCGCTCGATTCGCGGCCTCGCCGCAGGCGTAGTGCTGGCGTCGATGTCCTGGCTGGCGGCCTGTAGCGGAAGCGACAGCGCCGATTCGGCTGCGGCGACAGTCGATCCGTCGACGCTTTGTGTTTCCTCCGCTTGCGGCACCAAGACCAGGCTGCTCGAGATACCCAACGCGGAGAACACCCTGTTCACGCCGCAGGGCCGCCTGTTCGTCAGCGGCGGCAGCAACGTCTATGAAGTGAGCAAGGATACGGCGGGATTTCACGCCGCGCCCCTGTACGACGGCAACTGCAATTTCACCGGCCTGGCGCAGCGAGGCGATGTGCTCTATGCCGCCTGCTTCGACCTGAACCTGTATGCGGCGAATCTGACCGATGCCTCGCCGAAGCTGCAGGCCATCTACAGCCTCGCCGGCATGGCTGCGCCCAATGGCATGACCAGCGGGCCGGATGGCGAGCTCTATATCGCCGATGGCCCGATCTCCACCTCGCATTTGCCCAGTCCGAAAATCGTGCGGCTGCAATTCGACCCCGCCGATCCGATGAAGGTGACGCAACAACTCACCTGGCTGAGCAAAGGCGTCGGCCTTCCCAACGGCTTGAGCCGGCGCGACCGCACGCTCTACTTCACCGACACTTCGATCCTGCCGCCGTCCCTGGGCGAGATCCGCAGTGTCGAGATCCTGCCGGACGGTTCCGCCGGCACGCCGCAGGTATTGACGACGATCCTGGCCAGCCTGCCCGACGACGTCAGCGTGGTGGGGGACGATCTGCTGCTGGCCCTGTACAGCGAAGGTGCCATCGCCCTGGTCGGTGCCGACGGCAAGATCGTGTCGCGGACCGCGCCGCTGAGCTTCCAGTTGCCTTCGTCGGTGAAAGTCGGCCGGCCGCCGTTGTTCGAGCCCACCGACCTGGTGGTGACGGAAAAAAGTGTGGTCGGTGTCAGCCAGACCGGCCCCTTGTTCGGCAATGCCCTGTCGGTCTACCGGCCGAAGCAATAAGCGCCGCTTGATTGCGCCAGTTCACAGTTGCGCACACAGCGGCCATGACGATGTGAAGTGGTTCCTGAAACTCCCGGCGCAGGGGCGCAGATTGACGGGGCGCAAGCTCGCGCGACAAAGGAGGAATCATCATGGCGAATCTCAAGCTGGACCTCGGCCGGTTCCAGGCCTCGGTGCGCATCCTGTTCGGCATCGTCAACGACGGTTCGGGCATCGAAGTCACGCCGGACGGCCGCATCATCCATGTGCCTGGCGGTCCCGGCGATCCCCAGGTTTTCAACGGCGCTATCAGCAAGCTGGCCCTGGCGCAGGTGCTTGAGCATGGCGGCGCCATCGCCAGTTCCGCCGAGTTGCAGAGAGCCATGGGGCATCTCGCCGCAGGCCTCAAGGCGGAAGCCGCGAAGAGTATCGCCGTCTGACTGCCGCATGCGGCAAATCACCGGCGGCATCGCCTGAGCAGGTGATGCCGCCGGTTGATGTCTGCTCAAGGCCTGCTCGGGCAGGACGCGGCGGTAAGAGCCGACTGCCGTCCTACTGCGGTGAAGGTGTAGACGAGGGCGAGATCGTATTCGGCGTCGCGTTGTTGTCGTTGTCCGCCGGTTTCGGCTGCGGCTGGTTCTTCTTCACATGCTTCTTGTGCGTGGACGAAGTCGACTTGCCATCGGCATTGGTCGCACCCGAGTCATTGGACGGTGTCTGCCCCTTGATGTCGGTGGAGCTACCGGCGGTGGGGCTCATGCGCCGCGCCGAGTCGTTGGGTGTGGTGGTGTCGGGCGGCATGGTGCTCGGCATGGTGCCGGACGCGCCGGTACCGGCCTGGGCAAAAGCGCTGCCGGCAAGCGCCATGGCCACCGAGAATCCAGCGGCCGAAAGCAATTTGCGATAAGACATCTTCAACCTCCATGTTCTGATTGCGCCGGAGACTGCGCCCGGCAAGCGATCTACCCACCGGGCTTTCTGTCCGGTGTGAAGTAGGCTGCCGCGAAAGCGCCCGAAGGGACTCCGTCATCGACGGGCCCGAAAGAGCCGTCCCCGGCGCCTTCGCGACAGCTTGTAATTGTGACCCGATGATCGCCGCGGAGGTTCCCCTGCATGCGCGCCCCAACTGCCTGCACTTCCGTTCATGCCCGGTTCAGTTAAGCGAACCTAATCTCGGCTCACGGTCATGGATGGTGTGCAAGGCTTCCATAGCGCGATCATCGCGACCGGAACTGGAAAAGGTATTCGCCATGTACAGACACATCCGCTCCCTGTTGCTCGCCCTGGCGCTGTCCGCAGCGCCGTTGTCGGCCTTTGCCGGCGTATTCGTCTCCATCAACATCGCGCCTCCGGCGCTGCCGGTGTACGAACAGCCGCTGTGCCCTGCCGACGGTTATATCTGGACGCCGGGTTACTGGGCCTATGGCGATGAGGGCTACTACTGGGTGCCGGGCACCTGGGTGCTGGCGCCCCAGCCCGGCTACCTGTGGACGCCGGGCTACTGGGGCTGGGGCGACAGCGTCTATATCTGGCATGCCGGTTACTGGGGCCCCCACGTCGGCTTCTACGGCGGCGTCAACTACGGTTACGGTTACGGCGGCTCGGGCTACCAGGGTGGCTACTGGAATCATGGCCGTTTCAATTACAACCGCAGCGTCAACAACGTCAACGTCACCAACATCCACAACACCTACAACAGGACCGTGATCAACAACGTCACGGTGAACCGCGTCAGCTACAACGGCGGCAACGGCGGTACCTCGGCGCGGCCCAGCCAGCAGGAGCGTGCCGCCACCCGTGACCACCACGTCCAGTTCACCGCCAACCAGCGCCAGCACGAGCAGGCGGCGCGCGCCGATCGCTCGCAATTGGCCTCAGCCAACAACGGCCATCCCGGTGTGTTCGCCACCACCAGGCCGGGCGACTTCCGTGGCCAGGGCGCGGTGTCGCGCGGCACCGCGGCGCCCTTTAACGGCAGCCAGAACCGGGCCGGTGGACAGAATCAGTTCGGGCGTAACCAGCCGGGTCAGTCGGGTCAGTCGGGTCAGTCGGGGCGGTCGCAGCCGTCACAGCAACCGCAGCACCAATCCGCGCCGGCCTATGTGCAGCATCAGCAGGCCCCGCAAGGTCAGCACACCATGATCTCGCCGCAGGTGCACCAGGGTGCCGCGCCGCAATATCGCCAGCCGGCTGCCGGTGCCCAGTTCCAACAGCAACAGCATTCCCAACCGCGTCCCCAGCAACAGGCGCAGCAGCCGCGCCCGCAACAGCCGCGGCCGCAGCAACAGCAGCCGCATTTCCAGGCCGCGCCGCAGATGCAGCAGCGTCAGCAGTACCAGCCGCCGCGTCCGCAAATGCAACAGCAGCAGCCGCACGTCCAGATGCAACAGCCGCGACCGCAGATGCAGCAGCCGCATGCCGAGGCGCGTCCGCAACAGCAGCAACAGCAACAACATCATGAAGGTCCGCGCTGAGCCGCGGGTTCGGGTTGAAGTGAGGAGCGGCGGGGGCTTGGGAATTTCCCGGCGCCGGGGACAGGCCGGCGGCGCGTGATGGCGCTGTTGCCGGGCTCAGCGCAGCGCGTTCAGATCTTCGCCTGGGCCCAGGCGCGGATTTCAGCCTCGTGCTGCTGCACGATGCGCCGCCCTTCGGCAACGGCCTCGCCGGCGCGATGGAAGTCCATCAGGGCGAAGTCTTCCAGGCGCGGCAGCAGGGTCAGCTCCGGCGGATCGCCCGCCATGCGGCTGCGGGTCAGGCGGTCCTGCAGGATGTTGACGCTGGAAGCGACCACGTCGAAGAAGCCGGGCTTCTCCGGATCGCCGCTTTCCAGGTAGCCGATGACGCGGTGCCAGAAGCCCTTGGTCTTGACGGTCGCATCGGTGGCCAGCTCCGCACTGTCCGCTTCGCGCTCCGCTTCCTGGCGGCCGGCGGCGGAAAGATGCAGCCCGACCAGCTGCGCATTGAGATTGACCGCGATCACCACATCCGCGCCGAGCGCCCGCGCCGCGGACACCGGTACCGGGTTGACCAAACCGCCGTCAAGCATCCACTGATCGTTGAGCTTCACCGGAGTGAACAGCCCGGGGATGGCGCAGGAGGCGCGCGCCGCCTGCAGCACCGGGCCCTTGGTGATCCAGATCTCGCGCCCCGTCTTCATCTCGGTGGAGACACTGACGTAGCGCTGTTCCAGTTCCTCGATGTTCGGATTGGGGTGGTGCTCGTGGAAGTAGCCGAACAGGCGCTCGCCCTTGACGAAGCCGCCGGAGAAGGTGAAATCCATCAGCTTCACCACATCGCGCACGCTCAGCTTGGTGACCCAGTCGGTGAAGTCCTGCAACTGGCCGGATACGTACACCGCCCCGACCAGGGCGCCGATGGAGGTGCCGGCGATCACCTGCGGCCGGATGCCCATCGCTTCCAGTTCCTGGATCACGCCGATATGCGACCAGCCACGCGCGGAGCCGCTGCCCAGGGCCAGACCCACCACCGGCTTTGCATGCTCCGCCTTCATCCCGATCTTCCCTGAAACTACAGGCACGGTGCCTCAACCCTTGGACAACAGGAATACCGCGCCGTCTTCCTCGCTCACCTCAAAGCGGCGCAGCGGCGCCGGCTGCTTGCCCATCGCCACCAGGCCGCGGCTCCATTGCGGCAAGGGCAGGCCGGCGACGGAGTTGACCCAGTCCAGGTTCTTGCCGCTGCACAGGTCGAAGCGCGAGCCATGCCAGGGACAGCGGATGGTGCCGTCCACCACCTTGCCGCGCGCCAGCGGCAGGCCGAAGTGCGGGCACTTGTTCTCCACCGCGCAGACCTTGCCGCCGATGCGGCTGAGAATCAGCGAGGCGCCATCCGCCTGCACCGCCTGTACTTCGCCTTCGCGAACCGCCGCGGAGTCCGCCAGCCTGAGTCGAGTCATGGACGCCCCCTCCTTGAAACCCGCTCAAGGATAACCGGGAATGGCGAACCGACAGCGAATCGGTAAGGGAGCTTTACCCTTGAGTCGGAAGCCGGGATGCCTACCGCCCTAGGCTGTAAGCCGGTTCCAGCCCCCGGTCGACGCCGACCGCGACGCCGTCCAGCAGCGGCAACAGCATCCACAGCGCGGTGACCACCACCAGGGCCGCCATCGCGATGTTGAAGGCCTGCCGCACCCCGGGCGCACGCAGCTGCTGGCGCATGGACTTGCCGAACAGGGCCCACACCGACACGCAGGGCAGGTTGATCGCCGCGCTGATCAGCACCATCAGCGACAGCCGCGCCGCCACCGGCAGTGGAAACTTCTCGGCAATGGTGCAGGCCGCCACCGCCATCGCCCAGGCCTTGGGGTTGACGAACTGGAACAGCACCGCCTCGTAGGCGCGCATCGGCCGCGCCTGCGTCTCGGCAGCACTCGCGGCGGCCGGTTCCTCGTCCTTCAGCAGGCGCATCGCCAGCCACAGCAGGTAGGCGCAGCAAGCCACGGTCATCAGCTTGCCCAGGCCGGGCGAGGCCAGCATCAGGGCACCGACGCCCGCATAGGCGACGAGCAGCAGCAGCACCATGCCGCCGGTGATGCCGAGCATGTGCGGCACCGTGCGGTTGAAGCCGAAGCGGATGCCGGAACTGAGCAGCATCAGGTTGTTGGGTCCGGGCGTGATCGAAGAGACGAACATGAACAGCGCCAGCGGGGCGAGCAGCAGGCTCAGGCTTTCCACGGGTGTCACCTTGCTTGGTTTGCGCGGCTTGATTCGCGCCGCGCCAAGATAGCGGCGAGGTGACGGCGATAACAGATACAAGTAAAATGAATTGTATGCAGTACAGTTTTATGGTCCTACCACTGTACTGGTAATTTGCGGACTCAACTGTGTCTGATCCGCATGGTCCCCGCAGTGGGTGGTCCGTTGTCCCATTGCTGCCCTATAGCTGCCCCACAGTCGATTTTGGAAGCCGAGCATGAGCGAATCCGGATACCTCCCCGCCGCCGCGCCGATCTACACCCGTCTCGCCGATGAGCTATGCCTGCTCATCGGCAACGGCCAGTTGCGCCCGGGCGAGCGCCTGCCTTCGGTGCGCCGCCTGTCGCGGCAGAAGAAGGTCAGCGCCACCACCGCCATCGCCGCGCTGCGCTCGCTGGAGACCCGCGGCCTGGTCGAGGCGCGGCCGCAGTCCGGCTATTTCGTCAGGGCCCGCGGCGCGCAGAGCGAGGAGCCGGCGATGACGCGGCCGCCCGCCGCCGCTAAGACCGTCGGCGTCGACAACCTGATGGTGCGCATGATCGACGCCGCGCTGAATCCGGACATCGCCCCGCTCGGCACCGCGGCGCCGGACCCGGCCTGGTTCCCGGTACGGCGTCTGCAGCGCATCATCGCCTCCACCGTGCGGCGGCACCCGGAGCTGCTGGTCACCTGCTGCCCCTACTATGCCGGCCTGGATTCGCTGCGCCACCAGGTGGCGCGGCACTACGCCGCGCTCGGCTGCGTAGTGGGGCAGGATGAGGTGGTCATCACCAACGGCTGCACCGAGGCCCTCAATCTGGCCCTGAACGCGGTGGCCGCGCCCGGCGACACCATCGCCATCGAGTCACCCTGCTACTACGGCTTCCTGCAGATCATCGAGAAACGCGGCCTCAAGGCGCTGGAGATCGCCACCCATCCGCGCGACGGCCTCTCGGTCGACGCCCTGCAGAACGCTCTGGCGTCGCGCGCCGGGCGTTCGGTCAAGGCCTGTCTGGTCAGTCCCAATTTCAGCAACCCGATGGGCGCGACCATGCCCGAAGGGGAGAAGCGCCGCCTGGTCGCGCTGTGCGAGCAGCACGGCATCGCCCTGATCGAGGATGACGTCTACGCCGACCTGCAGCACAACGGTCCGCGGCCCCTCTCGGCCAAGGCCTTCGACCGCAGCGGCAACGTCATGCTCTGCTCCTCCTTCACCAAGACCCTGGCGCCGGGCGCGCGCGTCGGCTGGATCTTCGGCGGCCGTTACGCCGAGGACATCCGCCTGCGCAAGTTCGCCCTGTCCGGCGCCACCCCGGCGATCCTGCAGGAGGCTCTGGCCGAGATGCTTCGTACCGGCGGGTACGAGCGTCACATGCTCAAGCTGCGCCGGGGCTATGCCGCACAGGTGGCGCGCATGGCGGCGGCGGTGAGCGAGTACTTCCCGGCCGGGACGCGGATCACCCAGCCGGCCGGCGGCTTCGTCATCTGGCTGGAGCTGCCGGGGAAGATCGACACCCTGGCCCTGTTCGAAAAGGCCATCGTCGAAGGCGTCAACTTCGCCCCGGGGCCCCTGTTCTCCGCCAGCGGCCGCTATGGTAGCTATCTGCGCCTCAACTGCGGACGCATGTGGACCCCGGTGATCGAGCGCGCCCTGATGCGCCTGGGGCAACTGGTCAAGGCGGAACTGGCGGCTGCGTAACGGGCAGGGCGGCTCAGCGCCCGAAGCGGCGGTCGCGCTGCTGGAAGGCGCGTACCGCGCGCAGGAAGTCGATGCGGCGGAAGGCCGGCCAGAAGATGTCGGTGAAATAGAACTCGCTGTAGACGCTCTGCCACAGCATGAAGCCGGACAGGCGGATCTCGCCGCTGGTGCGGATGATCAGGTCCGGCTCCGGCAGATGCGGCGAGTACAGGTAGCGGCCGATCGCTTCCGGCGTGATCGATTCGACGATCTCCTCCGGGGACTTGCCGCAGACCAGTTCCTTGCGCATCAGCGCCTTCACCGCGTCGGTGATTTCCTCGCGTCCGCCGTAGGCGGCGGCGAAGGTCAGTTCGACGTCGCTGTAATCCTTGGTCGCCGCCTCCGCCGCGCGCACCGCCGCCACCGTGCTCGGCGGCAGCAGGTCGACGCGGCCCACGGCGCGCACCCGCACCCGGCGTTCGTGGATGCGCGGATCGGCGATCAGGGACTTGAGCTTGGCCTCGGTCACCGCCATCAGGCCGTTCAGTTCTTCGGCGGGGCGGGAAAAATTGTCGGCGGAAAACACCCACAGGGTGATGGCGGTGATGCCCAGGTCAACGCACCAGTCGAGCAGCTCATCCAGCTTGGCCGCGCCGGCGCTGTAAGCAGCCTGGGTATCCTTCAGGCCCTGCAGACGGCCGTAGCGGCGGTTGCCGTCGAGAATCAGGCCGACATGCTTGGGAATCTGCCCATGCAGCACCTGTTTCAGCAGAAAAGCGCTGTAGAGTTGGTAGAGCGGTCGCAGCAACAATTGCCAAATCAAAAAACTCCCCCTTGTGATGCGAATGGCGTTCTGCGACGCCGTCCGCCGCCATGCATTTTCGCAGCCAATCATACGTCAGGCATGGCCGGCCGGAAGCATGGTTTTTTCCACTCATCGGCCCGGCTCGCCCGGCCGGAGCGCCGCTTTCAGCTCGCGCCTGCGCCGACCACGAAGGAGGTCATCGACAGGGCGCTGATGACCACGTCGTTGAAGAAGGCCGGCCGCTCGCCGGGCCGCTGCGCCGCCAGCACGTAGAGCAGGGGGAGGTAGTGCTCGGGCGTGGGAATGGCGTAGCGGGCGTCGCCGCCCAGCGCTGGATAGTCGGCCAGGGCCGCATGATCGCCGCTCTCGATCAGGCGCTTGCTCAGGCCATGGAAGCGCCGCGCCCAGTCCGGCACTTCACGCTCGTGGAAGCTGAACAGCCGCAGGTTGTGGATGATGTCGCCGCTGCCGATGATCAACACCCCCTCGTCGCGCAGGGCCGCCAACCTGCGTCCCAGGGCATAGTGCCAAGCGCCCGGCTGGGAGCTATCGAGGCTGAACTGCACCACCGGGATGTCGGCCTTGGGGTAGATGACGCGCAGCACGCTCCAGGCGCCGTGGTCGAGCCCGCGCTCCGGATCGAGGTGGACGCGGTGCGAGCCGGGCGCCACGCCGAGCAGGTCGGCCACGCGCTGCGCCAGCGCCGGGCTGCCGGGGGCGGGGTAGCGCACCTCGAACAGCGGCTTCGGAAAGCCGTGGAAATCGTGGATCGTTTCCGGCTGCGCCGCGGCGGAGACGTGAATCCCCCGCGTTTCCCAGTGCGCGGAAATACACAGGATCGCGCGCGGCCGCGGCCAGTGCCGCGCCAGCCCCGCCCACTCCCGGCTGAAGGTGTTGTCCTCGATGGCGTTCATGGGAGAGCCGTGCCCGATGAACAGGGCGGGCATCGCTCCAGGCGGCGCTGCGGGGTCGCTCATGACGGCAGTATGCGCCAGGACGGAACTCGGCGGGCCGCCCGACTTCTAAATCAAGGAGCCAACAGGCCCCACATGCGAGCCACACATGGAGGTGTCGCCGTGAGCAAGGAAAAGCCGGATGCAGCAGAGCAGGTCGAGGCGGCGCACGATCCGGTCGAAGGGGGTATTTTCTATCCCGTCGGCTATATCGTCGTCGGTGTGCCGGATCACCAGACCGCTCTGCGCCTGCAGCAGCAGTTGGCCGACAGCGGCCTGCCGCCGAAGGACTGCGCGGTGCAGCCCGCCGCCGTAATGGCCCGCGCCGCTGCGCAGGACCTGGAATCGCGCACGGTGCTCTCCGCCATCGGCAGCAGCGGCCACGTTCGCAGCAAGCAGCTGGAACTGGCCCGCGAAGGCTGCGACTTCCTGATCATCAAGGCGGCGACCGATGCGGAAAAAGACCGCGTCATGGCCCAATTGTCGCGGGTGCCGGTGCGCTATGCGGTGCTGTACCGCCGGTTGGTGATCGAAAACCTGATCGACCACATTCCTTCGGCCACCGCAGACCGGGAACCCGCACGCAAGGCCTGAACCACCTCAGAGCCATACCGCTAGCCCCTTGTTGCAGGGGCCTGCGGACCGGCTTCATGAAATATCGGTAGCCCCGATCTTCACCCGCTTGCGCGCGCTCTGCTGTGCAAACATCTCGATCATGCGGCGATTGAATGCCGGCAAGTCGTCCGGCTTGCGGCTGGTGACCAGCTTCTTGTCGGAGACGACTTCCTCGTTGACCCATTCACCGCCGGCATTGCGGATGTCGGTGCGCAGCGAGGGCCATGAGGTCAGCCGGGTCCCTTCCACCACCCCGGCCTCGACCAGCATCCAGGGGCCATGGCAGATGGCGGCGACCGGCTTCTCGCTGTCGAAGAAGGCGCGTACGAATGCCACTGCCTTGGGTTCCTGCCTCAGGCGGTCCGGGTTCATGGTGCCGCCCGGCAGCACCAGGGCATCGTATTGCTCGGCGCGCGCCGTCTTGATGGTCACGTCCACCGGCACGTCCTGGCCCCAGTTCTTCAGTATCCAGCCGCGGATGGTGCCGCTTTCCAGCGAGACGATCTCGGTTTTGGCGCCTTCCCCTTCCAGGGCTTTCTTCGGTTCCAGCAGTTCCGATTGCTCGAAACCGTCGGTCGCCAGTATGGCAATGGTCCTGCCTTCCAGTTTCCTGGCCATTTGATTCAGTCCTCCGTGGCTGGGGTATCGCGGTTTTTAGGGTTTTTTAATCAGGGTGCGGCGCCGCGAATTCAGAATTCCCGCTCCGCCGGCCGCACTGTGCGGCGCAACAGCCAGCGCATCCAGGCCAGCGGCGACAGCATCAGCCGTCCCCTGGGCATGGCGCGGCCTTCCAGCTGTTTTTCCTCGTCCCGCACCTCTTCGCGCACGTCGGCGCGCTTGACGCGGCTTTTGGCGGT
The DNA here is from genome assembly GCA_028291705.1 of Nevskia sp. Classification (GTDB taxonomy): domain Bacteria; phylum Pseudomonadota; class Gammaproteobacteria; order Nevskiales; family Nevskiaceae; genus Nevskia. The sequence continues at coordinate 14,878 of JAQGNS010000029.1, forward strand.
GCTGCCGCTGGTGCGCCGCGGCTGCTTCTTCTGCTTCGGCCGGGGTGCCGCCGCAGCCGCCGGCGGACGCTCGCGGCCCATGTTCGAGGCCGGCGGATCGCTGGCGGGAAAGGAATCCTCTAGCGCCACGTCGATGCTGTTGCGTGCCTTGTCGCGTGTCTGGTTTGCCATGTCGTGCCTCCTTGCGTGCGACTTCTCCGCCGCGGCGAAAAATCCGTTTTCGCCGCGGTGACCGCATGCCCACGTCAAACTCTGCCGGGCTGCGGCCGGTCTAGTTTAGGACCCCGCTCAGGTGAGAAGTTCAAACCAGCGGACGCGCCTCAGGCGGCGCGGACGCGCAGGGCTTCGCGGTAGCGCCGGCTGCACGGCACCGGCGTGCCGTCGCGCAGCTTGAGCCGTGCATCGCCGGTATCCAGCGGCTCGATTTCGGCCAGGTGGTCGAGGTTGACCATGTAGCTGCGGTGCACCCGCTGGAAGCGGCGCGGGTCCAGGCGCGGTTCCAGCGCCGCCATGGTCGAGCGCAGTGGGTAATGATGGCCGCGGACGTACAGGTTGACGTAGTTGCCGGAAGCCTCCAGCCATTCGATGTCGGCCGCCGCCACCAGGAACTCCTTGCCCATCTTGCGCACCAGGAAGCGTTCCGGCCGCTCCACCGGCTCCACCG
>JAQGNS010000051.1 GCA_028291705.1 Nevskia sp.
GGCTATGCGCAGAAGGACCCCAAGCAGGAATACAAGCGCGAAGCCTTCAACATGTTCAACGAGATGCTGGTGCGCTTCAAGCACGCCGTGATCTCCAACCTGGCGCGCGTGCAGATCCTGTCCGAAGCCGAAGTGGCGGCCCTGGAAGAAGCGCGGCGCCAGCCGCGGCAGATGCAGTTCCAGCACGCCGAGGCGGCCAGCGTGGCCGAGGCTGCGTCGGCAGATGCGCCGCAGCTCGCCGAGCCGGGACGTCCACTGGCGGCCCCGGAAGCGTTCGCGCCGGCGGCGGATACCTTCGTACGCGAACTGCCCAAGGTCGGCCGCAACGATGCCTGCCCCTGCGGCTCGGGCAAGAAGTACAAGCAGTGTCACGGCCGCTTGGCCTAGAGCCAGGCAGCTTGTGATTTGAGGTCGGGTTCGCGGCGCGAGCCTGACAATGCAGCCACCGTGAACGAGCCATGGCCGTCAACCTCAATCCTCCTGGAACTCTCCACCCGGTCCCCGGCGTGCGCCTCGGCGTGGCCGAAGCGGCGATCAAGAAGCCGGGCCGCAAGGACCTGCTGCTGATCGAGCTGGCGCCGGGCAGCCAGGTCGCCGGCGTATTCACCCAGAACGCTTTCGCCGCGGCGCCGGTGCAGCTGTGCCGCGAGCGCCTCTCGGCGAGCCCGGCGATGCGCGCCCTGCTGGTCAATGCCGGCAACGCCAATGCCGCCACCGGTTCGGGTGGCCTGGGCGACGCGCGTGAGACCACGGCCGCGGTGGCGCAGGCGCTGGGTTGCGCGGCGGAGCAGGTGCTGCCGTTTTCCACCGGGGTGATCGGTCAGCGCCTGCCGGTGCCGCGCATGGTGGCGGCGCTGCCGCAGGCCGTGGCCGACCTGCGCGCCGACGCCTGGCAGGATGCGGCGCGGGCGATCATGACTACCGATACGGTACCCAAGGGCGCCAGCCGCCAGGTGCAGACTTCGCAGGGGCCGGTGACGGTGACCGGCATCGCCAAGGGGGTGGGCATGATCTACCCCGACATGGCGACCATGCTGTCCTACATCGCCACCGATGCGCGCCTGAGCCCGGAAGCGGTGAAGGAATGCCTGCGCCGCGCGGTGGCGGTGTCCTTCAACAGCGTCACGGTGGATGGCGACACCTCGACCAACGATTCCTGCGTGCTGTTCGCCACCGGCCAGGCCGGCGGCGAGGACATCGGTCCGCAGCATGCCGACTTCGCCCTCGTCACCGAGGCGGTGACGGCGGTGTGCATCGAGCTGGCGCAGGCCATCGCCCGCGACGGCGAGGGGGCCACCCGCTTCATCACCATCGAGGTGGGCGGGGCACGCAGCGTCGCGGAAGCGCGCCGGGCCGGCTATTCGATTGCGCATTCGCCGCTGGTGAAGACGGCGATGTTCGCCGGCGACGCCAACTGGGGCCGCATCATCATGGCCATCGGCAAGGCCGGCATCGAGGGGCTGGACCCCGCCGGCGTGGCGCTGGCGCTGGACGAGGTGCTGCTGCTCGAGCGCGGTGAACCGCACCCGGACTACCGCGAGGAGCTGGGCGCGGCGGTGGTGGCGAAGCCGGAGTTCACCATCCGCGTTTGGCTCGGCCGCGGCGAGGCGCAGGCGCGCCTGTGGACCTGCGATTTCAGTTACGACTACGTCAAGATCAACGCGGAGTACCGCACCTGAAGCCGCAGCCGCCACGGCCGGTGATCCAGGTCGCTTGCGGCGTCCTGGTCAATGCCGGTGGCGAGGTGCTGATCGCGCAGCGGCCCGAGGGCAAGATCGCGGCGGGCAAGTGGGAGTTTCCCGGCGGCAAGATCGAGGCGGGAGAGTCGCCGTTGCAGGCGCTGGTGCGGGAGCTGCACGAGGAGCTGGGAGTGGAGGTGCGCGCGGCGCGGCGCCTGCTGCGCTTCCGCCACGAGTACGCTGACCGTATCGTCATCCTCGACACCTGGCTGGTGCACCGTTTCGAGGGTGAACCGCATTCGCGCGAGCAGCAGCTGTTCGATTGGGTCCCGGTGGCGCGGCTGCACTTGCTGGATACGCTGCCGACGGTGGCGCCGATCGCGCTGGCGCTGCGCCTGCCGCAACACTATGTCTTCACCCCACCCAACGCCGATGAGGCCCTGATCCGTGCCGGCCTGCCGCACCTGCCCCGGGGGAGCCTGCTGCGCCTGCGCATCGCCGCGCTGGACGACCAGGCCTATGCGGACTTGGCGACGCGCCTGCGGCAGCCGGCGCAGGCCTGCGGCGTCGGCCTGATGCTGGACCGCCAGCCGCATCACGTGGCGGAAATCGGTGCCGCCGGCTGGCATGCCACCGAGCGGGCGCTGCGGCATGCCCAGGTGCGGCCGGTGGGCAAGTCGTTCTGGTTCGCGGCCTCGGTGCATGATGCCGCCGGCATGGACGTGGCGCGGCGCCTGGGCGTGGATTTCGGCGTGCTGGGTTCGGTGTTGCCGACCGCGAGCCATCCCCAGGGGCAGGCGCTGGGCTGGGAGCGCTGGCAGCAGCTGCGGGGGGAGTCACCGCAGCCCGTTTACGCCATCGGCGGGGTGGGGCCGCAGCAGCTGGAGCAGGCCCATGAACATGGTGCCCAGGGCGTGGCCGGGATTCGCGCCTACTGGCAGGACTAGTGCTCGCCGTCCCGGTCCTGGTCACGTTCCGGGCCGGGTTCGTTTTCCGGGTCTTCCGTCACGGGCAGGGCATAGCGCCCGCTCATCCAGTCGCCGAGGTCGATCAGCTTGCAGCGTTCGGAGCAGAACGGGCGCCACACGTTCTGTGGGTCGAGGCGGGTGCTGGTGCCGCAGCGGGGGCAGGCGGCGATTCTCGGAGCGGTCATCGGTGAAGGATTTGAACGATGAATCGGAAGTCAGTGATTGGACAGCACGCAGCACTGCAGGCGGAAGGCGATGCTGCCGCCGGCCTGCACGTTGCGGGTGTTGACGTTGCCCAGGTGCATGAAGCGCACCGAGACGCGGTGCTTGCCGGCGCTGATTTCGGGGTAGACGTCGGCGGAGGCTGGCACCAGTACTCGCACCAGCTGGTAGGCGGCCTGCGGCACATGCAGGAACACGCCGCCCTCGGCGACATGGTCGGTGGGCTGGGTGCTGTCGCGCAGCAGCCGCAGGTAGAGCCCGATGGCGCGTTCCAGCGGGCGCAGGTTGGCGAACCAGGCCGACAGGTCCTGCTGGGTTTCAGCGGGGGGCCGTGACAGCCAGCGGTGGTAGGCCGGCAGGTCGAAGCCGCAGGCACCGCCGGGGATGGAGCTGCGGTTCAGCACCGCGAACAGGAATTCGTTTTCGCGCAGGACCATCGCCGGATGGGAACTGCCCATGCCCTGCAGGTCGGTGGCGACGCCGCCGAGGTCTTTCAGCACGTCGGTGAGACGGTCGAGGTTGACGTCGGGGCGCTTGCTCAGGCGGGTCAGGGTGGCGTGCTGTTCGAGAATTTCCTTGAGCAGCTCGGTGCGCAGGTCGGCACGACCCATCACGGACAGGATGTCGAGCAGGGTATGCAGGCTGGCGCGCAGGCCCCAGGCAGAGGTGTCAATGCGCTGGTGCTGGTATTGCGCGAAGAGGAATTCGAGGCGCAGGAGGAAGCGTATCCGCTCGCTCAGCGGATGTTCAAAGACAATCCAGTCCGCGCCCTGGTCCATCGATTTATGAATCCATGGGTTATCCCCGCATTGTGGCGTGCCAGGGCGAGGAGGGCAAACGTTTACGGCGAAGTACCGGCGATTTCCAGATAAAGCCGGTGCAGGCGCGCCACCTGCGGCGCCAGGGATTGGGGCGGCCGGGTGTTGTCGACGACGTCGTCGGCCCGCGCCAGGCGCTCGGAGCGGCTGGTCTGGGCGGCGATCATCTGTTGCGCCAGCGGCTCGGCGATGCCGTCGCGCACCACCAGGCGCTCCAGCTGCGTTTCCCGTGGCACGTCCACTGCCAGGATGCGATCGACCAGCTGGTGCATGCCCGATTCCACCAGGATGGCGACCGAGAGGATGCAGTAGGGGGCGCTCTGCGCGTCGCGCCATTCGAGGATGCGCCGGCGGATCAACGGGTGGGTGATGGCTTCGAGTTCACGCCGTGCGGCGGGATCGGCAAAGACGCGTTCGCGCAGGCGCCGCCGGTCGAGGGTGCCGTCGGCCTGCAGGTATTCGGCGCCGAAATGCGCGGCGATGGCGGCCAGGGCCGGCGACGGCGGCGCCACCACCTCACGGGCGACGTGGTCGCCGTCGAGCAGGGGTACGCCCAGGGCAATGAACTGGTTGCCGACGGTGCTCTTGCCGCTGGCGATGCCGCCGGTGAGTCCGATGACCAGGGGGCCGCTGGCGAGCTTGCGCGGGCTCATGGGTGCGACAGACCGCGCAAGGCATCGCCCCAGATCAGGGTGAGCCAGCCGGCGCCTGCCAGGTAGGGGCCGAAAGAGATCGGGATGTTGCGGTCGCGGCCGCGGAACAGGATCAGGCTGATGCCGATCACCGAGCCGACCAGGGAAGACAGCAGAATGATCACCGGCAGCGAGGTCGCCCCGAACCAGGCGCCCAGGGCCGCGAGCAGCTTGAAGTCGCCGTGGCCCATGCCTTCCTTGCCGGTGAGGAGCCGGTAGCCATGGTAGATCAGCCATAGGCTGAGGTAGCCGAAGACGGCGCCGGCGATGGCCATGGGCGGCGTGGTGAAGACGCCGAAGCAGGCCAGGCACAGGCCGACCCAGAGCAGGGGCAGGGTGATGGTGTCGGGCAGCAACTGGTCACGGAAGTCGATCACCGTCAGCGCCAGCAGGGTCCAGCTCAGCACCAGGCCGGCGGCGAGTTGCGGTCCCCAGCCGAAATGCCAGGCGCACGCCGCCGCAAGCAACCCGGAAGCCAGCTCCACCAGCGGATACTGCGGCGAGATCGGCGCCCGGCAGTCGGCGCAGCGGCCGCGCAGCCAGAGCCAGCCCAGCAGAGGCAGGTTGTGCCAGGGACGGATGCGGGCGCCGCAGCTGGTACAGCAGGACGGCGGCTGCGACAGGCTGATCCGCGCCGGCGGGGGATCTTCATCCGGCAGTTCGAGGATCAGCCTGGCTTCGCGCTTCCACTCCGCTTCCATCATGCGCGGCAGGCGCAGGCTGACCACGTTGAGGAAGCTGCCGACCAGCAGGCCCAGCACACCGGCCACGCCGACGAGCAGGGCGAAATTGGCGCGCAGCGCCTCGATCAGGGACATGGCACGCTGTCGTCTTTAGATCGCTTCGCCCAGCTTGAAGATCGGCAGGTACATGGCCACCACCAGGCCGCCCACCAGGACGCCCAGGACGACCATGATCATCGGCTCGAGCAGGGCGGTGAGGTTGTCGACCATGACGTCGACCTCTTCTTCGTAGAACTCGGCGACCTTGGCGCACATGTGGTCGAGGGAGCCGGATTCTTCGCCGATGGCCACCATCTGCACCGCCATGTTGGGGAACAGGCCGGTCTGCTGCATGGTGAGCTG
>JAQGNS010000066.1 GCA_028291705.1 Nevskia sp.
TTCGGTACTGACAGACGCGGAGCGCAAGGCGCTGATCGAATACCTGAAAACCTGTAGAGGCATACCTCCTCTGAGCTTGGCCGCCGGGCGACCGGCGGCATTCTTTTTGAACCAGTCCGGATCGGCGCATGGCGACAAGTACAGGAAAGCACCCGGGTTGCGGCGGAGCGCCAGAGTCCACAGAAACAGACATTTGTCTATTTCTATGGATTTGCGCTAGTCTCAGCCGATGAAGCGAGCGTCCTCCAGCATCCGGAAAACGCCGTCACGGCTCGCCGCACTGGGCCTGCTGGGCCTGCTGCCGGCCGCGCAGGCGCTGGAATCGAGCCAGCCGGCGCCGTCTTTCCCGGCGCTGGAAACACAGCGCGGCAAGGTGGTGCTGGTGGACTTCTGGGCTTCCTGGTGCGGGCCCTGTTTGCAGGCCCTGCCGCGCTATGAGGCGCTGCGGCAGGAGCTGCACGACGGCGGGTTCGAGGTGATCGGCGTGGATGTGGACCAGCGTCCGCAGGATGGGGAGAAGCTGTTGAAGACCCTGCATCTGAGCTATCCGCAGGTGCCGGATGCGCAGGGCGATCTGGCTGAACGCTATGGCGTCAGCGGCATGCCCTCGTCTTATCTGATCGACCGGCGCGGCGTGGTGCGCCAGACACACACAGGCTTTGAAAAAAACGATATCGAACCGCTGCGCAAGGCGGTCGAACAACTGCTGGAGGAAAAATGACTCAGGGACAAGGGCGGGGAATGCGGTGGGGAGTTCTGGTGATGGGCGTAGTGCTGCTCAGTGGATGCAGCGGCATGCAGCCGAAGGCCTGGCAGCGCGGCGACCTGGCGCAGCCGGAGATGGCCTGGGATCCGGACCCGGTGGATGCGGCGATGCGCCAGCACACCTACGACAGCAAGGAGGCGGCGAGCGGCAGCGCGACCGTCGGTGGCGGCGGCTGCGGTTGCAATTGAGCGAGGCCGCCCATGCCCCCGAAAAAGATGCCGAGCGCACCGCTCAACCAGGCCCTGCTCGCTCTCACCGCTTCCGCGCTCGCCATCCCCGGCATGAGCGCGCAGGCGCAGGATCTTGCCGGCGACCCGATGCCGTCGGCGCCGCGTGACAGCACCCTGCTCGACTACCGCTTCTCGTATTACGACGAAGGGCACATCGCCGGCAGCAAGACTTCCAGCGGCCAGGATAGCGAGCGCTATAGCGTCGAATCACACCAGTTCCGCATCGCCACGCGGCTCGGCCCGAAGGCGGACCTGACGGCCGACGCGACGGTGGAAACGATGAGCGGGGCTTCGCCCTGGTTCATCCTGCCGGATATCAAAGGCAAGCCGGTGCAGGTGATGAGCGGCGCGTCCATCCACGACTTCCGCCAGGCCTTGCAGGTGCGCGCCAACGAGCGCTTTGGTGCGGTCACCGGCAGCGTGCTCGCCGGCTACTCCAATGAACGCGACTACCGCGGCGCCAACGGCGGGCTCGAAGGCAGCTGGGATTTCAACAACAAGCTGACCACGCTCAGTGGCGGCGTGGGCTATACGCACAATGACCTCGATCCGACCGAGGGCGCGTCGATGCGCTTCCCTACCCGCATCGCCCATGCCGACAACTACGAGGTCAACAGCTATGCCGGGCTGGCGCAGGTGCTGGGCGGGGAGACGGTGCTGCAGAGCAGCGTCAGCTTCACCTATCAGAACGGCTATCTGTCCGATCCGTACAAGATGGCTTACGTCGCCGGCAACACGGTCAATGATGCGCGCCCCGGCAACCGTCGCAAGCTGGCCTGGGTCACGCGCTTGCGGCAGAACGTGGCGGCGCTGGATGCGGTGGTGCACCTGGACTATCGCTACTACCACGACGACTGGGGCATCACCGCCCACACCGCCGAGCTGGCCTGGTACCAGACCTTGCCGTGGAGCTGGGCGCTGGTGCCGCGGGTGCGCTGGTACAGCCAGAGCCAGGCCGATTTCTACCAGCCGTATTACAACGCGGCGCAGAACAACGGCCTGTATTCCAGCGACTATCGCCTGTCGCCCTTCGGCGCGCTCAGCGAAAGCCTGGGCGTATACAAGCGCCTGGGCAGCTGGAACCTGAGCCTGCGCTACGAGCACTACAGCAGCGGCAGCGCCTACTCGATCCGCAGCATCGAGGTGGAGAATCCGGCGCTGGTGCGGTTCCAGGTGTTCTCGGCGGGAATCGTGAAGACGTTTTGAGGAGGCGAAACACTGCGCAATCGTTGTCGCACCAACTTATCGCAGCTTCCCCGCAATCAGCAGGATGCTCAGTATAGTTCCGCCGAGAAGGCCCCCGGCCCCAAGCAGGATGCCGAGAATCCACAGCATCAGCGCGAGACCGAACGGCCGGGTGAAGATCAGGGCACAACGTGAAAGATCGCGACCAACGGGAAGGTGGTCCACCGTCAGGTGATAGCGTCCCGGCCGTTCGACCTTGAAATTGCGCACCGAGATGCGTGCGACCACCAGCCCGGAACGGGTCGTTCGGAACAGGCTGGGCGAAGACGCAAGCTCATGGCCGGCGGCGTCACGCAGGGAAAAGACGGCACGGTCAAGCGGCGTGTCGAGGCGGGGTTGTTCGACGTGCAGAACAAAATCTCCGGCCTGTGGGAATTCCACATCCTGCCCGGCCACCACCGGCAGGGTCGCCACCACGCTATCGTTCAGCAGCGCCAGCAAGCGGACAATCGAGAACAGGAGCAGCGCACCGCCCAGCGCTGCAGCGCCCGCGGTCAACGCAACTGGATGCGGCATCCTTCCACTCCCTGGCCCATGGCCAAGATGGCTGCAGGGCCTGCGCTTTGATGATGCGCTCCATTTGAGAACCGGCGCAGGGCAGGCGCCAGCCCGCATTCGCGGGGTAGCGCGCTTTCCACCTAGGGTGCCGCACGAATGGAGCCATCACAGACAGGCATCGAATGCGTATTTCACGGACGTTCCAATTCGTGCGATAAGGACGCCATGAAGGTCTTCAGCCACAGTTTCAAAGCCATGGGCGGTCCCTGCGAGCTGCGCCTGTACGCACCAGATCGGGCGCATGCCGATGTCTACGCGGGAGTTGCACAGGCGGAGATCCTGCGGCTGGAGCAACACTATTCACGCTACCGCGAAGACAGTCTCACCAGCCGCATCAACCGCTCCGCCGGCGACGCCCGGGGAATCGAGGTTGATACCGAGAGCGCCGCTCTGCTCGACTATGCGCGGACCGCCTGGGAGCAGAGCGAGGGTTTGTTCGACATCACTTCAGGGGTGCTGCGCCGGGTGTGGGACTTCAAGGCGCGGCGCGTGCCCGCGCAAGAGGAGATCGACGGCATCCTGGCGCTGATCGGCTGGCAGCGTGTGCGCTGGGAGCGGCCGCGGCTGGTGCTGCCGCTGGCGGGCATGGAGTTGGACTTCGGCGGCTACGTCAAGGAATACGCGGCGGACCGCGCGGCGCAGGCCTGCCGCGACGCAGGAGCGCGGCACGGCTTCGTCGAACTGGCCGGCGATATCGCGCTGATCGGCGCGCATCCCGATGGTGCACCCTGGCAGATCGGTGTGCGCCATCCGCGCGCGCCGGAGCAGGCGCTGGCGACGATTCCGTTGGCTGCGGGTGCCATTGCCAGCAGCGGCGACTATGAGCGCTATTTCGAAGTCGACGGCCTGCGCTACAGCCACCTGCTGAATCCGAAGACCGGCTGGCCGGTGCGCGGACTGGCCGCGGTGAGCGTGGTAGCGCCGCAATGCCTGATCGCCGGGACCGCGTCCACCATCGCCATGCTCAAGGGCGCTGAAGCAGGGCCGCGCTGGCTGGGCGAACTGGGGCTGCGGCATCTCTGCGTAAGCGCGGATGGCGCGCTGGCCGGCACGGTGGAGCATCGCACCGTTCCGGCGCAGAGCTTGCTTACGCGCACCTAGTGCCGCTGCGCGTTCCGCCGTCCGGGCCCGACGCCTTGGCATGGGATGTCAAGCGGTAATGACCACCTGCGGTCAATTCTTCGCCAGTTGTCGGAGTTGCGGCAATCATCCACCGGGAAGATGGCATGAAGGGAAGAATTCTGGCGTTGGCGGCGTTTGGCCTGGGCAGCGGTGCGCTGCTCTACGGATGCGGCAGTTCCAAGCCGGTATCCGGCGGCGGCTCGGGGACGGCGCAGCTGCCGCCGCAGGCGTATTGCGTGCTGAAGAGCCCGCGCTTGCAGGTCGGCACCATGTCGGATTTGGTTATCGACGGAGTGACCTACACGCATAGCCACCAGCCGGATGCGCCGAGCGCGATCGAGCTGCCGCTGGCCAACCCGGGGCCGCAGCCGGCGGGGGCTTGCAACGGCAACGGGCAGTTCCGTTTTGGCAGCGGGCTCTACGACACCACCGGGCCGATCGGCGGCAATCCCACCGGGCATGCCGACATGTTCGGCATGGTGATTCCGCCGCAGGCACCGAACGGCATTCACATTCGCCTGTATGCCCGCGCCTTCGCCATCGAATCGCCCTGCAACGGCAAGCGCGTGGCTTTCGTGTCCGACGATGTCGGCGCGCTGTCGGGGCTGGTGCACCAGGAAGTGCTGAAGCGCATCGCCGCGGACGCGACGCTGAAGCAGTACTACAGCGCGGACAACGTGATGCTCTCTGCCACACACACTCATACCGCCGGCGGCGGCTTCGGCGTGCCGGTGCTGCCCGACCTGTCGTCCACCCTGCCGGCCTTGTTGAACAATCCAGTGGTATGGGTGGAGAGCCTGATCTTCAGCAACGCCAACTACGACGAGGACAACGTCAATGCCATTGTCGGCGGCATCGTGCAGGCGATCCGCCGCGCGCACGCCAACCTCGAGGCGCACCCGGACAGCGCCAGCATAAAAATGTCGATCGGCCAGTTGCTCAATGCCAACGTCAACCGCTCGCCGCCTGCCTACCAGCAGGATGCGCCGTCCGAACGCGCGCAGTACGTCGATCAGGCCGGCCACGACGTCGATGTCGAGAAGCGTTTCGTGCAGCTCAACCTGGTGCGCGGCAACGGCACGGTGGCCGGCGTGGTCAACTGGTTCGCGGTGCATCCCACTTCGATGAGCAACCACGACCTGCTGCTTTCCAGCGACAACAAGGGCTATGCCTCGCTCGGCTTCGAGAAGCTGATGGGCACGCGCTATCTGCCGGATGCGGGCACCACGCCTGACGGCGCGGACAATTTCGTCGCGGCCTTCGCCCAGACCGACGAGGGCGACACGGTGCCGGACCTGTATGTGTTCGACAAGGACGTGAACGGCGGCAACGGGCCGGGACAGGGCGTGCCGTATCGCTACCGCGGCGGCAGTGACGATCCCTACAACTTCAACGAGGCCGGCTACGAGCGCGGGCAGCAGGAAGCCACCGCCATCTCCGGCACCAAGCAACTGGCGCAGGCGCTGACCCAGTTCACCCAGGGCAATGCGCTGAGCGGGCCGGTGGATTACCGCTTCTTCTATGCCGACTTCAGCAACGACGCCATCACCGATCCGGTGGTGCTGGCGGGGCTCACCTACCCCGATCTGCCGGCGGCGCTGTACACGCCGGCCAAGACCACCTGTGGCACCGGCATGGGCGTGGGCTTCGGCGCGGGCGGCGTCAACGGGCCCGGTCCGCTGGCGGCTGGCAATGTCTGCGTCGCCGATGCGCCCTCGCCGTATCAGCAGGAAATCCGCACCGGCTACAACGGCCTGTTCAACGGCACCGGTTACCTGGTGCTGGAGCAGAACGACCAGCCGCTGGTCGTGCCCTTCCCCGGCGTGCTGGCCACCGCCACGGTGGCGCCGCTGCTGTGCACGCTCAAGGCGGTGGAACCGCAGTACGCCTGCCAGAACGAGAAGCCGGTGCTGCTCGGCTCGGAGAAGGATCCGGTGCCGTTCCAGATTTTCCGCCTCGGCAACCTGGCCATACTCGGCGTGCCGTTCGAGGTGACCACCATGGCCGGGCGGCGCCTGCGCAAGACGGTGCTGGATGCGCTGAGTCCGGTGGGCGTGGACACGGTGGTGATTTCCGGCCTGTCCAACGATTACCTGCACTACATGACCACGCGCGAGGAATACTCAGCCCAGATGTACGAGGGCAACTCGACCTATGCCGGGCCCTGGCAACTCGCCGCCACGCAGCAGGAAGCGCGCAAGCTGGCGCTGACCATGGCCGAGGGACAACCCGCGCCGACAGGCATTCCGGCGATGAGCTTCAGCGGTGGCCCGGCTTCGCCGGTGACGGTGGATACACCGGGCTCATTCGGCACGCTGGTCACGGACGCCGCCAAGAGCTATACGCAGGGCGATACGGTGGATGTGACGTTCGTCGCCGGTTATCCGGGCAACGATCTGAAGACCATGTCGTCCTATCTCTACATCGAGCGGCAGAACGCGCAGGGCGGCTGGGATGTGGTGGGCAGCGATGGCCGGCCGGATCTGAACTTCATCTGGCATTCCAATGCCAGCCTGCTCAATACGGAGCTGGGCATCAGCGGCGCCTCGACGGCGGAAGCACTGTGGAAGATTCCGCTGGATACGCCGGCCGGCACTTACCGCATTCGCCATGACGGTGTATCGCGGCTTTCCGCCAGCAAGCCGGCGCAGCCTTACGAGGGGATCAGCAGCACGTTCCAGGTGACGGGCACGCCGGCCGACTGCCCTTCCTGATGTCTGCGTTGTAGCCGGCCCGCGTTCAATCCGCGGCGCCGGCTTCCCGCTCGCCGGCCACGCGCAGCAGCGTGGCGATGGCATCGCGCAGGATGGCGGCGAGTTCCGCATCGGCGGCGATGCCGGCGCCGTCGAGCTTGCGGCCCGGCAGGGGCAAGGTGACGCAGGCCTCAGACACCAGCCGCGCGGACATGGTGCGCAGGGTCTCGGCCAGCGAGGCCTGGGCGTGGGAGGCGTGCGGCGCGGTGTTGATCAGGGCTACCGGCTTGTCCGGGAATTCGGCGCAGCTGACCAGCCAGTCCAGCGCGTTCTTCAGCGAGCCGGGCACGCCGTGGGCGTATTCCGGGCTGGAGATGAAAATGGCGGCGCACTCCCCCACCTGGCGGCGCAATTCGAGCACCGTGGGCGGTGTGGCGGGAGCCAGTTCGCCGTCCAGGTCCGGGTTGAAATGCGGCAGGGTATCCAGCCCGCGCCAGGCCAGCACTTCGACGCCGGGTGATGCCAGCAGCTGCACGGCGCTCAGGGCGGCGCTATTGGAGGAAACAGCCCGCAGGCTGCCGGAAATGGTGAGGATGCGCATGGAAGCGCGCAGCCTAGCACGACGAATATGAAAATAAAGCAGGAAGGCGAGCGCAAATATTTACGCCCCTGCGCTTGCGCGCCCGCGCCGGAACCGGGAGGATTGGCAGGACTGGATGCGGCCCCGGCCG
>JAQGNS010000118.1 GCA_028291705.1 Nevskia sp.
GCATGGCACCGGTTCCGCTCCTGAGCTGATTGAGTCTTCCTGGCAGTGAGTGCCCCCATCCGCCCCAAAGGTTGCGATGGTGGCCAACGCGCCGGAGCCGCTCAAAAATGCCACAGCAGCGTCGCCATCGGCCGGTTCACCGCCATCTGGTCGTAAAGCAGGCGCCGTGCCGTGCCGTCGGTGCCGACATAGGACAGATCCAGTTGCACCCGGCCGAAATCGTAGCCGATGCCGGCATTCCAGTAGACGTAGCCGGTATCCACCGCCCAGCGCAGGTCGTAGTAACCCACGCCGGCATTGAGGGAGAAGGCGTGCGGCAAGGGCTGGTGCAGGGCCAGGTCGTAGGACAGCGTGGCGCGACCGCTGACATTGCCGCTGCGGGCTTCGACCGCGGTATCCGGCGAAAATGCGACCGTCACAAAAGCACGATCGGAATAGGCCAGCGTGCCGGATACTTCATCGTAATTGTAGTGCCGCCCCGCATTGCTCCAGGGATATTGATGGCGCACCGCCTCGACCCGCGCGCTCCAGTCGCCGGCGAAGGGCCACTGGACGCCCAGGTACGGATCGAATTCCGCACTGGTCGAATCGAACGGGCTGCGCTTCACGCTGCTGGTCCACAAGCCGGCGAACCAGCCGGAGGGGGCGTAATAGTGCAGATCCGCCTGTGCGGCCGGCTGGTTGTCGCTTTGCGTGTGGCCGCGGTAGACGTAATCGCTGCTCAGGCCGAGCGAGCCGCCCCAGCCCTGCGCCCGCGCGGCGGCCGGCGCCGCAAGCATCAGCGCCGCCAGAACCAGGCCGCCGGGAACGCCGCTGCTGGCTGTCAGGAATCGCATCGATGACCGTGCCCTATCCGTCAGAGGCGGCAATTATCAGCACGGCGCGACGGACTTTGGCAAAGGGCTTCAGGATTCCGGGATTGCACTGAGCATCATCGCCGCTCCGCCCAACAGCAGCAGCACGCCGCCGAAGCGTCCCCAGCGCAGGCCATAGGGGGCCAGTTTCTCCAGCAGTACGAACACGGTCAGCGCCGCGATCCAGTACAGGTTCATCACGCCGCCGGCGAACAGCAGCAGCATCAGCGCCCAGCAGCAGCCCAGGCAGGCCGCGCCATGGGCCAGGCCCATGCGCAATGCTCCGCCGCTGCCGCTCCGCCAGTGACTGGCGATGAACGCCGCGGGCGAACGGCACGAATGCAGGCAAGCCTGCTTCCACGGCGTGAGCTGCCAGGCGCCGGCCGCCAGCAGCAGGGCGCCACCGGCCACGCCGCTACGCAGTTGCATCATCGGGGACAGCAGCAGGGCCTGGGCCAGCCAGAGCTGCGCCATCGTCGCCACCAGGCTGAAGCCGCCCCAGACCAGCCCATAGCCGGCGGCGAATGCGTGCAGGCGGGCGGCGGTCCGCGCGCCTTCCATACTCCTGCGCACCACGCTGGCGTAGAGCAGAAGGGTCGGCGCGGCCGACGGCAGCATCATGCCGGCCATCATCACCAGCCACATGGCGAGGAGCAGGGCCAGGTAGGCGGCCCCGGTGCCGCCCTGCATCATCCAGGCGGAAGCGCCGTCCATGGCGCCGTACATATCGCGCGCCATCGGCACGATCCAGGCCCAGCACAGCAGCACGGCGACGAGCAGCGCGCCGGCGACCCAGCGGCGGTCGCGCCGCAGCGCGGACTCCAGGACGGTCGGCGGGCCCACGCTGCGCAACGTCGTGATCAGCGCACCACGCCGTGAGTGCTCCAGTGGATCGGCGCGATATGCGAATGGGTGCCGTCGAAATTCAGCTCCACCGCCCCGCTGGTCTTCGATTGGCCGGAGGCAAATTCCGCCCGGGTGAACTCGAAGCCGGCGGGCAGCGTCAGGGCCACCCGATGCGGCGCGCCGGTCATCGGATTGAGAATCGGGCCGGCGCTGCTGTCGATCAGTCCCGGCACCTGAAGCTGCGCCGTGGCCTTGCCCGGATCGATACTCAGCCGGATCGGCTTGTACAGGGTCGGCAGGAACTTGCTGACGGTGGTGCTGAACACCTGCCAGATGAGGCTGCCGGGATCGGTTTCCCGGCCATGCGAGATCGCCTCGATCGCGGCACGCTGCGCGGAATCCGCACGTTCCTCGATGATGGTCATGAAGGTGCCGTCACCGAGATGGATCGGGCCGGGCCAGAACGCCATGATGCCCCAGCGCAGGCCGTCCAGCGGCACCTCGCCGAAACAGCCCTGCTCAATCTGCACGAATGTATGGGCCCGACAGTGGCCCTTGTCCGGCAAGGCATTGAATTGGCAGGGACAACCCAACTGGCAATTGCAGTTGGCGAACTCCACGCCGCGCATGCTCCATTCGACGAAGGCCATAGTCCCCCTCCACCGCCATCGGCCCGACTGCACCTGTGCCGAGTCTACTCCCTCGGCGGTCACGGCGCAGTCTCCGATCACCGGCTAGAATCCAGCGAAGCTCAACCCCGCCTGGAGTCTCCAACCGATGAAACCCTACGGCCGCAAAGTCGCCATCCTCGGCGGAGCGCGCATCCCCTTCGCCCGGCAAAACACCGCCTATGCCACGCGCAGCAACCAGGACATGCTCACCGCAGCACTGAAGGGGGTGGTGGACAAGTTCCAGTTGCACGGCGAGCGGCTGGGCGAGGTTGCGGCCGGCGCGGTGCTGAAGCATTCGCGCGATTTCAACCTGACCCGGGAAAGCGCGCTGTCCTGCGGCCTGGCGATGGAAACCCCGGCCTATGACCTGCAGCAGGCCTGCGGCACCAGCCTGGAGACGGCCATCACCGTCGGCAGCAAGATCGCCCTGGGCATGATCGAATCCGGCATTGCCGGCGGCGTCGACACCGCTTCGGACGCGCCGATCGGCGTCAGCGAGGGCTTGCGCAAAATCCTGCTGGAGGCCAACCGCGCCAAGACCACCGGCCAGCGCCTGGCCGCCCTGGCCAAATTCCGGCCCCGCGATCTGACGCCGCTGATCCCCGGCGTGAGTGAGCCGCGCACCAAGATGTCGATGGGCCAGCACACCGAAGTGATGGCCAAGGAATGGAAGATCCCGCGTGAGGCGCAGGACCAGTTGGCCCTGGAATCGCACCAGAAGGCCGCGCTGGCCTATGAAAACGGCTTCTTCGCCGACATGATCGTCCCCTACGGCGGGCTGGAGCGCGACAACAACCTGCGCGGTGACTCCACCCTGGAGAAGCTGGCCAAGCTGAAGCCGGCCTTCGACAAGGTCAACGGCACCCTCACCGCCGCCAACAGCACGCCGCTGACCGACGGTGCTTCCGCCGTGCTGCTGGCCTCGGAAGACTGGGCCAAGTCGCGCGGCCTCAAGACCCTGGCCTTCCTCACCAGCTACGAGACCGCCGCGGTGGATTTCTTCGAGCGCAAGGAAGGCCTGCTGATGGCCCCGTCCTATGCGGTACCGCGCATGCTGGAGCGCAACGGCCTGAAGCTGCAGGACTTCGATTTCTACGAAATCCATGAAGCCTTCGCCGCCCAGGTGCTGTGCACCCTCAAGGCCTGGGAAGACCCGAAATTCTGCAAGGAGCGGCTGGGCCTGGCCAGGCCGCTGGGCAGCATCGACCGCGCCAAGCTCAATATCCACGGCAGCAGCCTGGCGCTGGGCCATCCCTTCGCCGCCACCGGCGGCCGCATCCTCGCCACCCTGGCCAAGATCATCTCCGAGAACGGCGGCGGCCGCGGCCTGATCTCGATCTGCACCGCCGGCGGCATGGGCGTGACGGCCATCGTCGAGGGCTGAGCCGGGTGTATGCTTGAGGCCCGCCCCCGTTGGGGCGGGGCGAAACGCCAGGGACCCGGATGGGGAAGCGGTTTAGGGGACGGGTCCGGCGACTGCATTGACGGACGCAAACGGGTGCGATGCACTTGGCACTGCGGCTTTTGTTTTTGGGGGGAGTGTGTTCGAGGTTCCTTGCCTGAGATGCACGGCCCCAGGGAAGGTGGTCTTGCCGGTTACCAATCGGTCCGGCGGCTTGCCGCCGCCCGGCCGTTCACGCGCACGACCCAGCAATGGCGATTGAACGCACCTTGCTGGAAGCCAGTCTCGCGGCCGGCGGCATGACGACGCCGTCACCCGACCCGGCAAACGACGCCGGACTGTCGCGCTACCTGCCGCATTGCGTGCTCGAACAACTCGAGCCGCCGGGAGGAAAACAGCGCCATGCCAGCCTCGACCGCTTCGACGGCGTGGTGTTGTTCACCGACATCGCCGGATTCAGCCGCCTCACCGACCAGTTTTCCGCCCGTGGCCCGGAAGGCGTGGAGCAGCTGTCGAGCATGCTCGACAACTACTTCGGACGCATGACCGAAATCGCCCTCAACCACGGCGGCGACGTGGTGGATTTCGTCGGCGATGCCATCGTCGTCATGTGGCCGGGTGCGAACAGCCTCGCCGACAGCGTCGGCGCCGCCGTGTATTGCGGCCTGGAATTGCAGAACGCCCTGAAGGACGTCATGGCCGCCACCGGCCTGCCGCTGCAGCAGCGGGTTTCGATCAGCGCCGGCGAGCTGGCGCAGTTCATCGTCGGCGGCATCGACGGCAAGTGGCGCTGGTTGATCGCCGGAGAGCCGATGCGGCAGGCCGGCGCCTCCAATCACCAGGCACAGCCCGGTGAAGTGCTGGTGTGCGCGCCGGCCTGGACGCTGATCCGGGAACGCTGCCGCGGGCGCGAACTGGATGCGGGCTACGCGCTGGTGGACCAGATCTCACCGTCCACGCGGCTGGCGCGACGCGACGCATCGGCTCGCTCTACCGCAGCGGGCCCGCGCCTGGAGGAATTCGTGGCGCGGCCCTTGCTGGAGCGCTTCCGCGCGGGCCACTGGGACTGGCTCGGTGAATTCCGCAACGTCAGCGCCGTGTTCGTCGGCTTTCCGGGGCTGGACGTCAGTTCGCCTGGCGCGCTGGACGACCTGCAGTACACCGCGGAATGCGCCCAGCGCGAGTTCGGACGCTATGGCGGCAGTCTCGAAAACCTGTCGATGGACGACAAGGGCGTCAGTGCGCTGGCGGCCTTCGGCCTGCCCGCCGGCATGCACGAGGACGACAGCGTCCGCGCGCTGCGCGCCGCCATGTCGCTGGCGGCCCGGCTGAAAGCGCGCGGCATCGCCTGCTCCATCGGCATCACCCACGGACGCGTCTTCTACGGCGACAGCGGCGGCGCGAGCCGGCGGCACGTCGCGCTGGTCGGTGGCATGGTGAACCTGGCCGCCCGGCTGATGCAGGCGGCCGGCGGCGGCATCCTCTGCGACGAAGCGACGCGGCACAGCGCGGGGCCGGCACTGGGCTTCTCCGCCGGCGTGCCGCTCCAGGTGAAAGGGCAGCCGCAGGCGGTGGCGGTCTATACCCCGGGACCATCCGGCGCAGCCGAACCCTCGCGGCAGGAAGTCCCGATCATCGGCCGCACCCTCGAAAGACAGCGCATCGCACTGGATCTGCAGGCCCTGCTGCGCGGCAGCGGCGGACTGCTGCTGCTGCGCGGCGAAGCGGGCATCGGCAAGTCGCGCCTGTTGCGCGACGCCGTGCAGCAGGCGCGGCAACGCAACATCCGGGGACTGATCAGCCACGCCTCTTCGATCGAATCGGCGACCCCCTACTTCGCCTGGCGCCGCCTGTTGCAGCAGATGCTGCTCGGCGACGCGCCGTTCGACAGCGCGGCGGCACGCACCGAACTCGATCGGCGCCTGCGCGGCGAGGAACTCCTGGGCAGCTGGGCGCCGCTGCTCAACGACATCCTGCCGCTGGAAATCCCGGACAACGCCATCACCCGCCAGATGGAATCGGGCTCACGCGCGTCCAGCACCCGCGCGCTGCTGATCCACCTGCTGCGCCAGCTCGCCACGGAGCGCGCGACGCTGCTGGCGGTGGACGACCTGCATTGGTGCGACGAGGCCTCCGCCGGCATCCTGGCGGCGGCGGTGGAAGCGGTGCCGCAACTGCTGTTGCTGGCCGGCACGCGCCCGCTGGAACCCTCGGCGGCGCAGGCCACGACGAAGCTGCTACGCGCAGGGGAGACACAGACCCTGCTGCTCGACCAGCTGCCGCGCGAGGAACTGGACCTGCTGGCCTGCAACAAGCTGGGCGTGCGCGAACTGCCGCGGGAACTGGGCGACTTCATCTACGCCCGCACCGGCGGCAACCCCTTTTACAGCGAGGAGCTGCTGCTGGCGCTGCGCAGCGCGGCGCTGATCGAAACCAGCGACGGCGAATGCCGGGTCGGCGCCGAATTCCTCAGCACCGGCCTTGCCACCATGCCGACCACCCTGCACGGGGTGATCATCAGCCGTGTCGACCGGCTGGCGCCGGCCGAGCAGCTGACGCTGAAGCTGATCAGCGTGATCGGACGCGAGTTTTCGCTGGCGATGCTGCGCCAGCTGCATCCGGTGGCGGAAGACGCCGCGGGACTCGAAGCGATCTTCACCGCCCTGCAGGCTGCCGACATCATCAAGCCGGCGGCGTCCGGAACCAACGGTGAGTACGCGGTCAAGCACGCCATCCTGCGCGAGGTGATCTACGATCTGCTGCCCTATGCGCAGCGCCGCCAGTTTCACCGCGACATCGCGCTGTGGATCGAGAAAAACCAGGCGCGGCACCTCGAGCCTTACTACGCCGAGCTGGCCCTGCATTGGGAAAAGGCCGGCGAAGTGAGCCAGGCCATCGATTACCTGGAGAAGGCAGGTGCCCTGGCGTTCGACCGCTTCGCCAACCGGCCGGCGATCCAGCACATCCGCAAGGCCTATGCGCTGGCCCAGCGCCACGGCATCGCCCTGGAGCGGGAGCGCATCACGATCTGCGAGGGCATCCTTGGCGACAGCCACCAGGAGCTGTTCGAATACGACAAGGCGGCGGTGCACTTCAAGCGTTGCCTGGGCCATCTCGGCCTGCCGGCGCCGGAAAGCCGGGTGGGCCTGGCGGCCGGCCTGCTGAAGGAACTGCTGTTGCAGCTGCGCCTGCGCCTGCTCCCTCGCCGCGGCACCGGGGCGGCACTCCCGGCTCCGGGTGCGGAATCCAGGATCCGGCGCGCCGCGCATATCTATCAGCGGCTGGCCGAGTCCTCGTTCTTCGACAACCGCCCGCTGGATCTGCTCTACCAGATCATTGCCTCGGTGAACCTGGCCGAACGTTCCGGTGCGACGCGCGAGATCGTCGACGGCTTCGGCGCCATCGCCGTGGTCGCCGTGGCGGCCGGGCTGCGCCGCGCCTCGCACTACTACAACCGCCGTTCGATGGAGATCACCCGCGGCGCCGGCAATCCGGTGGACGCCGCCTACGGCTACCTGGTCGACATGGTCTACTGGGCCACGCTCGGCGTCTGGGACCGCCAGACGCTGTCCCATGCCCCGTCGGAACAGATCTATCGCCAGCTCGGCGGCGCGGTGCGCTGGCAGCAGACGCAGTCGGTCACCTATACCGCACTGATCCTGCAGGGGCGCTACGACGAAGCTGAAACGGTGCTGCAAGGCGCCAAGGCGGCGATGAACCCGGATGTGCCCTCGCAGATCCTGTCGTTCTGGTATTGCTCGATGCTGGACCTGGCCCTGGTCCGCGCGCAGCCGCTGGAACCCTTGATCGCGGGACTGGAAGCGGCACAGGGCAGCGACCTGCACCGCGCCGACCGCGTGCGCTCCCTCGGACTCATCGCCAAGGCGCGGTGGCGCCTCGGTCAGCGCGGCGAAGCAGCGGCCGCTGCGGATGCCGCACTGGATCTGGTGCGGCAAAGCCTGCCTACGCCGTACCACGTTTGCGATGGCATCGCCGCGCTGGCGGAGGTCTACATGGACCAGTGGGAGAGCGGCGGCCCCGATCCGCAGGCGCAGAAAAAGTCGCGGGAAGTATGCAAGGCCATGCTCAATTTCGCGCGCCGCGTGCCCTCCGGCTTTCCCGCCGCGGCAGTGCAGTACGCGCGCTACCACCAGCTGAGCGGACGCCATCGCCCGGCGATCGCCTGGTGGCGGCGCGCCGCGGCAGCCGCGGAGCAAATGAATACCGCACTCGAACAAGGCCTGGCACTCCGCCAGTTGGGCATCGCCCTGCCGGAAGCAGAAGGCGGCGGCATGCCGTCACTGCTGCAGGCCCAGACGATTTTCCAGCACATCGGTGCGGTGCACGATGCGAAAATCTGCGCAGACCTGCTGGCATAGCGAAAAAAACCGCACCGCAGCCGCCGAGTTGTTAACTGGATCACGGGTGAAGCCGGCGATTCGGATTAGGCTCTGATTCCAAGGGCCGGGTTGCGCCAAGCCGCGCCCTGCCCAACACAAACCAATGCGCCGAAGGTCCGGGGAGAGTTCAACCATGATGCGCCTGCTGCCGTGGCTGGGGAACCGCAACAAGTCGGCCCAGCTGCCCCTGTACATCTCGGACCGCGGACATGGCGAAGCCTCGTTCGCCGCGCCGCTGCGCATCACCAATGTAACCGCCTACGGTTTCGCGCTGAAAGCACGCCGGCAAAAGCTGCAAGCCTTCATCGACCAGCAGCTCAATGCCGTGAGCGACGGGGAACTGCGCTACAGCGCGGTGGAAGTGCCCTGCGACGGCGATACCAGCTTCATGTTTCACTGCTACAACGATGCCCGGCATTGCACGCCGGAACCCGAGATCATCGGCCACATGCCGGATCGCGAGGCGGCCTTCCTGATTCCGGTGTGGCAGCACCGCCGGGGTTCACCGCTGCCGCAGCTGCGGGTCTGGATTCCCTACCTGTTCATCGACGTCAGCGAGGGCCTGGTGACCGGACGCGAGGTCTGGGGCTACCGCAAGTCATTCGCCAAGATCGAGTTGCCCACCGGACCGGCCAATGCCAACTATCTGAGCTGCGAACCGATCCTGTTCAAGAAATTCGCGCCCGACACCGCCGGCCAGTGGGGCAAGATCATCCAGGTGCGCGGCACCTCCCGCAGCGGCCAGGTGCAGCCGGTATGGACGGAGTATCAGCACATGGCGCGCGAGCTGATCGAGCGCATCGGCGTCAACTCCGGCCTCGCCAAGGTGGCCGATGAACTGTTCAACCTGTACCTCAGCAAACATCCGCTGCCGGTGATCAATCTCAAGCAGTTCCGCGATGCGGTGGACAGTAGCCGTGCCTGCTACCAGGCCCTGGTCACCAGCCCCTGCGAGATCATCGACTGGAAAGGCGGCCATTTCCTCGATGGCGACTACGAAATCGAAATCGCCACCTGCGACAGCCACCAGATCGTCAATGACCTGGGCCTTGCCGACAAGGTCGGCCCCGACAGCACCCTGATCAAGCCGCTCTATGGCTTCTGGTGCGACATGGGCTTCAGAACGCTGGCGGGCAGCATCGAGTGGCAGGCGACCTGAGGCTTCAGATCATTCGGTGGACCTGGGCCAAAGGCGCGTAACTAGCGAAAGACCTTCTGCGCAATGGCGCGCGCCGCCAGCATGCCCGACTCGAACGCCGCTTCGGCACAGCCGCCATTGAGCGAGGTGCGGGTCCAGTCACCGGCCAGGAACAGGTTGTCGAAACCGCTGCCGCCGGGATCCAGCCGATAGCGCAGCGTGCCCGGCAGGCTCTGCACGTACAGCTCCGACCAGGCCACGTTGGCGCGCCAGTAGACGCCGGCAACCTGCTGCCAGTCCAGGGCCCCGCCCGCATCGCAGGCATTCGGCCACAAGGCGCCGCCATGGGCGGCAAACCAGGCCCGGCCGATCTGCTCGACCACCTGGTTCTGTGCGGGGATATACGCCGGGTCCGAGGTGCCGGCCGCGGGCTGCGCCTGTGCTGGCTTGAAGGTGCCGCAGAGATATTCGCAGGACCGGGGCGCGCTGCCTTGCGGCCATTGTTCGGTGGCCAGCACCTGCGACATCTCGCCCCAGGAGCGCAGGGGATCGGCAAAGGTGGTGGATACGGTCACGCCGTGCGGCCAGCCCAGTTGCTCCAGGTCCGGCTTCAGCCACAACTGCGCCGACAGCGTCGCCACTGAAGCGGTATTGCCCAGCATGTCCGCCCAGGCCCTGCTGGCCTGGCTCAGTTGCATGGTGATCGGCGCAGCCGCGGCCGGCGGGATGGCGAACACCACCGCATCAAAATCGCGACCCAGCTCAAGCCTGCGCGGGTCCGCCGGCTGCACGGTCCAGGGATCCTCGAAATCGACGCGTCCCCGCTTCAGCTCCGCGCCGTCCACAAGCTGCTCCCACAGGGGCTCGGCAGGCCAGCAATCCCAGCTGTTGCCGCCGTCGGCATCGGCGACACGCAGCAGTGGACGATAGGCATCGTCCTTGAGCCGGGCCTGGCGCTGCAAGGCAATGCTGGTGATGCAACGGCTCTCCGCCGCGACCTGCACTTCCTCGACGCGGTGGAAGAACTCGAAATGCACCCCGCGCTGTTTCAAGGTCTGATACAGCGGGGTGAAAATCACATCGCCCATGCCGGCGCGCATCTTCCACAACGGCGCCCCCCGGTAGGTGAAGGCCATACGCAGGATCAGGCGCAGCAGTGCGCCGGCGGCGGCCTTGCCGTGTTCCGGGCTGGAGGAGTCGCCATCTTCGTAGGCGAAGGCGAGGTCGTACAGGCACATGACCAGAGGATCGCGCGCCGCCTCGTCCCAGGCGCCGTGGCTGCGCAACCAGTCCTTGAAATCCAGGTGATCGATCCGCGCGAATCCGTCCGGGCCATGCGGCAACACGTCCTCCAGCAAGCCGCGCAACGCGGCCATGGAGAGATTGAGCAACACCAGGTCGTGGTGCCAGTCGCTGCTGAACAAGCCCTTCCCGAAGGGGCCTGCGCCTTGCGGTGAAGCGCCGGACCGATGCAGCCAGTCGTGGCATTGGCGCAGATCCGCATGCAGGCTGCGCCAGTGTTCGTCGACATACTGCAAAGGTGCGCGCACGGCATGCCGGGTGAAGCAGGCTAGTAAGCCCTCCGCCTCGGCGCCCGACGCCGTCTCCGTTTCGCACACGCGCGCAAAGACGGTCCGCAACAGCGAGCCCGATGGCGGAGCCGGATCGTGTTGCGGCCTGCCGGCGGCTGCCGGCATCCCCTCGCCCACCAGCCAGTTCAGCAACTGGTGCGCCAGATGCGTCAGCCACTGCGGATCCGATTCCAGTTGCGTCAGCCCATCGCCGGGCAATCCCGGGCGGCTCGGGAATTCCAGGTTCCAGGCGCGGAGCTGCGGTTCCCCTGCATGGCCGCCGTGCTGCCGCCACAGGGTGATGCGGTACTGCGCCTCGAACGCATCGCGCCACTCCCTGAACACCGCCCGCGGCGGTTTCTCCATGGCGTCGTAGCAATCGCGGATCACCTGGAAGGTGGTCTCGTAGAACCCCATCATCAGATGCAGGCCATGCTCATGGATGCAGTTGTGTCCGGCCTGGTCGCGGCCGCTGGCGCCCTTGCCGCCGAGCCGCCAGCCGGGAGCGTACACAGTGACCTGGTAGCGCTCGCGCAATTCCTCCGTATGGCTCAGCCAGTAGGCTGCGGACATCGCCCCGCAGCCGCTGCCGAGCACCGCAACCTTGAGCCGCGGCGGTGCTTCCGTGGGGACTCCCTGCAGGAAATGTTCGCCGTGAATCCGCTGCGGATAACCGCACAGGGCGCGACTGGCGGTCATGCCGGACATGACTGTGGCTTCGACGCAGCCGGCATTGATCGCGGTGTGCGTCCAGTCGCCGGCCAGGAACAGGTTGTCGAAGCCGCTGCGATCGGCCGGCAGGCGCAGCTTGTTGGCGCCCTTGGGCGACAGCACATAGCGCTCGCTGGGATCGATATTGGCGCGCAGGTACTGCCCGTCGAGACGGGCCGGCCCCTGCGCGCCGCCGGCGTGGTGCAGCAAATTCCAGTCCAGCCCTTCGCCACCGGGCTGCGCGGCGCCGGGCCACAGCGTGCGGGTATAGGTGCCGAACCAGCGCAAGGCCTCGGCGCGCACCTGCGCCAGCGCTTCATCCGGAACCGATGCGTCGTCGCGAGTGCGATGCCGCGCCAGGTCGCCGGGCAAGGGGCCGCAGAAGTATTGCACGCAGCGCGGCGGCGTCTCGCCCCAGCGCTCCTGCGCGAGGCCATGGCTCATGTCGGCCCACACATCCAGCAGTTCGGGCGCCCCCACCATGACCGGCCGGGTATCGTCCGGATAGCCCGGGTTATTCCAGCCCAGTTCCTGCTGGTCTTTGGTAAACCAGAGCTGGGCCGACTGCGTCTGCATGGTCGGCAACTGCTCCAGCATATTCCTCCAGTCCGCGTTGGCCCCGGCCAGCTCCTCGCAAATCGGCGCCAGCGCACCCAGCGAGATGCCCAGGACCACGGCATCGTCCGGCTCCAGTTCGAGGGTCCAGTCTGCGACGTCCTGCCACTGCGACCAATGCGACTCCAGATCGACCCCTTGCAGCGCCTCGCCCTCCACCAGCTGTTTCAGCAGGGGCGCGTTTGGCCAGCACGGGTAGGACAGCTGCGCGCTGCGCAGCAGCGGATCGTAGGCTCCGCATTGCGGCTTGACGGTGGCCTGGCGGCCGAAATGAACACGCGATACACGGCGGTGCTGCGGATCCAGCTCCAGCTTCTTCACCCGCTGGAAGAATTCGAACTGTACCCCGCGCCGGCTCAGCACTTCGTAGAGGGGCGCGACGACGATGTCGCCCATGCCGGCGTTCATCAGGTAAAACACCTTGCCGCGCCACATCAGGGCGATGCGCAGCGCGCAGCCCAGCGCGGCGCCGGCGGCAAAGTCCGGCCGCTCCATCTCGCCGTCGCGATAAGCGAAACAGCAGTCGTACAGTGCGCGCAGCA
>JAQGNS010000580.1 GCA_028291705.1 Nevskia sp.
ACGCGGTGATGCCCGCCGACAGCCGGATCGGCGCCGGGAACTCACCGTCGCGGACCTTGCGCCAGAGCGTCGTGCGGGAGAACGGGATTATCGCGGCGAGTTGCTTCTGTCGGATGAAGCCGGTTTCCGGAAGGGTGGCGGGATTTTCGGTGGTCATTTTGGTTCGTCCTTAGGTTGCTCTGATGGGGTGGCGGCGACCTTCCGTTCTTCGATAATCGCATACTGGGCGCGTAGGTCGTCTTCGAATGCAGCGGCCCAGCCTTCGCCATGGGTCAGCACTGCGCGTATCATCCGGTCGAGCACGAAAGCCTGTTCGGCCTCGCACTTCGTTGGGATGTCGAACCCGGCTTTCTGGAACACATGCGCGATCGGGCCGGTGTGAAAGTTCGGGAAGCCCATCACGTGCGCGAGCAATGGCGTCATCGTCGGCGGGTAAATAAGCTGCGGCTCTACCGGGAGTGGAACAGGGGTGGCGGCAGATTCGTAGCTCATCACGAAGATATCGGCCTTACATGGGTAAAGTTCGCCCTTGAGGCCGCGAATGATCCAGTCGCCCGGCTCGGCGCGCATTACGCCTTCAAGCGTCTTGATTTCGCAATAGCACGGCTCGGTCGGGTCGGACCACTTGCCGGTGCCGTGTGTGATGATGTCGTTGCGCGTCAGGGCATCATCGAACCAGTCAGGGTACGGGATCGGCCCGTTGTTGCGTTGCGCGAATTGGAACGCCTCGATGACAACGGGCTTCTTGCGGAAGTGGTAGCGCGCCTCGCTCGGTGCAGCCAGTTGCGGCACGCTGGCAAGGGTGGCGACACGCTCCTGAACTTGCTGCGGGGCGGTAGGATCAGCAATCTCAGCCCTCACGGTTGCGCCCATCGTTATTCCTATCCGGCCTTGGAGCCATTCGACAGTCTTCTTCAGGTCGGCGATCTTCGCGTTCAGGCAGTCTACTTCGGTGATGTCGCTCATGATTTCTCCAGTGGCCACGGGCATTTGCTGAGGGAGTGCGCGCCGCCGTAGCGGGTGCAGGTTTCGATTCGGATGTAGGTCATGACATGAGCCGCTTGAACGCGATCGCCTGGCGCTTCTCGGCGCGGCGCTCGCGCTTTGCCTCGGCCGCATCGACTATGTAGCGCTGGCTGTCGGGCGGCGACAGCGGGTAATCGCAGTCCAGCGGCGGCAGGATGTCGTGCAGGCCGATATGCGAAGTCGTCCAGCCGTGGCACAGATGGCCCTGGTGCTGGTGGCAGTAGAACGCGATGCCCTCAACGAGACACTTGCTGATGTCCAGCTGGGTTTGCGCGCAGCCGTTCGGCACCGTGCCGGCCCGGAATGCGCAGGTAGCACAGCGTTCATCCGGGTCGGCCATGTCGCCAAGGCGCCGCTCGGCGATGTCGAACAGCTTGGCCATCTGCTCGCCCAGGGCACGGCCTTCGGGGGATATGCGGTGGTGGTCGTGTGCTTCCTTCATACGTCACTTTCTGAAAATAGCCGGGGTTGCACGGCGCCGTTGGCGTACACGGTATCCATAATGGTGGTGGCGATCGGCTCGTCGCCATCCCAGCCTTGGGGCCAAGTCTCCAGTGCGATCAGCTCGCGGATCCGCGCCTCTTCCTCAATATTGATTAGATCGATCTCTGGTCGACCAATGGCGCGGGCGACGGCATTGCACGCGTCCTGAATGCCGAGGACGCGCTCAAGTCCCATCATCCGGCCATCGAACGTAATCGGCCCCATGCGCTGCGGGTTCTTCGCTGTAGAGCCGTCTTTCAGGATCTCGATACCAGCTTTGCGCAGCCGGTGCTGCGGCTCGCGCAGCTCACGCCACAGCAGCTTGAGCCCCTTGAGCGGGGCCAAATAGGCCCATGCTGGATTAAGCAGGATCGTGTCCAGCGCCTTATCTTCGCTGGCCAGCGGGCAGCCAATGCAGCCAGTGCGCGCATTGACCTCCTCGGCCTCGTCGCCGCCGTAGGCATCCGCGATGATCGCCGTGCTCCAGTCGCCGAATTCAGCCGACGGCGCCCAGTGCCGAAGCCACTCCCACACGTGGCAAACCCGCCAGTGCAGCAGCGGCGCCAGCGTGGCCAGCCGTCCGCGCAGGCCCTTCGCGTTCGGCAGCACCTGCTGATACCAGCCCTGCCCACACTCGGCGCCGTCCTTGCTGCAGCTCATCTCAATGCGGCGGTCGCGGATCGCGCTCTCGCCCTGGCGCACGCCGGTGATCATCAGCACTTGGCCGTCAAGCTGCTCGAGGCGAACGCGTAACGCTTCTTCCATCGGGTCGATCTTGATCTGGCGAGTGCACCAGCGCAGCGTGTTGTTGTTCGGTGGCGGGACGCCGCGGCCGAGGATGTAGACCATGAAGCGTTTGTCCATCGGCGCGGTCACCACCTCGACCGCAATGCCGCGCTCCTCGAGCTCGTCCATGATGTGGCGCGCGGCGATCGCCAGCGGCGGCAGCTCCTGCCGGGTGTCGGCGTAGAACACGGTGAGCGACTTCGGGCGCGGGATCTTGCCGGTGTCGAGCAGCCAGATGATCAGCGTGAGCGTCGCGCTCGAGTCTTTCCCGCCCGACCAGGCGATACCCCAATGATCATGGGCGCCGCAGTAGGCGAGCAGAGACTGGATCGTCAGGTCGATGGAATCGGTCATTTGTAGGCGCTTGGCGCCGGCCGAGAAGATGTCGATTTGGTTCACGCCGCCTCCAAATCAGCGAACAGGTCCAGCGTCACACCGCGCGGCAGTTGCGCTTGCTCGACTATAAATATTTCGTCGTACCCATCACCATTGCGCCCACCACGGTTATAGCTAAAACCAGATGACCCGGGCGCCCAAGGCCAGCGGCGGCGGCAGCGACCGTTGTCGATGACATAGTCATTCAAATACGACTCTTCCCGGCGTGGTGGATGGGTATAGACGAAGGAATAGAAATTACCTTCGACATGGACGCGCACCACAGTGCCCGGCCCTCCGTAATTCGTGCGGATAACGTCGCCCACCTTCGGAAGTACCCTCACGCCGCCACCCCTTGCAGCACCGCCGGCACCCCGAACAGGTAGCAATCCAGCGGCATGCGCACGTGGTTCGGCTCCCAGCTGGTGCGCACGATGACGCGGCGCCGGAAGTCGTCGACCTTGTCAATTTCCTCATCAAGCGACGCAAGTTGTTCAACAGACGCGGGATCCAGCGCCCACACTGCTGACGTGGTGCCGCCCCCAATGATTTTCTTCTGCGGCACCAGGCAGTAGATACGACCGGCATCCGCCAGGTGCGCAATGTAGCCGCGTGCGCGCGGTCCCGTGCGATGCGTAGCGGCGATCAACTGCTTTGTGTCCGCTGGTCCGGCCGCCAGCCGGCCAAGAATGCGACCTATGACCAAAGCCGCTTCGGCGCTGCCGTAGCTGAGGGGATCTCTCACGCTGGTTCCTTTTCGTTGTCGGAGTGCTGCGCGCACACCTTCACCTGCTCGCCGCGGCGGTTCGTGATCGGCAGGCACGGAAGGCGCAGGACCATGTAGAAGGCGCCGCCGCCGGCCAGCCGCTGGTAGTCCACGCCCTTGGCGCAGTAGCGGGCGCCGACGTCGGTGAAAAACTGGCAGGTGTTCATTCATTCCTCGCGTGGCCGCGCGCGGTCTGGACATCGGCGGCCAGCTGCTGGTCGGCGACGGAGGCATACAGCGCGCTGTAACTCCACGTGGTGTCGCGGAAAACGCGCCCATCTTCGAAGTCGCGTGTGCACCCAAGCACGTCGTTGGCGATATCCTTGTCCTCGTTGTCGCGGATCGTGAAGCGTCCCAGCGCCGACTCCACAGCGCCGCAACCATCGTTCCAGTCGCCGCGAACGTCTTCCATGGCGACGGCCAGGTCGAGCCGCTGGTCGCGGCCGCGCAGCGCCTCCAGCACGTCAGACCACTCCGACTCGATTGGCAGGTCGTATTTCAAGAGCATGGCGGCCAGCTCCATGTCGGCGCGGCGCGCAGCCAGCGCAGCGGCCTTCTCGCGGTCAGCCTGCCCCTTGCGCTGCTCGGCGTCGCGCAGGGCATCCTCCCGATACTTCGTGTAAGTGACCTTTAGGCGTTCATAGTCGGCAGTGGCTGCGGTGTATCCATCCGCTATCGCACAGTGCTTTGCCAAGTCTGTGCGCCAGCCGGCGTGGTGCCGGATGGTCTTCGGGATGCGCGCCCGCGAGTTTTGATCGCGCTCGCTCCAGCCGTCCGGCATTTCGATAGCCTTCATCAGCGTTCCGACGCGGTCGACCACACGAGCGTTCATCTCCATGGCAGGCAGATTATTCGTGTGCTTTTCGACGTCATCTTTCCGAGCTGCCTCCAGCGCTGCCAGTGCGAAGTCGGCAATGGTCAACATGGTCGGCTCGCGGTAGCTGGTATTCATGCTGTGCTTGAAATCGCCCGGCGAGGAGCGCATCTTTCCCATTGCCTTGCATTGCTCGACCGGCATCACTTTCAGCGCTAGTTCCATGGTCAGGCCGCCTCTTGCTCGTCGTCATCGCCAACCACCTCATCGGGCGTTTGCGCGCCGACCGGGTTGAACGCCTTTTCCGCCGCCTTGCGCTCGTCGCTCATCGGCCCCTTCGTGATCTGCTCGGCCTGCTCAAAATTGTTCATCGCCTCGGCGACGACTGCCTGCTGCAGACTGACCAGCAGCTGCTGATTGCTCGCGCGCAGCAGCTTGAGCAAATCGTCTTCGTCTTCGATTTCGCCCACCTTGATACGCAGGCCAAGATTGACCGTGCCGCCAGGGAGCAATGAGAAGGCGAACTTGTCCGCGTCGCGGTTCGTCAGGGTCAGGCTTTCGGCTTCGTCCTGTTCGTCGTGAATCACCAGGGTCATGCGGCTCATGGCGAGCGTCCAGTCGAGCGAGCCAAGTTCAGGGAAGCGCAGCGTATTGAACGTCTGGCCGTCGAGCAGGTCAGATTGCTCCTGCGTGTACAGGAATGGCCGAAGGTCCGGATTCAGCTTCAGCAGAACGGCATTGGCGAAAGCACCGTACAGCATGACGTCGTACGCGTTGACGTCATCGTCACCGTGCTTTTCGGTGCGAAGCTTTACCTTGACCGACATGCGGTCGCGGGTGAGGTAGAAGGGTTCAGAACTCATCATCGTGCTCCTGGTGGTGGGGAAAATCGATAAAGGGAATACGGATAAGCTGGTGCAGCCGCGCCGCCGCTGCAGGGTCGTTGTCGAACTCAGCGCGGGATGCAACTGCACACCGCGCGCGGACTTGCTCGATGGACTCCTGTTCGCCGCTCACCTGCAGGAAGCGCCAGAAATCAGGGCTCTTGCAGGCGATGGCAACCCAGGCGGACAGGCGCGCGACGGACATTTATGCGGGCGCGATCTCGTCGCGGCGCTGCTTGGCCAGCTCGTACAGCTTGGCGCGGCTGGCCTCGTCGGGGATATCGCGGATCTCGTCGGTGACCAGGTCGAGGATCTCGGCGTCGGTGCATGCCTTGATGCGCTCGAACATCGCGGTGTAGACGGTGGTCTGGATCTCACCGGTCGCCTCATCGGTCAGGCCTCGCGGCTCGTCGACCTCAGTGAACTGACCATCGAGCACCGCGCTGTTCTGCTGGCTTATGCCGGCGTCGGCCATCTCGTCGATGCCGACGGCGTGCTGTAGCTCGATGCTGACCGGTAGATACTTGAACAGGCGACGCACGACCGTCTTGAGCGCCATCGCGGCGTAATCGGTAACCCATGGGCCGCTGCCTGACGACTTGCTGCGCTTGCGGATCGCGTCGACCTCGACCTTGCTCATGACATCGAACTGGATGCCGCCGTCTTTCAGCTTGGCCACCGAGTAGACGAAGCGCAGCTTGGCCGGATCGGCGCGGTTCGGGTTGTTCCAGTCCGGGGTGTGGTTCAGCTTGGCGTCCAGGCCGAGGCAACATTCAAACTGGTCGCCCTCGTACACAGCCCGGGCATCGATGCTGATGATCTGTCCGGACCGGCGCGCCAGGTCGATCATGCCGCGATAGCCGACGATCACCTGGACCTCTTTCCCGAACGGGATCAGGTACACGTGGCCGAGCGAGCCGCCCGGCTCAAGGCCGAGCTGCGAGCACTGGATCACGGCGCCCAGGAACGACATTGGGTTGCACTCGGCCAGCTTCGGGATCTTGCGCATCTCGGTGGTGGCGATGCGCGCCATGCGCTCGGGCGTCATGTGGCGCGGCAGTGCGGCCTTGATCTGCGCCTGCACGGCTGCGCTGGACATCAGGTGTGCCAGGTCTTTCGGCTTCTCGGCCAGGCCACCGCCGCCGGTTACGTGGTGCTTCAGTGCTTGAGTACTCATTACGTTGGGTCCTTCAGGTTGGTGAGACGGAAATCGATGTACTGGGTGCTCGGGTAGGCGACGGTATAGGCCTTCTTCTTGATGACCTTGCGGGCGAAGGCCTTGCCGTCGTCGAAGGCGATCGCGGAGGCGTTACCCATTTCGGACAGCAGGTGAGCGCGGGCGCCATCGATCAACGCTTCATACTTGGCCTGCATTTCCTTCGCGGTTTGGAACACCGCGCGCCAGTGCTCGTGCATGGCGGTCGCCTGGATGATCGCGCCGTCCGTGCCCGGATACAGCCGCTTGAGCGTCTCCAGCACATCCTTGTGCTCGAAGTCCATGGGCGGCCGCACCTGCGGCAAGACGTAGTTGTTCCAGAAGTCGACACTTTTCTCGCGCATCACCTGGATCAGCTCGTCGTCGCGCTCGACCGTGTAGGGCTTCAAGTCGTCGCCGATCAAGGCGAACACCTTGCAGCGCTGGCGGCGCTTGATGCCGAGATTGTGCTGGGCCTGGGCGATGTACGCGATCGGCAGCTGGTCGGTCAGCTCGTCGCCCCATTCCTTCGCCTTGAACGGGTGCACGGTCTTGATCTCGCCGTTCTCGATCTGGCCGGTCTCCGCGTCGCGGTATTCGAAATCGATCTCGCACGCGAGAAAGGGAAACTCACTGTCGATGTAGCGCTCGTTATGCGCCACGATGTCCAGGTGGTGCTCTTCGCGGATCATGTCGAGGATGTACGGTTCGAGGCGCGTGCCGCGGCGCTTGGCGGCCATGTTGCCGCCCTCGCCCATTGGAGGCTTGATCTTGTCGAGCCAGAGGTCGACGATGTTGCGCCACGGGCTGACGCCGAGGATTGCGGCGACGTCGGAACCGCCGATGAATTTCGTGCGGTCGGGCTTCGGTGCTTCGGTGATTGCGTTCATGGTGGTGGTCTTTCGATTAGATCAGGGGCGAATTGACGATCGCCAGCAGCACGGCGACGATGGCCAGCGGAAGCCACTGGTGGTCGTCCAGCGCTTTGCCGATGCGTGCGCCGGCGCGGCTGAACGGGTTGCGGCGGGTCGGGATGCGGATCACAGGACACCTGCCGTTTGCAGCATTTGGACGATCGCAGGCTTGCCGGCGCCGATCCACAGGTAGAGCATCAGGATCGCGAAGATGAGGATGCCGAGTCTCATTTGGTACGCTCCGCTAGCATGGCGTCGGCTTCGAGGTGGCGAATCTGGGCGATGTATTCCG
>JAQGNS010000153.1 GCA_028291705.1 Nevskia sp.
CCGTTGTTCTTCGCGGCCAGCAAGTGCAGCTTCAGCTCCTGCTCCCGGTTCAGCGCCACCAGCATGACGATGGTGAGCAAGGAGCGCGTGTGCCGCGGCAAGCCCGGACGCGTCCAGATCTCACCCCAGGCATAGCGCGTGATCAGCTCCTGGAATTCGCGGTTGAAATCGTTCAGGCCCTGCTGGGCGCGGTCGACATGGGCATCGCCCAGCACCGCCCGGCGCACTTCCATGCCGCCCTTGCGCCGCTCGTCTTCATCCATCTCGCGCTCCTTCAGAGCAGAAAATCCAGCACCGCCGCATTGAACTGCGCCGGCGATTCGATATTGCATAGATGCGCCCCGGGCAGATCGAAGTGGCGGCCATCGGTCACGGCGCCAGCGATGAAGCGCAGATCGGCCGGCGGCGTCACCGGATCGTCGATGCCGGCAATGGCCAGCGTCGGCATCTTGACACGCCCCAGGTCGGCACGAAAATCCGCCTCGATGAGCACGCCGCAGCAGGCCGCATAGCCTTCCGGGGAAGTGGCCAGCAACTGCTGCCGCACTTCGTTGACCGCGGCGGGCTCGCGCTCACGGAACGGTAGCGTGAACCAGCGCAGCACCGATCCGTCGGCGACTTCCTGCAACCCGTGCGCATGGACCTGCTCGATGCGCGCCTTCCAGCCTTCCGCCGTGCCGATCTTCGCCGCGGTGCTGCACAGCACCAGCCGCTCGATCCGCTGCGGTGCATTGAGCGCCAGCCATTGCCCGACCAGGCCGCCCATGGAAAGCCCGCAGAAGTGCGCGCGTTCGGCGCCGACGTGATCCAGTACCGCCAGCGCATCACCGGCCAACTCCGCGATGGTGTACGGCCCGGCCGGCGTGGAAGAACGGCCGTGGCCACGACGGTCATAGCGCAGCACGCGGAAATGCGCGGCCAGCGCGGCCAGCTGTGGCCGCCACATGTCGGAACTGGTCCCCAGCGAATTGCACAACAGCAACCAGGGCGCCTGCGAACGTCCGTTATCCGGGCTGTCGACGCTGTAGTACAGGCTGCCTTCGCCCGCGGGTATCGATACGAATGACATGGGATTCAGGTCGAATGCAGTTTGAGAACGGCGTCGATGAAGCTGTGGCTGCTGCCCAGGTAGGCTTGCGGCTGCAACAGCTGCTCCAGCTGCGCCGCCGTCAGCAGGGCGGAAACGTGTGCATCGGCAACCAGCACCGCAAGCAGCGGCTGCTTCTGTTCCACCGCCCGGCGACACGCCGCCTCGACCAGGCGATGCGCCTCGCCCCGGCCCAGCCGCGGCGCCAGCGCCATGGTCACCGCCTCCGCCATCAGCAAGCCGTGCGTGGCATCGAGATTCTCGCGCATGCGCAGCGGATGCACCTCGAGATCCTTCAATACGGTTGTCATATGCGCCAGCGCACCCGAGGCCAGCAGCACGATCTCCGGCAGCGTGTCCCATTCGGCATGCCAGCCACCGGCGCCGCGCTCGTGCTCCTGCAGCATCGCCGACAGCATGGTGGAGACCAGGCCGGGTACCCGCGTCGCCGCCGCTACCGCCACGGTGCACCCGACCGGATTGCGCTTGTGCGGCATGGTCGAGGAACCACCTTTGCCCGGCGCACCGGGCTCCAGCACCTCGCCCAGCTCGGTCTGCATCATCAGCGCGACATCGCGCGCGATCTTGCCGACGCTGCCGGTGAGCAGCCCGAGCGTTGTCGCGGTCTCGCACAGGCGATCGCGCTGCGCATGCCAGGGCAGCGCCGGCAG
Source organism: Nevskia sp. (assembly GCA_028291705.1). Lineage (GTDB taxonomy): Bacteria > Pseudomonadota > Gammaproteobacteria > Nevskiales > Nevskiaceae > Nevskia. The sequence continues at coordinate 1,759 of JAQGNS010000153.1, forward strand.
CGCCAGTTGCAGTTCTTCCGCCAGGGCGGTAGCCACCGCGGGACCGGATTCTCCCAGCGAAGCCAGGGTCCCTGCCGCACCACCGAATTGCAACGCGAGAGCACTTTCACGGATGGACGAGATCCGGCCCTGGTGGCGGATCAAGGCATCGAGCCAGCCCGCCGCTTTCAGGCCGAAGGTCACCGGCAGGGCCTGCTGCAGCAAGGTGCGCCCGGCCATCACGGTGCCGCGGTGCGCATCCGCCAGGGCGGCGGCGCAGCCGGCCAGGGCCATCAACTGCTGGCCGATGCGCCGCAGGGCCTCCCGCAGTTGCAGCACCAGGCTCGTGTCAATCACGTCCTGGCTGGTCGCGCCCCAGTGCACATAGCCGGCGGCCTCCGTGCTCTCCACCGCCACCCGCGCGGTCAGCGCCGCAACCAACGGAATGGCCAGGTTGCCGCCGCCGACCGCCGCCGCACCCAGGGCATCAAGGTCGAAGTCCTCCGCCACGCAGGCTCGCCCGATCAGTTCCGCCGCCTCGGCCGGAATGACGCCGCAGCGCGCCTCGGCGCGCGCCAGCGCCGCTTCGAAGTCGAGCATGCGCTGCACCCGCATGCGCGGCGCGAACACCTCGCGCATCGCCTCGGTGGTGAACAGATCTTGCAGCAGCGCGTCCATTCAGCGCGTCCAGCCTGGAACCGTGATCGACGAGACAGGCATGTCAGACGGCGAAGAACACGGTTTCATGCTCGCCCTGCATGTGGATATCCCAGCGGTAGTGCCCCTCACCGTCGGGCTTCGCCATCAGGGTGTCGCGGCGCGGCGCCGGCACCAGTGCCAGCACGGCATCCCCGGCATTGGCCGGCTCGCCGTCGAAATAGATGCGCGTCAGCGCGCGTTTCAGGATACCGCGCATCAGCACCGAGACCACGATATGAGGCGCCTGCAAGCCACCGCCCGGTCCCGCCACGCGGCCCGGCTTGATGGTGCGGAACTCGAAACTGCCGTCCGCCGCAGTGGGAATGCGCCCGAAGCCGAGGAAGTCCGCATCGAGCGGCGCCTCGCCCTGGTCCTCCGGGTGTCGGTAGCGGCCGGCCGCATTGGCCTGCCACACCTCGATCAGGGCATCCGGCACCACGGCGCCGTTGCCGTCGAACACACGGCCGCTGACGCGGATGCGCATGCCCGCCGCCTGCAGTCCCGCCACTTCGTTGCGATACAGCGGCGACAGGCCGATACGGAAGTAAGGCCCCACGGTCTGGGAAGTCGTAGCCTGGAAACTCATCTCACTTCTCCCACGGCGTCTGGTGCCG
>JAQGNS010000168.1 GCA_028291705.1 Nevskia sp.
CCACCAGTGTCTCGTGAGCTCCAACGTCGAGCGCTATTTCGTCGATCTGGCCGCCAACGCGGATGACGCCGTCCTGCGAACGCTTGAGCACAAGACCCTGGCCGACAGCCTGTCCGAGCTGCGGATCTTGGACGCCGCCCGATAGCTATAGTGATCAAGGCAAGATCCAGACATGAGCAGACGTAGGGTGCGCGCTGCGCACGCGTTACACCTTGAAGTGTCGGCATATCTGTGTGCGCGTTGCGCACCCTACGCTTGCTGTCAGCGCTTTAGCGTACTGCGGATTCCATCGACAATCGCCCCGATCCTGACTGCTACTAGTGCGCCATGGTCTTTGTGGTGCTCAATTATCATTCCACTCAGCGATATGGCCAGTCGTGGATCACGATCAAAGGAGTCCGGAGAGCTAAATTCGCCCAGGCGCAGCAGTGCGCCACCGCTCAGGCCTCTTGGGCCGAACGTATTGTGATCAGCACCATCCCCGGAGTACGAACGCTCCGTAAAGCTCAAGAAAAGATGCGCTTCGCCCGAGACGCCAAGTTTCGCAGCAAGATCCGGCATCGCCGCCACGTTGGCCGTGTACATCGAAATTCGCGTATCGATGGATTTGGTAACGTGATTAATCATTTTTTTGTTGCGCGAAATCGGGTAACCGTAGGCCGTGTAGAGCGTGTCCGGCGTCGGCAGTTCACGAGAGAGGCGCGCTTCACTCAGGAATTGGACGTCCCCGAATGCCTCCATCGCGGATTGCGGTGGCACCCAAAAGGCACAATCGACGCGGTCCGATCCGCGATTTCCTCTGGGCGCGGTGGTGGTTCGAGTGACGCCGCCGCTGACCGGTACCAGTTGCCCGCCGACGACACCGGCGACAAACAGCGTACCCTCTTCCCTGTGATCCATGACATGCGCGGCAGTCGACACGACCGGCGTCCCGTCAATATTGAGCAGCAGACAACTCGCGATATGCTGCGGGCGCCTCTCTCCTGATTTGATGCTGTAAACCGGCCGAACTGCGGCCCGAAACTCCCTTTCCGCCTGAAGAGTGAATCGGTCGCGCGGGTCTATCGGTTCCAACATACGTAGCACTTAAGGGTGGCTGCTGATACGAAATGCTAGCAGGCTGACGTCCGCTTTCGGGTATTGCAAGGAATGGCAGCAGACGTAGGGTGCGCACTGCGCACGCCTTACACCTCGAAACGTCGGCACATCCGCGTGCGCGTTGCGCACCCTACGCCTGCTGACCCTATTTCCGCCGCAGTCCGTCGGATGCGGCGCGTACGGTCTTGAACTCGGAGCCGTCGTTCCACTGCGGCCAGTCGTCGGAGTCCGCCAGCTTGCGGCCGATGTCGTAGATCAGCTCGATGTCCTGCGCGGCGCCGCGCAAGTCCCAGTCCGGGCTCCAGGCGTCGCAGGCCTTGTGGTAGCAGTTGGCGGTGTAGTCGTCGACCCACTTGTCGCCCGCCGCACGGCCGCCGTCCAGCAGATCCGGGCCGCCGCCGATGGCCATGAGGAGCAAGGTCGGCACGCCGCGCTTGGAGAGGGAGAAATGGTCGGCGCGGTAGACCAGGCCTTTCTCCGGATGCGCGGCCGGTGTCACCGTGCGGCCTTGCGCGGCGGCCGCGGCGGTGAGGTCGTTCTCGAGGCTGTTCTGGCCGGTGCCGATCAGCACCACGTCGTGGGAGGGTCCGGCCGTGTTGAGGATATCCATGGTGAAGTTGGCCGCGGTCCTGGCCAGCGGGTATAGCGGATGCAGGGCGTAGGTCTCGGAGCCCAGCAGGCCTCGTTCCTCGGCGGTCCACAGCGCGAAGACGATGGTGCGCCTGGTGCGCGGCGCGGATTTGAAAGCGCGCGCGATCTCCAGCACGCCCGCCACGCCGAGGCCGTCGTCGTTGGCGCCACGGCGGATACGGTCGCCGTGGGCGTCCGGCGCGCCGATGCCGTAAGCGTCCCAGTGCGCGGCGTAGAGAATGGTCTGGTCCGGGTGCTTCTTGCCGGGCAGCCGGGCCAGCACGTTGTGGCTCTCGATCTCGGTGTGGGTGACGGTGAGATCGGCGCTAAAGGTCTCGCCGCCCAGCGGCACCGGCTGGAAGTCCGGCTGGCGCGCCTTGAGCTTGAGCGCCTCGAAGTCCAGCCCCGCCTTGGCGAACAGGTTCACCGCCGCATCGCGCTGCAGCCAGCCTTGCAACAGTACCGGCTGCGCTGCATTGGCGGCGCGGCGGACGTCATAAGACTCGCCGTGCGCAGCGATCACCGTTGACCAGCCGTAGCCCGCGCCCGCCGTCTCGTGCACGATCAGCGCGCCGATCGCGCCGCGCCGCGCGGCCTCCTCATATTTATAGGTCCAGCGGCCGTAGTAGGTCATGGCCTTACCGCCGAAGCGGCCGGCGACGGCATCGCCCGGCTGGGCCTCGAAATCCGGATCGTTGACCAGAAACACCGCGACCTTGCCTTTCAGGTCCATGCCCTTGAAGTCGTCCCACTGCTGCTCCGGCGCGCTGACGCCGTAGCCGACGAACACCAGCGGCGCCTTGTCGATGCTCACCTGGTCGACCGGATGCAGCGTGGAGACGTGGATATCCTGCAACTGGGTCAGCGGGATGACCGTATCGCCGAGGTTGACGGCAAGCCTGGATCCGTCGGTGACCTGGGTATGCACCAGCGGCACGGACTGCGTCCACGAACCTTTCCCGCCGCCGGGCTTGAGGCCCAGGGCCTTGAAGCGGGCGACAAGGTAGCCCACCGTTTTCGCTTCACCCGCCGTTCCCGGCGCGCGGCCCTCGAAGTCGTCGGAGGCCAGGGTCTTCACCGTGGCGGACAGCTCGGAGGGCGATATTGTATTGGCCGCCTGGGCGCGGACGGCGAGCGGCAGGGCCAGCAGGCACGCTGACGCGAAGGCGGTGAAGACCGCAAGTCTGTTCATTCGATTGCCCGTTGCACGAAGGTTTGTATCAGCTTAACCGAGTCAATGTCTCCGAACCGACTGAAGGCATTGATTCTCTTGTTGGCACCTGACGGCCGAAGGCCAGCCATGCGAGGGTGGGGGCCAGGAGTCTCCTGGCCTGTCATGTTCGACGGGAACAGCGTGCTGTGCGCAACATCCGGCGCATTCCGTTGTCTTAACAATGAAATCCAGCAAGGAGCAAGGCGATGTCCCGCAACGCGCTCATGCGTCGCAGCATCGGTGTAACGCTGTGCCTGTCTCTGTGTCTGTCCTTGGGCGCCTGCGCCACGTCCGGCATCAAGGAAGGCTATCTCGACCAGGAGTTCTCCCCCGACAAGCTGCCGGATGGAGTGACTCAGTCGTTGTCCAAGCTGGACCGCACCCCGGTCAAATTCCACAAGATGGTGCTCACCGTCGAGCCGCAGCTTGAACGCGCCGATGGTGCTTCCGGTTCCGGCACCACCTACCGCAATACATTCACCCTGATCGACGCCGGCAACGGCCTGGTGCAGACCGTGGATGAGCGCTCGCAGAACGGCAACCCCACCGCCCAGACCTATGCGCTGACCTACCGCAGCTTCCTGGTCCTGCGCTCGCAGGATCTCGCGCCCGGCGGCGATCCGGTCAACCCGATCCTGGCGACGAAGGCGCTGTCGCACATCGAGCCCTTCGACCCGGCCACCTCGAAAAAGGAAATCGAGTTCGACAGCGAAACCGGCTACGCCCAGCAGTCCGCCGGCGTGTCGAAACAGATCTGCAAATGGGGCGCCGTCCATCCCGCGGCCGACGTCTTCGCCAAGTTCACCGGCGACGCCCGCGACCTCGACTGCCGCGCCCTCGATCGCACCGGCACCCAGATCAGCCACAGCAAGCAGGCCTACCTGCTCGACTACGGCGTCGCCGTCGTCACCCGCACCGAAACCGGCGCCTTCAAGTCCGACAGCCGCATCACTGCCGCCGACATCCGCTAGCGAAACTCCGATCAAATCGTCACCCCGGCGAAGCCGGGGTCCAGTGCTTTTTCTCAGTACTTCGCCGCCAACTGGAAGAACACATACTTCTTCGCCAGCCCATCCGGGCTGTACTCGCCGCCGTGGTCGTAGACCGACTGCGCCACCGACAGCGTGCCGGCCAGCCACTGCGTCAGGTGCAGCTCCACGTCGGCGCCCACGTCCGCCAGCGCTACCCGCGCCGTTGAGCCGTCAGGCGCGCCGTGCGAGCTGATCGCGGTGCCGTACTCGGCGAACAGGCGCGGCTTCAATTGATGGCGCGCGATCCAGGAGTCGCCGCTGTCCTTCCATTCCGTGCTCAGCCGCAGGTTGCCGCCGCGGTCGCCGACGCCGACACCCGTTTCATAGGCGTGCAGCGTGCTGGGGCCGCCGATGACGAACTGCTCCTGCTGCGGCAGCGCGCTGCCGCTGAACTGGAAGTTGCCTTCGCCGGCGAAGGTCCAGTGCGGGTTGGTCGAATAGCGCACGCTGAACGAAGGCCGCACCAGCACGTAATCCTGGCTGGCCGCCGTCTCGGTCGAGGACGCCTGCCCCAGGCCGTGCCGCATGCCCAGGTCGAAGCGGATCTCGGTGCGCTGCTGGTCGTGCTCGATGCGGTGCAGGTAACTCAGGTCGGCGCCCACGCTGAAGTAGCGTTCCGACAGCAGCCGCGTATCGTCCGCCTGCGACTTGATGGTTTGATCGGAATGATCGAGCGTGCCGGTGAAATTCAGCCGGTGCTGGAAGTCGGCATACAGCGGCACCAGCCAGCTCAGCGCCGCCGAGTCGAGCTTGCCGTCCAGCACGCCGCCCTCGACATGCTGCTGGAAATCCGCATAGCGCCCCTGCAGGCCGAATACGCCGTAAGGGGTCACGCGCGACCAGCCCAGGTCGCCCTCGTGGTAAGGCTCCGAGTGCGAGCCGCCCAAGCCGAGGAAGCGCGTGCTGACGGCGCCGGCCACGCTCAACTCGTCGCCGCTGGAGAAAGAGTGGCGCAAGCCGGCATCGGCCAGGTAAGGGCCGGCATAGCGGTTGCCGTAATTGCTGAGTTCACCCACGGCCACCGTCTGGTGTCCGCTGTCGGCGGGCTCGCCCAGGACGAGCACCACCGCCTCATCGCCAATCGGCCGCAGCTCCGGCTTGAAGCTCTGCCCGCCGCGCTCGCTCAGGGCATCGGCCAGCGTGCGGTCGTGTTCCAGATCGCTCGCCGCGAGCCAGGTGGTGTTGACCAGGTTCTCGAAATAACCGGCGATCGCGGGCGGCCCCTGCACCGAGCGCACATGGCCCGAAGTCACCCGCACATACAGGTCCTTGTCGCCCGATACCGCATAGCTCACCAGCGTCGCCGGATAGCCCGCCATGTAATGCAGGTAGCCGATGTCGCGCACCGCTTCCGATGGCGTCTCCGCCAGCGAGATCTGCTGTTGCAGCCGTTCCCGGCTGACCACACCGGCCTGGATCAGCGGCCCGGACAGGTGCACGCGCACGCCGCGAAAATCGAGCAGCATTTCGTAGGGCGAATGCGCGCGGATTTCTTCGAGGGGCTCCGGCTGCGGCGTAATCGGGGGCGGCAGTGCGATGGCCATGTGGATTGCGCCTTCAGACGGAGTACGGCTGAATGGCGCGCGCACACACATGCACACGAATGATCTGTGACATGGACAAGCTCCCTGAACTGAAAAAATCTTCCTTGATCCGGCGCGGGCTCGATCACGGGATCGGGCTTGCGCTGCGGTGTGTTGCATCGCTTGGACTCTGCGCCCGCAGCGCAGGTTCCCGCGCAGCGCCGGCCGGTAGAGATCCGGCATGCCGTTGGTGAAACCATCTGAACTTCACCGGAAAGGGGGCAGTCGCAATAGTGAAGGGACCAGCTTCTCGCCCAGAGCCGGTGCGGTGTGTCTCTTTGGATTCCCCCCAAACCCATCTCACGGAAGAGAAACCAATCTCAAGGACGTGTACTAATGAAACCGATGAAAAAGCTGATACTGATTGCGACAATTGGCCTTTGTACCGCCCCCGCCATGGCGGCGGGCACGGCGCATCCGCTGCTCGCCGGCGCCAAGGCTGCCAGCAGCAGCAACGCCGCGGCGGCCAACATCCCGCAGCTGCCGCTGCCGCCGCTTTCCCTGGAAAGCTCACTGACCGTGCCGAGCTTCGGCAAGCAGGCCGATGGCACCACCAAGACCATCAACCTGCCGGCCATCGGCAAGCTCACCACCTACACGCAGAACGACGGCAAGGGTGACAGCGGCGGCCAGGCCAAGGCCTCCAGCCAGCTCGATATCGACCCGAACTCGACCAAGCAGGTGACCAGCCTGGCCACCGACTACAGCGTGCCGCAGAAGGGCCAGCTATCCAGCACCGTCGAGTACAAGGGCAAGGGCTACGGCAAGGAAACCACCCTCGACCCGAAGACCACGACCGGGAAGCTGGGCGGCTCCTTCACCCGCTCCGTCAACAACCAGGGCAAGGATGGTTCGATCGATACCGTCCTGAACTACACCACCCCGCCGCCGAAGAGCAGCGGCAATTGATGCCGGCGTCACCAGGCGGTAACCGCGGTTCACTGTGGTAGCTGTAGAAGTCGCCGTTGAGCGGCAAGGCTGTAACGGCGACTGTTGGTAGCTGTAGAGGTAGCGCGACTGAACCGCGGCAGGAAGGGCGGAGTGCCAACCGGCGCTCCGCCCTTTCTCTATGCCTCGGTCGGCACCGGCACCCACCGCTCCAGGTACACGCTCGCCGCATGCGTGCCAACAAAAACCCATGGCACGCATGGCACGCATGGTGAAAAACGGGGATAACTCCGTGGTAGGTCGGATCAAGCGAAGCGGATCCGACACTGCAGCCAAGTAGGGTGGGCTAAGCGAAGCGTGCCCACGCGGACGCGCCTTGCCCTCAAGCCGCCGCCAACAACTTCTCCAACGCCTCGAAATCCACCGGCTTCACCAGGAATTTCTGGAATCCCGCCCGCAGCGAACGCTCCCGGTCGGCGTCCTGCCCGTACCCGGTCATGGCGATCAGCAGCGGCCGTGGCTCCAGCGCAAGTTGCCCGATGTGCCCGGCCAGTTCGAACCCGTCCATCCCCGGCAACCCCAGGTCGAGCAGCACCACTTGCGGCCCGAACTCCTTCGACAGGGCGATGGCCGTGGTGCCGTCGTTGGCGGTGCGTACCTCATGCCCCTGCAACTCCAGCAGCATGGCGAAGCTGGCGGTGATGTCGAGGTTGTCGTCCACCACCAGGATCTTTTTCGCCGCGGTCATCGGCGCGGCGTCGGCATCGACTTTCGGCGCCGGCGCTCCCGGCTCTATCGCCGCCACCGGCAGGCGTACCGTGAACAGGCAGCCGCGCCCGGCGCCCTCGCTGTGCGCGGCGATGCTGCCGCCGTGCAGTTCGACCAGCCGCCTGGCCACGGTCAGGCCCAGACCGAGCCCTCCCTGCGAACGGTCCAGCGGGCGCTGTCCCTGGGAGAACAGCTCGAACACATGCGGCAGCAGGTCGGCGGCAATGCCGGCGCCATTGTCGCGAACGCGGATCTCGATCTGATGGCCGCTGCCTTCGGCCGCGAATTCGACGCGGCCATTGGCCGGCGTGTATTGCGCGGCATTGATCAGGATATTGGCCATGACCTGGCACAGCCGCGTCATGTCCCCCGTCACGTAGAGGGAATTCGGCGGCAGGGAAATCAGCAGCGCATGGCCGCGCGCCTTCACCGCCGGCCGGGCGATTTCCGCCGCCGCCGCCATCAGGTCGGCCACCCGCACCGGCAGACGGTTGAGCCGCACCCTGCCGCGGGTCACCCGGGAAACATCGACCAGGTCATCGACCAGGCGTGTCAGGTGCCGCACCTGGCGATTCATCGCGGCCAGGGGGACTTGCGTCTGTTGCGGCAGGCCGGGCAACAACTCCAGCGCACGGATGCCGCTGGCGAGCGGCGCCAGCGGATTGCGCAACTCGTGCCCGAGCATTGCCAGGAATTCATCCTGGCGGCTGTCCAGGCTGCGCGCCGGAACCTTGTGGTCCCCCATCTCGTGAATGGGGTCCTGGATGGGCGTTTCGACCTCGTCACCGCCGCCGGGCGTCAGCCTGACCAGGACCAGCGCGGGCAAGCCCTCCTGCTGCATCCGGTAGGCGGCGCCTTCCAGTCGCAGCCTGAGCAGGCGGGTATCGGTGCCGCTGCACACCGGGCCGTCCGGCGCGAAACCGTACGAAGCCGACCATGCGCCAATGGAGCGGGCCAGGCTGTCGCCTTCACAATGGATGAACTGCGACAGGCGGCAGCCGGTGAGTTCGTTGCCGGAATGGCCCAGCAAGCCCACCGCCGCCGGGTTGGCGGCATGCACAGTACCGTCCACCGCCAACAGCAGCATGGCGTCGGGGATCAGGTCGGCGAGCTGGTGAAACCGTTCCAAAACAATATCTCTTAGCTGGTGGTGGCGCCGGCCGACCGCGTCTACGCAAAATCTGTCGATCCGGATGAATACCTGCGGTGCCGCGGGCCGACAAAATCCGGCTTTGTTGACCTTTGCTTTTGGAACGACAAAACCCCCTGGAGTTCCGGAAGCCGCGCCATAGCGGGGCATTTCCGGCCATGCCTTTAGGGCTGCGCGCCCGGCATCGCAACCTGCTTTCCCCCGGTCCGGAACCATGTCCCGACCCGGTGATCCAACCCCGTCAGCCGTAGTAGTATTTCGCAGGTTCACCTCGACATAAAGTGCTCGCGGATCCGCGGCGCGGGCGGGGGATCGGGGGGATCGGCACGGCTGATCGTATCCATCCTTGCGCAGGCCACGGTCATGGCCAACGCGGTGTGCTGCTGTTTTCGCGTTTTCGCTGAAAGTGCTATCGACAAGGACGCTTCATGACCCAGCAGTCGCCACTCTCCGCTCCCGTCTCCGCCCGCGGTCCCCGCGGCGGCCTGCTCCTGCCGCCGGGCACGCTCGCCGGCTTCGGCGTCGCCATCCTGGTGGTGGTACTGATCGCCTTCTTTTCTTACCAGTCGCTGCAGAGCAGCGCGCTCACCGCCGCCCGGGTCACCAATACCCTGGGCGTGCTGGAGCAACTGGATGGCCTGCTCTCCACCCTCAAGGATGCGGAAACCGGCCAGCGCGGCTTCCTGCTCACCGGCGAGGAGTCCTATCTCACGCCCTATACCAACGCCAAGGCTGCGCTCGACGACGAGTTGGCCAAGACCCGCGCCCTCGTCGGCGACAGCCCGGGGCAGTTGCAGCGGCTCGACACCCTGACGCGCTTCGCCAACGACAAGATCAACGAGCTGGGCGAAACCATCGCCCTGAAGCGGGCCGGGAATGCGCAAGGCGCCCTGGCCATCGTTCGCACCGATCGCGGCAAGGCGGCGATGGACCGCATCCGCGCCCTCATCGCCGAGATGCAGGGCGCCGAACGCAGCGAACTCGACCAGCGCCAGAAGGCCTGGCGCGAGGCCGACAACTTCTCCGTCGCGGTAACCTCCGGCGGCTCCGGCCTGCTGCTCCTGCTGATCATGGTGGCGGCCGGCATGGCTTCACGCGACTACCGCGCGCGTGAAGCGCAAGTCTGGTTGCGCAGCGGCCAGATGGGCCTGAGCCTGCGCGTGCAGGGCGAGCAGCGCCTCGACCTGCTGGGCGAAAACGTCCTCGGCTTCCTCGCCGACTATCTCAATGCCCAGGTCGGCGCGGTTTACATCAACGAAGGCGGCGGCCGTTTCCGCCGCTTCGCCGGCTACGCGCTCGCGCCGGACGCCGGGAATGAAGTGCTGCGGCCGGGTGACGGCCTGCTCGGCCAGGCGGCCAAGGAAAACCGCGCCCTGCACATCCGCGAGGTGCCGGCGGAATACCTGCCCATCGCCTCCGGCGTCGGCCGTGGTCAGCCGCGCGAGTTGCTGGTGGCGCCGGCCAGCGTCGACGGCGTGGTCCACGCCGTGGTCGAGCTCGGCTTCTTCCATCGCCTGCGCAGCGAGGAGCGGGAACTGCTCGACCGCGTCTCTGAATCGCTCGGCGTGGCGGTGCGCGCCTCCAAGGACCGCACCCGCCTGGAAGAACTGCTGGAGGAAACCCAGCGCCAGGCCGAGGAATTGCAGGCGCAGCAGGAAGAGCTGAAAGTCAGCAACGAGGAACTGGAAGAGCAGGGTCGCGCGCTGAAGGAATCGCAGGCGCGCCTGGAAGGGCAGCAGGCCGAGCTGGAGCAGACCAACTCGCAGCTCGAAGAACAGGCGCAGATGCTGGAGAACCAGAAGGACGAACTGTCCCATGCGCAGCAGGCGCTGACGCAGCGCGCCGATGAGCTGGAACGCTCCAACCAGTACAAGAACGAGTTCCTGGCCAATATGAGCCACGAGCTGCGCACGCCGCTCAACTCCTCGCTGATCCTGGCCAAGCTGCTGGCCGATAACAAGGACGGCAACCTGACCATGGAGCAGGTGAAGTTCGCGCAGACCATCTCCTCCGCCGGCAACGACCTGCTGACCCTGATCAACGACATCCTCGACCTGTCCAAGATCGAGGCCGGCAAGGTGGAGCTGCAGCCGGAGCCGGTGCGCATCGCCCGCGCCGTCGACGAGATGCTCAAGACCTTCCAGCCGCTGGCACAGCAGAAAGCGCTGGATTTCAACATCACCGTCGACGCGGGCACGCCGGAGCGGCTGGAAACGGATGCACAGCGGCTCGGCCAGATTCTCAAGAACCTGTTGTCCAACGCGATGAAGTTCACCGACAAGGGCGCGGTCTCCTTGCGCGTATTCCCGACCGCCGCGGGCACGGTCTCGTTCGCCGTGCGCGACAGCGGCATCGGCATCGCGCCGCACCAGCAGGAAATCATCTTCGAAGCCTTCCGCCAGGCCGACGGCAGCACCCACCGCAAGTACGGCGGCACCGGCCTGGGCCTGTCCATCTCCAAGGACCTGGCCTTGCTGCTCGGCGGCGACATCACCGTGAAGAGCACGCCGGGCGAGGGCAGCGTATTCACCCTGACCCTACCAGTGGCCTATGCCGGCGCGGCACAGCCTGCTGAAGAATCGGCCGCTGCCGCCGCTCCGCGTCCGCTGCCGTCGGATCGCACCGGCCATTACGCGCCGCTGCCCGCCTCGCCGCGGCCGGGCGCGTCAGCGCTGATGCCGATCGCCACCGAGGACGACCGCGAGCAGCTGAACACGGAGCGCCGCCTGATCCTGGTGATCGAGGACGACACGCGCTTCGCCATGATCCTGCGCGACCTCGCCCGCGAACTGGGCTTCCAGTGCGTGGTGACGCATGCCGCCAACGAGGGCCTGATGGCGGCCGGCTCCTATCGTCCCAGCGCCATCCTGCTCGACATGAATCTGCCGGATCATTCCGGCCTCGGCGTCCTCGACCAGCTCAAGCGTAATCCGCATACGCGGCATATCCCGGTGCACGTCATCTCGGTGGCGGATTACATGCAGGAAGCGTTGGAGCTCGGCGCGGTCGGCTATGTGCTCAAGCCGGTCAAGCGCGAGCAACTGGTCGAAGCCTTCCGGCGGCTCGAGGCGAAATTCTCGCAGGCGCTGCGCCGCGTGCTGGTGGTGGAGGACGATGTGCGCCAGGGCGAGAGCATGCGTCAGCTGCTGGGCAGCGGCGACGTGCAGATCACCTTGGTGGAAAGCGCCGGCGCGGCCCTGGTCGAGTTGCAGGCCAGCACCTTCGACTGCGTGGTGATGGACCTCAACCTGCCGGACCTGAGCGGCTACGAGCTGCTGGAAAAGATGGCCGGACAGGACGATGTCTCATTCCCCCCCGTGATCGTCTACACCGGACGCTCGCTGACCCGTGACGAGGAACTGAAACTGCAGCGCTATTCCCGCGCCATCATCATCAAGGACGCGCACTCGCCCGAGCGCCTGCTCGACGAGGTGACGCTGTTCATCCACCAGGTGGAGTCGAAGCTGCCGGCGGAAAGCCAGCGCATGCTCAAGGCGGCGCGCGCGCGCGAATCGACCATGGAGGGGCGGCGTATCCTGGTGGTGGAGGACGACGTGCGCAACATCTTCGCCCTGTCCAGCGTGTTCGAGCCCAAAGGCGCGAAGATCGAGATCGCGCGCAACGGCCGCGAGGCGATCGAGGCGCTGACGCGCAGCACGGCGCAGCCGGACAAGGTCATCGACCTGGTGCTGATGGACATCATGATGCCGGAGATGGACGGCTTCACCGCCATGCGCGAAATCCGCAAGAACCCGGAGTGGAAACGGCTGCCGATCATCGCGCTCACCGCCAAGGCGATGCGCGACGACCAGGAGAAGTGCCTCGCCGCCGGTGCCAACGACTACATCGCCAAGCCGCTGGACGTGGAGAAGCTGCTGTCCCTGGTGCGCGTCTGGATGCCCAAATGAGCCATGGGTAACGCCGACGACCAGGCTTTTGACATCGAGCTGAAACTGCTCGTCGACGCCATCTTCCTGCGCTATCACTACGACTTCCGCGGCTATGCCCAGGCCTCGCTGAAGCGGCGCCTGACGGTGGCGCGGGACCGTTTCGACTGCCGCAGCCTGTCGCAGCTGCAGGACAAGGTATTGCACGACCCGGCGACCTTTCCGGCGCTGCTGGACTATCTCACGGTGCAGGTCAGCGAGATGTTCCGCGACCCCGCCTACTTCCTGGCCCTGCGCGAGAAGATCGTACCGCTGCTGCGCACCTACCCATCGCTGAAGATCTGGGTGGCCGGTTGCAGCACCGGCGAAGAGGTCTACTCGCTGGCGATCCTGCTGCGCGAGGAGGGACTGCTGACGCGTAGCCTGATCTACGCCACCGACATCAACACGCATGCCCTGGCCAAGGCCGAGGCCGGCGTCTTCGAGATCGACCGCATCCCCGGCTTCACCGAGAACCACCGCCGCTCCGGCGCGCGCGCCTCGCTGTCCGACTACTACACCGCCGCCTATGGCCGCGCGGTGTTCGACAAGTCGCTGCGCAAGCACATTGTCTTCTCCGATCACAGCCTGGCCACCGACAGCGTCTTCGCCGAGGTGCAGCTGGTGTCCTGCCGCAATGTGCTGATCTACTTCAATCGCGAATTGCAGGACCGCGCCGTGGGCCTGTTCCACGAGGCGCTGTGCCGCAAGGGCTTTCTCGGCATCGGCTCCAAGGAATCGCTGCGCTTCTCCCGGCACGCGGGCGCCTTCGTCGACCGGGTGCGCGAGGACCGCATCTACCAGAAGGCGGACCAGCCGTGACCGCCTTGCCTGCTGGCAATATTGGGGGCATCGACGGCATCGTCATCGGCGCATCCGCCGGCGGCATCGAGGCGCTATCGGCGATTCTTCCGGCTCTGCCCGCGGGGCTGCGCACCTCGGTGTTCGTGGTGCTGCATCTGCCGCGCGAGCGGCCCAGCCTGCTGGCCGACATCTTCAGCCACAAGTGCGCACTGCCGGTGCGCGAGGCGCAGGACAAGGAGCCGGTCGAGCCGGGCGTGATTTACTTCGCGCCGCCCGACTACCACCTGTTACTCGATGCCGGCCCCAGCCTGTCGCTCTCCGCCGACGAACTGGTGCATTTCTCGCGCCCCTCCATCGACGTGCTGTTCGAGTCGGCGGCGGACCAGTACGGCGCGCGCCTGCTCGGCATCATCCTCACCGGCGGCAACCAGGACGGCGCCGCCGGCCTGGCGGCGGTGCGCCGCCGCGGCGGCGTGACGGTGGTGCAGGAACCCACCGAGGCACAAGTACCGCTGATGCCGGAATCGGCGCTGAAGGAAGGACCGGTCGACTTCGTGCTGCCGCTTGAGCGCATTGCCGCGCTGCTGCGTACGCTGGGGGGAGGCGCCGAGTGATAAATAATCCATTGCATGCGGCGGGTCAGTTCCCGCAGACTGGCACACCCATGCCGACCCGAGTGAAATGCCTGCTGGTCGACGACCTGGAAGAGAACCTTCTGGCGTTGTCGGCCCTGCTGCGCCTGGATGACGTCGAGCTGCTCCTGGCCCGCTCCGGCGCCGAGGCGCTGGAGCTGCTGTTGGCGCACGACGTGGCGCTGGCCCTGCTCGATGTGCAGATGCCGGACATGGACGGCTTCCAGCTGGCCGAGCTGATGCGCGGCAGCGACCGCACCCGCCATGTGCCGATCATCTTCGTCACCGCCGGCGCGCGCGACCAGCACCGCCTGTTCAAGGGCTACGAGAGCGGCGCGGTGGATTTCCTGTACAAGCCGATCGACGCCCACATCCTGCTCAACAAGGCCAACGTCTTCTTCCAGCTGTTCCGGCAGAAGCAGCAGCTGGCGCGGGAGCTGGAAGAGCGCACCGAGACGCTGCACCTCAACGAGATGTTCATGGCGGTGCTGGGGCACGACCTGCGCAACCCGCTGACCGCGGTGCTGGGCTTCGCCAAGGTCTTGCAGCAGCGCGGCAGCGATGAAGCGGTGCAGAAGATCGGCATGCGCATCCTCTCCAGCGGCGAGCGCATGCAGCGCATGATCGAGGACGTGCTCGACCTCGCGCGCGCGCGCCTGGCCGGCGGCATCGTCATCCGGCCCAGCCCTGCAGATCTCGGCACTCTGGTGTCGCGCGTGGTGCAGGAACACCAGGCCGCCTTCCCCGGGCACCGCATCGACATGACCCAGGTGGGCAACCTCGCCGGCGAGTGGGACGCCGACCGCCTGGCCCAGGTCGCCTCCAACCTGATCGGCAATGCCCTGCAGCATGGCGAGGACAGCGAGCCGGTGCGCATCTCGCTCGATGGCTCCGCCGCGCAGCAGGTGGTGCTGTCGGTGGCCAACGCCGGCGGGATTCCTTCCGACCTGCTGCCTTACCTGTTCGATCCGTTCCACGGCGGCAAGCGCCGCATGGGCCGCAACGGCGGCCTCGGGCTGGGCTTGTACATCGTGCAGCAGATCGTCCGGGCGCACCACGGCCATGTCGAGGTGCAGTCCGGCGGCCAGCGCGAAACCGTGTTCCGCGTCAGCGTGCCGCGCGCAAGCTCTGCTGGCGCGCTGTAGGAATCGTTAGCGCGCGGCCACCGGCATGAAGTGCAGCAGCAACAGGTGCGCCGGCACGTACAGGATCAGCGGGTAGCCGATCAGCGCCACCAGCAGCCAGGCCCAGGCCGGCATCCACTGTTGCGGCACGGTATCCGACAGGCCATACACATAATTGATGTTGACCGGCTTCACGCCATGCTCCGGCGAGGGCGGCGGCATCAGGAAATAGCAGATCAGCACCAGCACGGTGGACAGCGCGGTCCAGATCGGCAGGGCGCGCGGGTCATAGCCGCTGCGCAGCAGCAGGCCGATCAGCAGCAGCGGCAACCAGCCATGGAACAGCGACAGCCCGCGCAGTAGCAGCGAGCGCCGCGTGTCGAACATGTAGTCGGTCATGCCGCTGGCGCGGCCGCCGATGAGCCGGACGATGAAGTCCAGCAGCCAGTAGACCTGCGGAATGAGGATGCCGGTGGTGGCGACGGACAGCAGCAGCGGGTTATCCAGCCACAATCCGGCCAGCGTCAGGAACAACGCCAGGTCGCAGAAATAGAGGAAGTTGGTGGGGCCGTAGTTGCGCAGGTAGACGGGCACCAGCACAGCCATGAACGCGGTGTAGGCCAGCTTCACCGCAAGCAGAAAAACCATCCAGTCGGTGCTCCCTGATTCGAATTATTCGCACCCGGCTATGTTGCGGGCATTGTCCGTGAAGGGCAATGCCGGGGCAGCAGACAACCCGGCCGAAGCGGCAACCCGATGGCCCCGGGCGCCGGCTTCGACCAGTTTCAACGCGGTTCAGGCCGCGATGCGGTTCGGCAGTTCTTCGACCAGGCGCTCGAGGGCGGTCAGCAAGCGCTCCTGCGCCTGCAGCACTTCACGGAACTGCGGATTGACGGGATGCAGGGCGCCGTCCCAGTGCAGGCACTCACGGCTGGCGGCGACCTGCGCCAGGTGCTCACTGATCATCTGGCTTCTGCGTATGAATTTATCTGCGGTCATGGCTGGACTCCGTTCACCGTGAAGTCGTTGGGGGATTCAGGAATATCTGCTTACCGTTTGCCGCCGGGGGAAAACGTGGTGGCGTAGACGCACAGCGCCAGCAGGGTCAGGGCCACCAGTACGCTGGTGATTGCCGAAGGCTTGCCTGCCGCGGTGTCGCCATCGCCATCCATGAACTTGAGCAGGACCCTGCGGGCCTGGTCATGGGCGCCGTGCCGGCTGGACGAAACCGTCAGGTCTTCCGAGGACGGCCAGGCCACCGATACCGGCTTGCCGTCGCACTCGGCGATGACGCCGCCGCCACCGCCGTAGGCGTGACTGATGGAGCAGGGCGCCACGCCCTTGATGACGCTCCTGGGCGCGGTTGCGCCGTCACCCTGGCCGATCGACACCGGGCCGGCCGAGGCGACCCGCACCGGCGGACTGGTGCGTGCCTTGACCGGGTCGGCGTAGACCAGTTCATAAGCGCTGCCCTGCGGCAGATTGACGTCGGTCGAGTGAATGATCATGGCTGAACTCCTGATACCGTCCGTGGCAAGGCAGGATTCCGCAACCGCTACAGCACCCCGGAAGCGGACCGGCATCTCCGGCCGGTCACACCACGGGTTCTCGCAACATCCATAGCGAATCCCGTGCCAGGCCGCGTGCCCACGGGACTGGCCGATTTTTCCCCCTGTTATTCAGGCGTTTATCGAGGCTCTCCGGCGCGAGCGGCTATTCGTGCCGGTTGCCGTCAGCGCGCACCGTGTAAATCTTGCCGGTAGCCGTGTAATAGCAGGCTTGAGCGGACATGGCGGCGGCTTCCTGCCGCCGCCTGCCTGCAACCTTACTTTCCGGTGTAATCGACGCGCCAGATCGAATTCGAGCCGTCGTCGGTCACCAGCAGCGCGCCGTCCGGCGCGGTGGTGACGCCCACCGGGCGCCCCCATACCTGGCCGTTGGGCAGGACGAAGCCGGTGAGGAAGTCCTGGTATTCGCCGCCGGCCTTGCCGCTCTGGTGCAGCGGGATGCGGATCACTTCATAGCCGGCGCGCACCGATTTGTTCCAGGAGCCGTGTTCGGAGGCGAACAGGTCGCCGGCGTATTCCTTGGGGAAACGCTGGCCCTGGTAGAAGGCGATCTGCAGCGAGGCGTTGTGCGGCTGCAGCAGCACGTCAGGCACGATGGCCTGGGTCTTCAGCTCGGGATGCTTGCCCTGGTGGCGCGGGTCCTGGTGGCTGCCGAGGTACCACCAGGGCCAGCCGTAGAAACCGCCTTCGCGCACCGAGGTGATGTAGTCGGGCACCAGGTTATCGCCGAGGCCGTCGCGCTCGTTGACGGTGCACCAGAGCTGGCCGCTGGAGGGATCGATGGCGATGCCCGAGGGATTGCGGATGCCCGAGGCGTGGACGCGCAGATGCGCGCCGTCCGGATCGAAGGCGAGGATGTTGGCGCGGTTCTTTTCTCCCGGCGTGGTGTCCGGATCGTCCACATTGGAAGCGGAGCCGACGGCGGCATACAGCGTCTTGCCGTCGCGCGAGAATTGCAGGTCGCGGGTCCAGTGGCCGCCGCCGTGCGGCAGGTCGGCGATGTGCTCCGGCGCGCCGCTGGCCTGCAGGTCGCCGCTGCGATAGGGGAAGCGCAGGATGGCGTCGGTGTCGCCGACGTAGATCCACTTCGGATCCGGCCCGGCGGGATAGAAGGCGATGCCGTAGGGACGGGTCAGGCCGGCGGCGAAGATCTCGGAGCGCTCCGGCTTGCCATCCGCCGTCAGGCCGCGGAACACGTGGATGCGGCCGGCGCTGCTCTCGGCGACGAAGACGTCGCCATTGGGCGCGACGTGGATCACCCGCGGCGTGGCCAGGCCATCGGCATACAGGTTTACCTTGAAGCCGGCCGGCGCCTGCGGCAGGACGCCGGCCGGGCGCGGCACGATGCTCGCCGAATTGCCGGCGGAGCTGGTGGCGTAGGGCGCGGGGAGGTCGGCCAGGGTGATCTTGCGCGTGGTGCCTGGCACCTCGTAGCGGAAGTCGGTGAACGGCGCCCGCGGCGGCGGTGCGTCGATGGTCGCGGCGGTGGTAGGTGTGGCCGTAGCTGTGGTTGCGGGGGCTGCTGTCGGTAGCGTCTTCAGATAGCTGACCAGCTGCCAGCGCTGCTCTCCGCTCAAGGCGCCCCAGGAAGGCATGCCGCTGTCGACGGCGCCGTTGGTGATGAACCAGAACACCTCGCCATCCGTCGCCTGCTGCGTGGCGCCGTGCGCCAGTGCCGGGATGTTGCCGCTGCCTTCGGCGCTGCGGCCGTGGCAGCCGGCGCAGTTGGTGGCGAAGAGGGCGCCACCGGCGGTGGCTGCGGTGGCCTGGCCGCTGTAGGGATTGGCGAGCTTGGCGGCGGTGGCCGGCGCGTTATGGAAGGGGGGCTGCTCCGCGGCGCGGCAGGGCAGGGAAAGGAGAGTGAGGGTAGAGAGCAACAATACCGGCAGGAAACGCGTCGGTACGGGAAAGGGCCTGGCCAAAGCATGCCTCCATGGCAGTGCGCGGAAATGGAACAACGCACCACGGCTCCCGGCCGATGGGGAGCCTCCAGCCTGGCCCCCCAAGTTGGCTCCCGCGGTATCCGCGGTTCGGCGCGGAGCATGCCATCAATGCCCGGGTTTTGTCCCGCATCCGACCGCCCGCGCAAGGTAAAGATGGCGCAAGGATCGTTTCCGGAATTCCGCGGTCCTAGTCGCGCACCGGGCCGGTGCGGTTCCGGGAATGGACGCGCAGCCCTGGTGCTCCGGCGCATGAGGTGCCGGAAACTGGGGCATCATCCTGGAGCGCTACAACAGGGGATGCAGACAAGGACAGGGCCGCACGCTCAGGGTGCGCGGCCAGGGGCGAATGAGTGGTATCGCCTTGCCGACATGGAGGAGAGAAGCAATGAAGGGAGTCATGGGGCGGCTGTGCACGGTGCTGGCGCTGACCGCGATCTGCGGCGGGGCGCAGGCGGCGCAGGCAGGCGACAACGTCATCCAGTTTGGCTGGCTGCACCTGATGCCGAACTCGGACAGCACGGCGCTGCATACCGAGCTCAAGCCGAGCCTGATCGGCTCGCTGGTAGGCGTGCAAAGCTCGTTCGATTCGCCGGGCACCTCGGCCACGGTAGGTGCCGCCGATACGGTGGCCCTGATCACCACGCATTTCCTGACGCAGCATTTCGCCGTGCAGTTCGTCGGCGGCGTGCCGGCACGGGTCGATATCTCCGGCACCGGCCTGGTCAAGCCGACCGGCCTGCTCGGCAATTTCCTCAACGTGGACCTGGGTGCGCCGCAGAACAATCCCCTGGTATCGGTGCAGGAATGGACCCCGGTGGCCTTGCTGCAGTATTACTTCGGCCGCCCCACCGGCGTCTGGCATCCCTACCTCGGCCTGGGTGTCAGCTATGCCTGGTTCAGCGGCTACTCGATCAACGGCGAGTTCAGGAAGAGCCTGGAATCCAACTTCGGCAACGTGCTGTCCCTGGCCACTGGCCATACCGGGCCGACCTCGGTCAGCGCTTCGGCCTCGCGCTCGTGGAACCCGGTGTTCAACGCCGGCCTGTCCTACGACATCTCCAGGCACTGGGGCATCGCCACTTCGTTGACCTATGCGCCGCTGGACAGCACCGCCACCATCAATGTGTCGGCGCAGGACGGTACCGTGCTGGCGAGCAGCAAGACGCGGCTGAGCCAGAACGCGCTGATTACCGCCCTGCTGGTCAATTACCGCTTTCATTTCTGAGGACCTGAGAGAGGCATCAGGAACGCGGCGGCGAATCCCCGGTCCAAGAGATACGGGCGGGAACACGCCCGCTGCGCGTGAGCCGCCGTCGCCGCGGCAACGGTATGCGCAAGACACGGTGCGACAAGGAGAAGGAACACATGGACAGCCGTATTGCAAAGCGCGGCGTTGCCGCGATGCTGTTGCTGGCCCTGGCGAGTACGCAGGCGCTGGCCGCCACGGTCTCGGGCGTGAAAGTCGAAGACCAGGCCACGGTGGACGGCAAGAGCCTGGTGCTGAACGGCGCCGGCCTGCGTACCAAGTACCTGCTGGCCGACGTCTACGTCGCGGCGCTGTACCTGCCGCAGAAGAGCAGCGACGCCGGCCAGATCATCGCCGGCCATAAGCCGCGCCGCATCAGCATGATCATGAAGCGCGACGTCGATACCGACACCATGACCAAGGCGTTCCACGAGGGCGTGACGAAGAACCTGTCCGCGTCCGAGATGACGGCGCTGAAGCCGCGCCTGGATCAGCTCGACCAGAGTTTCGGCAAGGTCAAGGCGCTGAAGAGCGGCGACGTGATCAATCTGGATTTCGCCGCCGACGGCAGCACCCACGTGGTCTACAACGGCCAGGCCGAGGATTCGATCGCCGGCGCCGATCTGTCGGCCGCGCTGCTGAAGATCTGGCTGGGCAAGAACCCGGTGCAGGATGATCTGAAGCAGGAACTGCTGGGCGCGAAAGGTTGAGTTGCCGCCGGGCGCCGCCATCGCGGCGCCCGGCCTGTGTAAACAGAGCTGGCCCTGGGGAACAAACGTTGTCTCACGCCGTCAGTAGGGTAGAGAAAATCAAGGATTACCCATGACGTCCAAGACGGCGGCAGTAACGTCGCCGGATTCCGAAATACACGCCGGCGCCCGGCTGCCGGAGATGCCGCAGGCCGATACGCTGACGCCGGCCGACCGTTACGAGGAACTGTTCGTCGAGGTGCAGACGGCGCGCGTCTTCCCCGACAGCAAGACCTTCGTCGACTGCGCGCCGAAAGGCGACCCCAACGCGATCCTCGAGGCCTACCGCAAGGAGCATGTCCTGCCGCAGTTCGACCTCGCGGCCTTCGTGCGGCGGCATTTCGAAATGCCCGAAGTGCACGACAGCCACTACGTCTCCGACCCCGAGCAGAGCCTGCCGGACCATATCGATGCGCTGTGGACGGTGCTGACCCAGCACCCCGACGATCATCCGTCCCGATCCTCGCTGCTGCCGGTGCCCAACTGCTACGTGGTGCCCGGCGGCCGTTTCGGCGAGATGTATTACTGGGATTCCTACTTCACCATGCTGGGCCTGGTGGAAAGCGGCCGCCACGACCTGCTGCGTTTCATGGCCGACAATTTCGCCTACCTGATCGACACCTATGGCCATGTGCCCAACGGCACCCGCACCTATTACCTGAGCCGCTCGCAGCCGCCGGTGTTCGCGCTGATGGTGGAGCTGTTCGAGCAGCATGGCGTAAAGCCGGCGCTGCGCTACCTGCCGCAGCTGCGGCGCGAGTACGAGTTCTGGATGGACGGCGCCTGCGAGTTGCGGCCGGGGGAGGCGCGGCGACGCCTGGTGTGCCTGGCTCAGGGCGTTACCCTCAACCGCTACTGGGACGACCGCGATACGCCGCGCGAGGAGTCCTATCTGGAGGATGTGACCACGGCGGCGAAGGCGAGCCGGCCGCCCCACGAGGTCTACCGCGAGCTGCGCGCGGCGGCCGAATCCGGCTGGGACTTCAGCTCGCGCTGGCTGGGCGAGCCGAGCCGGCTGGAGACCATCCGCACCACTTCGATCCTGCCGGTGGACCTCAACGCCTTGCTCTACAAGCTGGAGTGCACGCTGGCCGAATTGAGCGAGGCCGCCGGCGATACGGACGAGGCGGCGCTGTTCAGCGGCAAGGCGGCGGCGCGCCGGCAGACCATGAATGCCCTGCTGTGGGACGAGGGCATCGGCGCCTTTCTCGATTACGACTGGACACTGGAGCGGCGGCGACCGCAGCCCACCGCCGCCGCGCTGGCGCCGCTGTTCGTAGGCCTGGCCTCGGCGCCGCAGGCGGCGCGCACCGCCGACATGGCGCGCGCCCTGCTGCTGGAGGATGGCGGTCTCGGGACCACGCTGGCGCACAGCGGCGAGCAGTGGGATCAGCCCAACGGCTGGGCGCCGCTGCAATGGATCGCCGTCAGCGGACTCAATGCCTATGGCCACGAGGAGTTGGCGGACGAGATCGCCCGACGCTGGCTGGAAACCGTATCCGCGGTCTACCTGCGCGACGGCAAGCTGGTGGAGAAATATTCCCTGCGTGGCGCGGCCGGCGGTCGCGGCGGCGAGTACCCGCTGCAGGACGGCTTCGGCTGGACCAACGGCGTAACGCGCAAGCTGCTGGACCTGCACCGGGACCACCAGGCGCACCGCTGCACCGCGCCACCGAAGGACTGACACGCGGCCCACCAGCAGCCGGTGTATCGTTGGCGCATCCACTTTTTGAGGAAGTGCTGCATGCGCAAGTTTTGTGCTGTCTTCGCTGTGCTCGTGTTGTGCGCGACGATGCCGGGCACGGCGGCGGAATTGAGCATCGACCGGTTGTTCGACGATCCGGCGCTGTCCGGCAAGGCGGCGCAGGGTGTGCGGGTTTCCCCGGCCGGCGACCGCGTCACCTTCCTGCGCGGGCGCGAGGACGACCAGTTCCGGCTTGACCTGTGGCAGTTCGACCTCAAGTCCGGGACGACGCGGCTCCTGGTGGATTCGAAGCGGCTGGTGCCGGACGAGCACCTGTCCGATGCCGAGAAGGCGCGGCGCGAGCGTGAGCGCACCGCCCTGTACCACGGCATCCTCGATTACAGCTGGGCGCCGGACGGCAAGCGCCTGCTGTTTCCGCTGGGCGGCGAGCTGTACCTCTACGATCTGCAGGCCGACGCGGACCACGCGGTACGCCAGTTGACGCACGGTGGTGGCGACCTCATCGACCCGAAGATCTCGCCGCGCGGGCGCTATGTTTCCTTCGTGCGCGGCCAGAACCTGCATGTGATCGATCTGCGCAGCGGCAAGGATCGCGCGCTGACCCATGACGGCGGCGGCACCGTCCACGAGGCGGAAGCCGAGTTCGTGGCGCAAGAGGAGTTCGCCCAGAGCAGCGGCTACTGGTGGGCGCCGGACGACAGCCTCATTGCCTTTAAGCGTTACGACGAATCCGGCGTGCCGGTGGCGCGGCGCTTCGAGGTCTATGCCGATCACACCGAGGTGGTGGAGCAGCGCTATCCCGCCGCGGGCGAGACCAATGCGCGGCTGAAGCTGGGCCTGGTGGCGCCGGACGGCAAGTCGGCGCCGCGCTGGATCGACACCGGCGGCAATGCCGACATCTACCTGCCGCGCCTGAACTGGCTGCCGGACGGCAAGCGCCTGGCCTACCAGCGCCTGTCGCGGGACCAGAAGACGCTGGAGCTGCTGCAGGTGGATGCGGCGAGTCTGAAGCAGAGCACCCTGCTCACCGAGCATTCGAACGCCTGGATCAATCTCAACGACGACCTGCATTTCCTGACGCGGCAGGCGGCCTTCGTCTGGGCTTCCGAGCGCTCCGGCTACAAGCATCTGTATCTGTATGGGCTGGACGGCAAGCTGATCCGGCCGCTCACGGCGGGCGCATGGGACATCGACGGGGTGCTGGCGGTGGACGAGTCGGCCAACCGCGTCTACTTCGGCTCCAACAAGGATCGCATCGAGGACACCCAGGTCTACACGGTGCCGCTGGATGGCGATGCGAGCGCTTCGGGTGCATCCGCACCGCAGCGTATTTCACAGGGCGACGGCTGGCACAAGGCCAGCTTTGGTTGCAGCGAGGCACAGGCGGAATGCAGGGTGGGGCTGTATGTCGATACCTGGTCGGACGCGCTCGACCCGCCGCAGACCTCGGTGCGCGACGCCGACGGCAAGCTGCTGGCCTGGATCGAGCAGAACGCGCTGGACGCGCAGCATCCGTTCGCGCCGTACCGCGGTGGCCTGGCCGCGCCGGAATTCGGCTCCCTGCCGGCGAGCGACGGACAGAGGCTGGCCTGGCGCCTGATCAAGCCGGCGCATTTCGATCCGGCGCATCGTTACCCGGTGCTGGTGTATCTCTACGGTGGTCCCGGCTCGCAGCTCGGCGCCAACCGCTGGGATGCGCGCGGCCTGTTCATGCAGTACCTGGCGCAGCAGGGTTACCTGGTGTTCACCCTGGACAACCGCGGCACGCCGCGGCGCGGCCGCGCCTTCTCCGATCCGATCAAGAACCGGCTTGGCGCGGTGGAAGTGGAGGACCAGCTGGCCGGCGTGCGCTGGCTCAAGCAGCAGCCCTGGGTGGATGCGCAGCATGTGGGCGTGTTCGGCTGGAGCTACGGCGGCTACATGACGCTGATGCTGCTGGCCAAGGCCTCGGACCAGTTCGCCGCCGGCGTGGCGGTGGCGCCGGTGACCGACTGGCATATCTACGACACCGCTTATACCGAGCGCTATCTCGGCACGCCGCAGGACAACGCCGCCGGCTACGAGGACAGCGGCGTGTTCAAGTGGCTGGCCGGGCTGCACTCACCCTTGCTGCTGGTGCACGGCATGGCCGATGACAACGTGCTGTTCAGCAATTCGACGCGTTTGATGGCGGCGCTGCAGACGCAGGGTACGCAGTTCCGGCTGATGACCTATCCGGGCGGCAAGCACGGCCTCTCCACGCCGGCGATGCAGAAGCATGTGTTCCACACCATCGCCGGCTTTCTCGACGAGAAGCTGGGCGGCGTATCGCCTGCATCGGCGCAACACTGAAAATCGGGCGGGGCGGCCGTGTTGCCGCTCCGCCGATGGGTCACCGCCGCTGCAAGGGCGGCGTGCAGATGCGCCTGCGATTTACAGGAAGATGCCGCCGGCAACCTCGATACGCTGGCCATTGACCCAGCCATTGCCCGGCGACAGCAGGGCGGCGATGGCGCCGCCGACGTCATCCGGCAGGCCGACGCGGCCCAGGGCGGTAAGCGAAGAGATCATGGCGTTGAGCTGGGCGTTGTCGCGCACTGTGCCGCCGCCGAAGTCGGTTTCGATGGCGCCGGGGGCGATGACGTTGACGGTGATGCCGCGCGGGCCCAACTCCTTGGCCATGTACTTGCTCAGGACCTCGATCGCGCCCTTCATCGAGGCGTAGGCGGCATAGCCCGGGAAGCTGAAGCGGGCGAGGCCGCTGGACAGGTTGACGATGCGGCCGCCGTCGGCGATCAGGGGCAGCAGCTTCTGGGTGAGGAAGAAAGTGCCCTTGAAGTGGACGTTCATCAGCTCGTCGAACTGCGCCTCGGTGGTCTCGGCGATCGAGGCATGCACGCCGATGCCGGCATTGTTGACGAGGTAGTCGAAGCGCTCGCGCTGCCAGTGCTGCTGCAGTGCCCCGCGTACCTGTTCGGCGAAGGCGGTGAAGCTGGCGCTGACGCCGACATTCAACTGCAGGGCGACGGCGCGGCGGCCGAGCTTCTCGATCTGCGCCACGGCTCTGTCGGCTTCGGCCTTGTTGCTGTGATAGGTAAGGATCACATCGGTGCCGGATTCGGCCAGCTTGATGGCCGTGTTGCGGCCGAGGCCGCGGCTGCCGCCGGTGATCAGGGCGATGGGGGTGGTGGGCTTGCTCATGGGTATCTCCTTGCAATGGCGCAGCTCGGATTCTGTCGATCGCGGCACGAGTCTGTTGCCCGGGTGCTGTGATGGGAAGCACTTTATTGGTATTATTAAAACGGATAAATAACCATAATTTGATTTATCTGTTCAAGAAATTTGAACAATAGCTCTTTTGTGAGGACCGGCCCGGTGAAGCGGCGATGAATCGACTGGATGCCATGCAGATCTTCGTGCGGGTGGCCGAACTGGCCAGCTTCACCCGCGCCGCCGAGAGCCTGGGCCTGCCCAAGGCGAGTGCCTCCAACGCGGTGCAGCAGCTGGAAAGCGCGCTGGGCGCGCGGCTGCTGCACCGGACCACACGCAAGGTGCAGCTAACGCAGGACGGGCAGGCTTTCTACGAGCGCAGCAAGGATCTGCTGGCGGATATGGACGAGTTGCAATCCATGTTCCAGCAGGGCGAGCAGGCGCTGCGCGGGCGCCTGCGGGTGGACATGCCCAGCGGCATCGCGCGCGCCTATATCGTGCCGCGCCTGCCCAAATTCCTGCAGGCGCATCCGCAGATCGAGCTGGAGCTGAGCAGCACCGACCGCCGGGTCGACCTGGTGCGCGAGGGCTTCGACTGCGTGGTGCGCGTCGGCGCGCTGGGCGATGCGAACCTGATCGCGCGCCCGCTCGGGCGCCTGCGCATCGGCAACTTCGCCAGCCCCGCCTACCTGCGCCGCCACGGCACGCCGCGGGCGCTGGAGGATCTGGCCGGGCACCAGCTGATCCATTACACGGTCAGTTTCGGTTCCAGACCGGACGGTTTCGAATACCTGGACGGCGACACCTACCGCACACTGCCGATGGCTGGCGCGCTGACAGTGAACAGCACCGATGCCTACCAGGAGGCCTGCCTCGTCGGGCTGGGGTTGATCCAGGCGCCGGCGATGGCGCACCAGCATCTGCTGGCTCAAGGGCTGCTGGTGGAAGTGCTGCCGCAGTACCGGGCGGAACCGATGCCGCTGTCCCTGCTCTATGCCAACCGGCGCAATCTGTCGAAGCGGGTGCAGGTCTTCATGAACTGGATCGCGGAGACGCTGCGGCCTCATGTGGACAAGGCGGGTTGATTTCGGTGGCCGGCGTTGCTTGCAGGGGTGTGGCTGTTACAGACTACCGGCAACGGTAAACACGAGTGACAGCGTGCTGGAACACGCGGACGGGGATAGGATCGAATGGGGGCATGCAAAGTGGTGCTGGGCGCCTGCGTGGCGCTGGGAATGTTGACGGCATGGAGCGTAGATGCAGCCGACGAAGCATCGGCTGCGGACGACAAGAAGGCCGCTGCTGCGGGCGCGGCGCACCGCCTTGGCACCAAGGATTTCTTCAAGCATTCCCTCATCGGCGACGCCACCATTTCTCCAGACGGTCACTATCTGGCGCTGCTGGTGCCGAAGGGCGACAAGACCCAACTCGATATCGTGGAGACGGCGACGCTGAAAAGCACCGCCGCCTACGACATGAGCCTTGGTGAATTCGTGTTGAACCTGCACTGGACTGGCGACGATACCGTGGTATGGGAAGCCGCCAAGCGGTTTGGCGCGCTGGACATACCGTACCGGACGGGCAATCTGATGGCCGGACGCGCCGACAAATCGGATGGACGAAGGCTTGGTGACGAACTGACTTATCTGGATCGGATTGAGGACAGTCCTCACGAAGTTCTGGCCGCCTGGGACAAGAAGATCTATCGCGTAAATGTAAATACCACCGCGATGAAGACCGTGGCCGAGGTGCCTTTCGAAGATGCCGAGGTAGTGGCCGACAATACCGGCAAAGTGCGCCTGGCGACCTCTCTGGAGAAGGATGATTTCATCACCGATATCTGGGACGAAGCAGGTAGCCGCTGGAAGGAATGGCAGCGCTTCAACCGCTGGGGCGGCAGGGTGATCCCGCTGGCATTCGCCGGCGACAACCGCCATGTCTATATCCGTTCCGACGTGGACGCGCCGACCGAAGGGGTATATCTGGCCGACATCGTCAGCGGTGAGCGCAAACTGTTGTTCCGTGACGACAAGGTGAATTGGGACAAAATGTTGTTCGTGCCGGGGACGCAGGAGCCGGCGGGCGTGCTTTCCTACCCGGATTACCCCGCCTACCATTTCTTCGACGAAAAGAGCGAAACGGCAAAGACCTACGCCGATCTGCTTGCCGCATTTCCAAACTCCGTGGTCGAGATCACCAGCTGTTCCGCCGATGGCCGCCTGGCGGTGGTACGGGTGGAGAGCGACCGTCAGCCTCAGGTGCTTTACCTGCTGGACCGGGATAAGCACAGCCTGCGCCTGCTGTTCAAATCGATGCCTTGGATAGACCCCGCGGCGATGTCGGAAATGTCGGCATTCGTCATCAAGACGCGCGACAACATCGAACTGCACGGTTATCTGACACTGCCCAAGGGCGCGGGAGAAAAGAATCTGCCGATGATCGTGCTGCCCCACGGCGGTCCGCACGGCCTGCGTGATCTGTGGGGTTACGACTCCGAGGTGCAGTTTCTGGCCTATCACGGTTATGCCGTACTGCAGATCAATTACCGGGGCTCCGGCGGCTATGGACGGAACCTGGAAAGCCTGGGGTATGGCCACTGGGGAACCACCATGCAGAACGACATCACCGATGCCACCCTATGGGCGATCCATGAAGGCGTTGCAGACCCTGCGCGCATCTGCATCTATGGCGCGAGCTACGGCGG
>JAQGNS010000301.1 GCA_028291705.1 Nevskia sp.
CGCTGCCGCTGCCGGCGGCGATGCACGATCCGGACGACGGCCGCCGCCTGCCGGCAGGCTACGCCAACTTCCTCATCATCAACGGGGCCGTGCTGGTGCCGGTCTACGGCGATGCCAAGAACGACCCGATCGCGCTGGAACGCCTGCGCCCCTGTTTCCCGGGACGCGAGGTGGTGCCTATTGAATGCAAGGCACTCATCCACCAGTATGGAAGCCTGCACTGCGTAACGATGCAGATTCCCACCGCACATTGAGGAACGCGCCATGGACCTGATCACCGACACCCTCGCCAGCCCGCGCAAGGCGGCCCTGATCGGCGCCGCCACCGGCGCGGCCAAAGGCGTGCTGATCGGCGCCGTGGCCGGCAAACTGCTGTTGTTCGTCGCCATCGGCGCGGCCGGCGGCGCGGCCACTGGTGCCGCCCTGTCCTGGCTCAGCCGCCAGCGCCAGCCGGACCTGACCCAGGAGGCCGGGGCTTGAGCCGCATCCTGCGCGCCGGACTGGTGCAGCAGAGCTGCACCAGCGACCGCGAGAAAAACCTCGCCGAATCCGCCGCCGGCATCCGCAAGGCAGCCGCTGAGGGTGCGCAACTGGTGCTGCTGCAGGAGCTGCATACCGGCCTGTATTTCTGTCAGCACGAATCCACCAGCCTGTTCGACCTGGCCGAGCCGATTCCCGGCCCGTCCACCGAATACCTGGGCCAGCTGGCGAAAGAACTGAACATCGTCATCGTCGGCTCGCTGTTCGAAAAGCGCGCGCCGGGCCTGTACCACAACACCGCGGTGGTGCTGGAACGCGACGGCACCCTCGCCGGCAAGTACCGCAAGATGCACATCCCGGACGACCCGGGCTACTACGAGAAGTTCTACTTCACCCCGGGCGACCTCGGCTTCACACCCATCCAGACCAGCGTCGGCAAGCTCGGCCTGCTGGTGTGCTGGGACCAGTGGTATCCGGAAGCCGCGCGCCTGATGGCGCTGGCCGGGGCGGAGGCGTTACTCTACCCCACCGCCATCGGCTGGAACCCCGCCGACGATGCGGCGGAGCAGGCGCGCCAGCGCGACGCCTGGATCACCATCCAGCGTTCCCACGCCGTCGCCAACGGCCTGCCGGTACTGGTGGCCAACCGCACCGGCTTCGAACCCGATCCCACCGGACAGACTGAAGGCTCGCAGTTCTGGGGCAGCAGCTTTGTCGCCGGCCCGCAGGGCGAATTCCTGGCCCAGGCCGGCCCTGACAAAAACGAAGTGCTGATGGTCGACGTGGATCTGGAGCGCAGCGAGAACGTGCGCCGCTGGTGGCCGTTCCTGCGGGATCGGCGCATTGATGCGTATGAGGATCTGACGCGGCGCTTCCGCGATTGATCAGGCAGTAGCCCGGATTCCGCTTCGCTTCATCCGGGCTACTTTGGTTTTAGATTTCCGCCGGATTGCTCTCCGCCGCTTCGACCGCCGGCGTACGCCAGCCGCTGCGCACCCCCCAGAAGTAGAACAGCAGCGCTGCCACGGCAACGCACAACTGGTCCCAACCATAGGGAATGTAGTCGTGCCCTTCGAATTCCTTGCTACCGGCCCAGGATAAAGCCGCGACAGCAGCCAGGTAGGCGATCAGCCACCAGGCACCGCGCAGATGCCGGCTGAAATCACGCCACTGGCCCTGGGCCTGGTAGTACAGATACACCGGCAGCGGCAGAATCAGCAGCAGCATGATTTCGCCGGTATGCGGCCAGCGCGCCCAGAACAGCATCAGGGTGGCGAGGATGAAGGCCATCGGCGCCAGGATCTGCAGGCCGGGCACACGCAGCGGGCGGTGCAGGTTCGGTGCGGTACGGCGCAGTACGATGACGCTGATGGGCACCACCAGATAGGTGACGATGGTGGCCACCGAGATCACCGCCGCCAGCTTGCCCCAGCCGCGGAAGAAGAACAGGAAGATGAAGGACACCCCCAGGTTGAACCACATCGCCGGGCGCGGAATGCCGAAGCGCGGATGCACCCGCCCGAAAATCTTCGGCATGGTGCTGCTGCGTTCCATGGCGTAGATCATGCGCGCGGTGGTGGCGGTGTAGGTGGTGCCGGTGCCGCTGGGGCTGACGAAGGCATCGGCGTACAACATGATGGCGAGCCAGTTGAGGTTCAGCGCCAGCGCCAGCTGGGCGAAGGGTGAGCTGTATTCCAGCGCGGCCCAGCCCTCGTGCAGGTGCTCCGGCGCCACCGTGCCGAGGAAGGCAACCTGCAGCATGAGATAAACCACGGTGCTCAGGGCGATGGAGCCGAAGATGGCGAACGGCACGCTGCGCCCGGGGTTGCGCGCCTCGCCGGCGAGGTTCACCGGGCTCTGGAAGCCGTTGTAGCTGAAGACGATGCCGCTGGTGGCGACCGCGGTGAGGATCGCCGCGACGTTGCCGACGTGCTGGCCGCCGTGGATGCCGACCTGGAAATTCTCCCAGTGGAACCCGGTGCTGATCAGGGCGATGGCGGTAACCGCCGGGATGATCAGTTTGAAGAAGGTGATGGCGCTGTTGGTGCTGGCGAAGACCTTCACGCTCCAGAAATTGAGCAGGAAATAGACCACCACCAGCACCGCGGAGATGGACAGGCCGGCGATGGTCAGCTCGCCCTGGCCATTGTTGGCGTGCACATATAAAGCCTGCGCCCAGGCCCAGGGCCAGGAGCTCATGTACTGCACCGAGGCCTCGGCCTCCACCGGAATCACCGAGACGATGGCGATCCAGGCGGCCCAGCCGGCGACGAAGCCCACCAGGGAGCCGTGCGAATAGTGGCCATAACGCACCGCGCCGCCGGACTCCGGGAACATGGCGCCGAGCTCGGCGTAGGTGAAGGCGACGAACAGGATGACCACCGCGCCGATCAGCCAGGCGTAGACGGCACCCGGTCCGGCGAGCTGGGCGGCGCGCCAGGCGCCGAACAGCCAGCCCGAGCCGATGATCGAGCCCAGGCCGGTGAACATCAGGGCGATGGCGCCGACGTCGCGGCGGATCGCGCTTTCATTGGACATGCAGGATTCCCCGAAAAATGAAAAAGATCGCTATCGGGACGCAAATTCGGCGCCG
>JAQGNS010000313.1 GCA_028291705.1 Nevskia sp.
GGGCGGGTAGTGCCCTACCTGCGTGGCGAGATTGCCATTCCCTGAGTGGTACTGTGTAGTCTATTTTCCTGCGAAGCGGCGATGTCCGGCTAAGACAAGGGGCGCTTTCTCCAGGAGCAGCACCACCCTTCGTTCGCTCCGAGTGCCCGCGCAGCGGGCGTATCGAGGAGCCAAGCGCACACTCGCCCCATCGTCATTCCCGCGCAGGCGGGAATCCAGTTTTAGCTGGCTCTGGTCTCGGGTGAGTTTCGCAGATGCGCTCTGAAACCTTGTTGTACGCGCTTGCACGCGGGTCATTGACCGCGCTTGATGAAAGCCCGGTTCCGCCCTGATGGCGGGTTACTTTTCTTTGGGTTTCGCCCAAAGAAAAGTAACCAAAAGAAATGCGACCCGATGTCTGCGCCCACCAATCACCTACGGTGATTGGTGGGTCCCCTGCGCTTCTCGGCCAAGGTGGGGTTTTCAGACAGGCCAGGGATGGCCTGTCTGAAAACGCTTCGGCATCCCTGCCTCGCCCGCGTCTACGCGCGGCTATTCCACCTTGGCCTGCGATGCTCGGCGCAGCCAGACGGGGGGTACGTCAAAGGCAACATCAAAAGCGCGCGCTCCCCATGCCTTTAGTCCCCTCTCCCCACGAACGTGGGGAGAGGGTTAGGGTGAGGGGCAGGTAGCGGAGTGCAGCGCTTACCCTCTGGATTCGCGCCTACGTGGAATGACGACGCAGAGTATCTAGAGCAAGGGGAAAAGTCAGAACAGAAGATGCTCCTTCTTGAAATCCACCAGCTTCTGCATCGCATGCTCATACCCCCGCTCCGCAATCTCATCCAGCCGCTTCCATGCAAACAACGCGATCCCCGCCACCGGCATGCGCAAATAAAGCTCCGCCCGGTTGGCGCGCAGCTTGACCCCGCTCTCGCTGGTCAGCGACATGCCGCCGAACAGGATGTCGATCAGCGACACCTGGGCGCGATTGCCGTCGCGGCGCAACAGCGCCTCAGGGTCGGGGCCTTCGATGCCGGGGGCCTTGAGGCCGCCTTCGGTGCTGACGTCGGAGGCGATGATCGGCCCGCGTCCCATCGCCTGCATCACATCGGTGGGCAGGCTGTTGGTCACGGCGCCGTCCACCAGCAGGTCGCCGTTGTACACCATCGGCGGCGCCACGCCGGGTATGGCCATGCTGGTGCCGACCCAGGTGAACAGCGGTCCGCTGTCGTGCACCATGGTCTTGGCCTGGGTCAGGTTGGTGCTGACGCAGAAGTAAGGCATGCGCAGCTCCTCGATGCGGCGCTCGCCGAAGATGGTGTGCAGGCGGTTGAGGAACTTGCGGCCGCGGATCAGCGAGACGCGCGGCAGCACGTAGTCGTTGAGATAGTTGTGGGTGACGAAGGTTTCGCGCGCGATCTCGGTGATCTCGCGGCTGTTGAAGCCGCAGGCCAGCAGGGAGGAGAAGAAGGCGCCCATGCTGGTGCCGCCGGCCACGTCGATGGGAATGTTCAACTCTTCCAGCGCGCGGATCAGGCCGATATGGGCGAAGCCGCGCGAGCCGCCGCCGCTCAGCACCAGGCCGAGACCGCGGCCGGTAAGCTGGCGCGCCAGCGAGGTGTAGTCCACGGCGCTGTCCGGGCGCAGGAAGTGGTGCGTGGTGGCGCCGACCTGGCTGCGCCAGCCGGCGACATCGCCGGCTGGCGCCTGGTCCGGCCGCAGCAGCAGCAGATTCACCGGCACGCGCAGCGCCAGTTGTTTCAGGGTGTCCAGTACGGCGGAATCGGCCGGCTTCTGCGTGGCGTCCGCCACCACCAGCACGCGGTCGCACTGGCGCATGCAGCATTCGGCCCAGACATTGTTCTCCGAGCCGGCGCAGTAGAGCAGGTTGGTATCGCTGCGTTCGTGCTCGTCCAGCCAGTTCATCAACTGCTGGTGCGCATGCGGATCGGCCAGCAGTCTGTCCGCGGCGCCCGCGCCCATCGCGGCCTCCACCCGTGCCACATCGAGGCATTGCACCGGGGAACCGGAAGACTCCAGCGCCCGCTGCATGCGGCGCGTCACATCGGCGACGTCGACGCCGGCATGGGCCGGGATGATCGCCATCGACTGCGCATGCCGCGCCGTGTCGAGCAGGGCCTGGCGTTGGTTGCGGCGCAGGCGTTGCACGATCACCCGCGTCATTTCCAGCAACGCGGCCGGATAGGTGACGACGAAATCCAGCAGGTCGTCGCGGCCGATGCGCAGCAGCAGGCTGTCGCGCAGCGCATGCACGTCGGCGCCGTGGGTTTCGCCGGAGAGCAGGCCGATTTCGCCCACCGGTTCCAGCCGCGTGATATCGCCGGCGACAGTGCCGTCCGGCAGCACCGCGCGCAACCGGCCGAGCGCGACGATGTAAAGGTATTCCGCCGGCTCGCCGACGCTGAACAGCGTCTCGCCGCCGCGCAGTTCCTGCACCGTGCACAAGGTTTGCAGCCGGACCAGCGCAGCGGGCTCCAGGCCGGCGAACAGGCGGCACTGGGAGAGGATGGGCAGGAGGTCCATATCGAAGCTTAGCGCCAAATCCGTGATGCGAAGAAGAAATGATCGATCGAGACCCACGATCATGGGTTAGCGCAGTTACCGCCGAGCCGGCGCACAATATCCACCCGGCCCCCGATTCCTCACCCCATGAAATCCACCGAACGTTTCAGCAACCGCGTCGATGACTATGCGCGCTGGCGCCCCGGCTACCCGGCCGAACTCACCACCTGGCTGATGGCGGAATGCGGCCTCAAGTCCGGAGACGCGGTGGCCGATGTCGGCTGCGGCACCGGCCTGTTCACCCGTGACCTGCTGCTGCAGAACCTGGTGGTGCGCGGTGTGGAGCCCAATGCGCCGATGCGCCGCGCCGCCGATGACTACCTTGGCGACTTCGGCGTGGCCTTCAGCAGCCATGACGGCAGCTCCGAGGTCACCGGGCTGCCCGACGCCAGCGTTCGCCTGGTTACCGCGGCACAGGCTTTCCACTGGTTCCGGCCGGCGCCGACGCGCGCCGAGTTCGCGCGCATCCTGGTGCCGGGCGGCTACGTCGCCCTGATCTGGAACGTGCGTCGCGAGGACACGGCCTTCCTGCGCGGCTACGAAGCCCTGCTGCGCGACCATGCGCCGGAATACGCCAGCTCCGGTGTGCCGGCGCAGGCCGACCTCGCGGTGATCCGGCCGTTCTTCGCCCCCTCGACCTTCGTCGAACGCAGCTTCCCCTACTCGCAGAACTTCGACCTCGAAGGCATCCGCGGCCGCCTGCTGTCGTCCTCCTATGCTCCGGCCGCCGGCACGCCCGGACACGAGCCGATGCTGGCCGAGCTGGATCGCCTGTTCGAAGCCCAGCAGCGCAACGGGCGCGTCGCCTTCGACTACGACACGCGCGCTTTCGTCGGTCAGCTCAACCGGACCGCGTAGCCAGCCTGCACAAGCAATAAAAAGGGGCGCGTTACCGCGCCCCCGGGGTACTCCCTCCCGCAAAAACTTAACCCTTGGCCGGCGCCGGCACGGCAGCGCTCTGCGGTCCCGCCAACGGATCGGCGGGTAGCTGCCAGCCGCAGGACTTGCCCTGGTTCTGCTCTTTCAGATAACCCATCAGCGGCGTGAAGTATTCGGTGATGGCCGAGGCATCCATCTTGTCCTGCCCGGTCAGCGCCTTCATCGCTTCCGGCCAGGGCTTGGAGGCGCCCATGCTCAGCATGTCGCCGAACTTCTTGCCCGCTTCCTTGCTGTTGTAGATGTCGCACTGGTACAGCGGCCCGGTGAAGCCGGCCGCGTCGCACAGCGCCTTCTGGAACTGGAACTGGATGACGAAGGACAGGAAGTAGCGCGTGTAGGGCGTGTTGCCCGGCACGTGGTACTTGGCGCCCGGATCGAAATCCTCCTCGGTGCGCGCCAGCGGCGGCGCGATGCCCTGGTACTTCTCGCGCAGCGTCCACCAGGCGGCGTTGTAATGCTCCGGCTTGGCCTCGCCGTCGAACACCTGCCAGCGCCACTGGTCGATCAGCTTGCCGAACGGCAGGAAGGCGATCTTGGCCAGAGCGCGCTTCATCTGTGCATTGATCAGCGCCTTCTGATCGTCCTTCACGCCCTTGACGAGGCCGATCTTCTGCAAATGCTGCGGCGTGATCGACAGCGTGATGGTGTCGCCGATGGCTTCGTGGAAGCCGTCGTGCGCGCCGTTCTGGTACAGCTCCGGCTGCTGGTTGTAGTGCAGGAAATAATAGATGTGACCCATCTCGTGATGGATCGTCTCCAGGCTTTCCTCGTTCGGCTTGATGCACATCTTGATGCGCACATCGCCGGCCTGGTCCAGGTCCCAGGCGCTGGCATGGCAGACCACGTCGCGGTCGCGCGGCCGGGTCAGCATCGACTTGTCCCAGAACGAGGCCGGCAGGGCAGGGAAGCCGATCGACTGGTAGAAATCCTCGGCGATCTTCGCCGTGTCCTTGGCGTACTGCGTGTCCACCTGCTGCTCGACGCCGTCGAGCTGCTGTACCGTCGGCTTCTTGCCGGGGTGCTCCTTGGCGAACTTCGCCTGGAAGTCCGCCAGTTTCTGCTTCTCCAGCGCGTCGTGGCGCTGCTGCAGGGCGCTGTCCACGTCCAGGCTGCCGGCGCCCTTGTAGGGTTCGACCAGGTCGTACACGTTGCTCCAGTCCTGTGCCCACATATTGCCGAGCAGGTCGGCCGGGATCAGGCCGTTGGCGGGCACCAGGTCGCCGTACTTCTGGTGCAGGCGGTCGCGCACGAAGCAATGCAGCTGCTCGTACAGCGGCTGTACCTGGGTCCACAGGCGCTCGGTCTCGCTGGAGAACTGCTCCGGTGTCATGTCATAGCCGGCACGCCACAACTCGCCGGCATCCTTGTAGCCGAGCTCCACCGCGCCCTCGTTCATCAGCTGCGCCAGCCTGGCGTAGTCCTGCTTCATCGGCTTGCCCACGCTGTGCCAGCCGGCCCAGGCGTCCGCCAGCGCTTGCGGATCGCGCGAGTGGTCGATGACCTGCTCCAACTGGTCCAGGTTGAGGCAGTCGTCGCCGCTCTTGCCCGGCGGGCAATACTTGCCCGCGCCGTATTCACCGTCGAGCTTGGTGGCGAGCTGGGTCAGCTGCGTCCGCTTGGCCGGGTCGCTCGGCGCCGGCACCGGGTTGGAGATCTTCAGCAGCTGGATCGGCCGCGAGATTTCCGGCGGCAGGTCGAGGCCGTTGTACTTCTTCGATTCCTCGATCAGCTGGCTTTGCAGCGCCAGCGAGCGGTCGTTGGCCTTGGCATTGAGCAGTTGGGTGTCGTCGTTGATGAAGGTCTCGGAAACCCAGGCGGCGGCGCTGCTCTCGGGGTACTGCGCCTTCAGCTGCGTATTGACCTTCTCGACGAATTGCGCGGCATCGGTGGCGCTCGCCTTGGGTGGCGCGACCGACGCGGCGGGGGCAGCCGGCTGGCTGCCCCCGCAGGCGGCGAGCAGCAGCACCGGCGCGGCGAACGATAGCGCGAGCCGCCGCGGGCGGATGGCTTGATGCATGTGCACTCCCTTGATCCTGAACTGGTTATTGCGCCGGCACTGAACGCCGCGCGGCTGCTGTTAAAGTGCCCGGACTATGGCCGGCGCATCGATGACGGTCAATCGTGCACCGCAAAAAAGATGCCGCGCCGGATGCGCATTGCTCCATAATCCGGTTTTGCACTGCCGCTTCCCGCCATGGCATCGATCTTGTTGGCGCAGGAAGCGGGCATGCGGACCAGCGGCCGCGCGACAGGGAACGCGAGAAGCCGCAAGGACTCGAAAAACAAACAACACCAGGCTCGAATCGAACTGAACCCATGAAACCGTTACGCCAGCAGCCCGCCACCGGCGGCGCCCGTCCATGATCCGGGCCCTCGCGGCGTTCGCCATCGCCCTGGCCTATGCGCTGGCACGCCCGCTGCTGCGTCCGTTCATCGCCTCGATGCGCTACCGGGTGGCGCCGGAAGCGCCCTCGGTGACGCTCAAGCTCGATCCACTCAAGCCGGTGTGCTACGTGCTGCCGCAGCGCAGCTGGATCGACCTGTTCGCCCTGGACCGCATCTGCCGCGAGCAGGGCCTGCCGCGTCCGCAGCGCTCCGAGAGCGCCCTGCCCAGCGCCAACCGCGCCGCGGTGCTGTACCTGCCGGCGTTGCTCGAGGCCTTCGTGCTGCGCAGCCGCGCCGACTCCTCCGAACTGTCCAACCTGCTCGCCACCGCCGCCCACACCGCCGACTTCGACGTGCAGATCGTGCCGCTGTCGATTTTCTGGGGCCGCGATCCCGGGCAGGAGACCTCGCTGTTCCGCCTGATCTTCGCCGACAGCATCCAGGCCGGCCGCCTGCACAAGTTCCTCATCATGCTGGCCAACGGCCGCAACGTGCTGGCCAATTTTGGCGTGCCGCTGTCCTATCGCAACTACCTGGCGGAGGCCACGCCGGACAACACCGCTTCCAGCCGCGCCGAACGCAAACTGGCGCGCGCACTGCACTTCCATTTCCTGCGCGCGCGCACCGCCGTGCTGGGCCCGACCCTGCTGCGCCGCTCGGTGATGATCCAGGGCGTGCTCAACTCGCCGGAGGTGAAGCGCGCGGTCGAGCGCGAAGCCAAGGCCAAGCAGCTGACCATGGCGCAGGCCGAGGCGCGCGCGCGCCGCTGCGTCGAAGAGATCGCCGCCAACTATTCCTCCACCACCATCCGCGTGCTGGAGCGCCTGCTGCACTACGTCTGGAACCGCATCTACAAGGGCATCCAGGTGCAGGGCATCGAACGCCTGCGCGACATCGCCCAGGCCCACGAAGTCATCTACCTGCCGTCGCACCGCAGCCACGCCGACTACCTGCTGCTGTCGTACACCCTGTACCAGTACGGCCTGGTGCCGCCGCACATCGCCGCCGGCATCAACCTCAACTTCTGGCCGGTCGGCGCGCTGCTGCGCCGCGGCGGCGCTTTCTACATCCGCCGCAAATTCGGCAACGACGTGCTCTACACGGCGGTGTTCCGCTCCTATGTCGACGGCCTCATCCGCCGCGGCTACGCCATGGAGTTCTTCCCTGAGGGCGGGCGCTCCCGCACCGGCCGCCTGTTGCCGCCCAAGACCGGCATGCTCGCCATGGTGGCCGAGTCCGCCCTGCGCCAGCGCGTGCGCAAGGTCGCCCTGGTGCCGGTGTTCATCGGCTACGACAAGGTGATGGAGGTCAACAGCTACTTCAAGGAACTGAGCGGGGCCGGCAAGCAGAAGGAGTCGGCGGAAGGCCTGCTCAAGGCGACCAAGGTGCTGACCAAGTCCTACGGCAAGGTCTACGTCAACTTCGGCGAGCCGATCATCCTGCAGGACGCCGCCGACGCCGGCCTGCCCGGCTGGCGCGAGCAGCTGTCCCCGGAAGGCGAGGAACGGCCGGAAGGCTTCACCGCCTGGGTGCGCCAGTTGGCCTGGGAGCACATGCGGCGCATCAATGCCGTCGCGGTGGCCGGACCGGTGGGCCTCACCGCCTGCGCCCTGCTGGCCGCGCCGCTGCGCGCCGCGGGGGAGGACGAGCTGATCGACCAGATCGGTCACCTGCTCGAACTGCTCGAGGCCTGGCCGGGCCGGGAGCAGCTGCTGGTGCCGGAGCGCGATCCGCGCGCGGTGCTGGCCTGGGCCGCGCCGGTGGCGCGCATCCAGCGCGTGCCGCATCCCTGGGGCGACCTGCTGGTGGCGGGCGGCAAGGACGGCACCCTGCTGACCTACAACCGCAACATGATCCAGCACCTGTTCGCCGTGCCGGGCCTCATCGCCAGCCTGTTCCGCACCCGCGGCATCCTCTCCGAGGACGCCATCCTCACCGGTTGCCGCGCGCTGTACCCGTTCCTGCGCACCGAGTTTTTCCTGCCCTGGCCGGCGTCGCAGAGCGAGGCGGTGGCGCGCGGCTGCATCGAGCGCATGCTCGCTTCCGGCCTGCTGGTGCGCGAGGGCGACGACCGCCTGCGGCGCCCGGAAGTGGGCAGCCAGGCTTTCTCCAGCTTCGCCGTGCTCGGCCGGGTCCTGGGCGAAACCCTGGAGCGGCAGGCCATGGCGGTGCTACTGCTGGCCGACGAGCGCCGCAGCGGGCTGCCGCTGCAGCGCGGCAAGTTCGAGAACGACTGCCGCCTGCTGGCGGAGCGGATCGCGGTACTGACCGGGCGCGAAGCGCCGGAATTCTTCGACAAGGCCCTGTTTTCGGGCTATCTGGACACCCTGATCGAGGTCGGCATCGTGGTCGAGGACCCCCAGCGCGGCCTGGTGGCGGACGACCGGGTCGACCGCATCGCCGAGCGTTCGATGGAACTTTTGTCCGATGAAAGCCGTCAGATGCTGCGGCAATTGCTGGCCCGTCGCCGCCCTGCCATGCTTCAGGAAGCCCCGGCCGGAGCACCCGAACAGGGCCAGCCAGGGCCCCCGCCTGCAAGCCCTGGCTAGAACCCTGTAACGACTTGGTTATAATCCGGGCGTTACTCTAAGACGGGCCGGCACAGCCCGCCTGTCCATTGCAATCCCAATTTTCCATCTGAAGGAATTCACCATGTTCAAACTTTCCCGCGTGCTGCTCGCGCTGGCCTGCGCCACTTTTGTCGTGGCCTGCAACAAGCCGGCCGGCGACAGCAAGGACGCCAAGCCGGCAGATGCAAAGACAGCCGACGCCAGCACGCCGTCGGATCTGAGCACCGATCCACAGAAGTTCAGCTACTCCATCGGCTTCGACATCGGCCACTCCCTGTCCCAGATCAAGGACAACGTCGACGTGTCGGCGCTGGAGAAGGGCATCGAGGAAAGCGTTGCCGGCAAGACCGCTCGCCTCACCGATCAGCAGCGCGAAGAGATCAAGAACGCCGTCGCCAAGAAGATCCAGGAGAAGCAGGTCGCCGACCGCGCCGCCGCCGGCCAGAAGAACAAGGATGACGGCGACAAGTTCCTCGCCGACAACGGCAAGAAGGCGGGCGTCAAGACCACCGCTTCCGGCCTGCAGTACGAAGTCATCACCGAGGGCAAGGGCGACCACCCGAAGGCGACCGACAAGGTCACCGTCAACTACAAGGGCAGCCTGCTCGACGGCACCGTGTTCGACAGCTCCTACGATCGCGGCGAGCCGGTCAGCTTCCCGCTGGCCAACGTCATCCCGGGCTGGACCGAGGGCGTGCAGCTGATGACGCCGGGCTCCAAGTACAAGTTCTACCTGCCGTCCACGCTGGCCTATGGCGAGCGCGGCGCGCCGCCGAAGATCGGCCCGAACTCCGCCCTGGTGTTCGAAGTCGAGCTGATCAGCGTCGACAAGGGCGATGCCGCCCCGAAGGCCGACGCTGCCAAGCCGGCCGCGAAGACCAAGTAAGCTTTACACAAGCTTTACGCAGCAATAAAAAAGCCCGGCATCAGCCGGGCTTTTTTTGTTTGTGTTTTCAGCTTGCTTCAACAGTGCCGGCAGGGGAGCCGGGCAAACCGGAGGCGAAGTCCCTCAGCTGCAATACTTGCTGGCCGCGTCCTGCGCATCCTGCAACTGCTGGTCGAACTGGTCGTCGGTCATGCGCGCCGGCTGGCCGTCATCGCCGGTGACGAACAGGCGGTGCGCGGTCTTTTCCTGCAGGAAGCTGATGCGCTCGCGCGCCTTGGCGCAGCGTTCCTCGTTGTCGGCCTTGGCCTGCAGCACAGTGTCATTCGTCGTGGCAGCGGAGGCGCTCTGCCGGCGCTTGGCCGGGGCGGCGGAGCCGGAAGTGGCACCGGACACCGGCCCCTGCGGCGTCACGTTCTGGAAGTTGCCTTCCTTCGGCGGATTCTGGCTGAAATGAACCTGCCCGTTGGCGTCGGTCCACTTGTAGATCTGCGCCGAGGCGGCCAGCGGCAGGCTGCACAGCAGGAGGAGGGCGATTGCGCGGTTCATGGCGCTGGAGTTTAGCAAGACGCCGGGCGCGCGCCAGCGGGCCTTGACCATTGACTGGACCATCGTCCGGACCATCGCCCGCGCCTCATTCCTTCGGCGCCACCGCACCGACATGCTTGGCCCAGCCCGACATGTCGCCCGAATCGAAGGCATCCACTTCCGCCGCGCCAAAAGTGACCTCGGCTGACTGATTGTTCATGCCCCGCGCCAGGTAACGGCCGCCGACCAGGTCGTAAACCGTTTCCAGCGCCGGCAGCAGCAGCGGCTGGTCGTAGGCCATCAGGGTATGCACTTCCTGCATGGCGTCGAGGTGGCCCTCCGCGCCGTAAAGCTCGGCCAGCAGCACCTGCCAGGAATCCTCGTCCAGGTACAGCGTGCGGCGCGGCCAGATGCAGGACTGTGCCGGCCGGCACTTGCCGTCCAGCACCCAGACGCGGTGCAGCTCATAGCGCGTCACGTCCGGGTTGAGATGGTGCGGTGCCAGCAGGTCGGAATAGCTCAGGGCCGCGTCATGCAGGCGGTAGCTGTTGTAGGGCACATACAGCTCCTGCTTGCCCTTGAGCTTCCATTCGTAGCGCGCCGCCGGGCCGTTATAGCCCTCGACCTGATCCTCATGCAGCAGGCCGTTGGCACCCAGCACCGGCGTGTCGCCGCCGGCGTCGCTGGTGGCGGCGATGGAGCGCTGGCCCGGGCTGCGCTGCCAGGCGCGCGTCGGCGGCACCAGGGTGTCGTAGATCAGCTTCAATGTACCGGCCAGCTTGGCCGGCTCGAACACGGCGCTGGCGCTGTAGGCCAGCACCTGGCCGATGTGCTTGCGCGGCGCGGCGTCGATGGCGTCGTAGCGCGCGCGCTCCGCCAGGCGCACCAGGCTGGCCGCGTCGTCGGGCGAGACGCTGATCTGCACGTAGGTGCGTTCGCGTCCGGCGCCGCGCCAG
Source organism: Nevskia sp. (assembly GCA_028291705.1). Taxonomy (GTDB): domain Bacteria; phylum Pseudomonadota; class Gammaproteobacteria; order Nevskiales; family Nevskiaceae; genus Nevskia. The sequence goes on from JAQGNS010000313.1 coordinate 10,827, forward strand.
CGCAGGCGCTGGTTCCACATCGCTTCGCTGCCGTTGTCCGGCAGCGGGAAAGGAATGCCGGCTACGGCATGCTGCGGCGTGCCGGTGGCCGTGTCGCCGCCGTCGTCGAGGAAGGCCTGGGTGGCGTTGCGGTAGGTGCCGGCATAGTAGGCGTCCGGCGCGGCGTAGCTGCGGTGCGTGGGGTAGACCGGCAGGCGATAACTGTCCGGGTAGCGGGCGAACAGGGCCTGCTGGCCGGGGCTGAGCTTCGCGGCGTAGCTGGCCAGGTTGTCCTTGCCGATCAGCAACAGCGGCTTTTCCCCGGCATAGGGGTCGATGTAGCGCCCGCCCGCCTGCCATTCGGCCGGCCGGCGTTGCGGCGTCAGGCCGCCGTCCCAGGGCGGGATGCTGCCGTCGGCGTTGCCGGCGCGTTCCGCGCCCAGCGGGGTGAAGCGGGCCGCGAGTTGGCCGGCGGCCTGCGCGCCGACGCTGGCCGTGGCGCTTCCCGCCAGCAGTCCCAGCAGGGCGCCCGCGCAGCAGCGCAGCAGCCACCGCTGGCCCGAACCGTTCCCCAAGCCACTGCCCAAGCCATTCCCCAAGCCGACCATATTGTGTTTTCTCCTCGCAGGCGACGGAGACGATAACCGAATCAGGCCCGCTGTGGAGATGGTTTGCGCATCGGCGCCGCTGCTACTAGAGTGAACGCAGATACGACAGCGTATGTGCAGGGTGTTTGCAGAATCATGAGCGAAAACAACAGCGAAACCGTTGCCCGGCAAAGCCTCAGCGCCGAGCATTGGGCCGAGGCGGCGCTTGACGCCATGTCCTCGGGCGGCCTGGAAGCGGTGGCGGTAGAGCCGTTGGCGCGGCGCCTGGGCGTGACCAAGGGCAGCTTCTACTGGCACTTCGCCAACCGCGACGCCCTGGTCCATGCCGCCCTCCAGTTGTGGGAGAGACGCGAAACCGAGGACGTGCTGATCGGCGTCGAGGAAGAGGCCGATCCCTACGAACGCATCGTCAAGCTGTTCAAGCGCGGCAATTCCAGCCACCGCGCCGGCCGCCTCTACCTGGCGCTGGCCGCCGCCTCCGACGATCCGGCGGTGGGGCAGGTGGTGAAGCGCGTCTCGGCACGGCGCCTGGCTTACCTCTACAAGTGCTACCTGGGCCTGGGCCTGGGCGAGCGCGATGCGCGGCTCTGGTCCACCTTTGCCTACGCCACCTTCATCGGCAACCAGCAGGTGCACCGTGACACGCCGGACGAATTCCCCGCCGGAGCGGAATTCCGCGAGTACTTCAAGCTGATGCTGCGCAGCCTGATTCCGCGGCCGCGCAGCAACGATCCCGAACATCCGCACGTGGTGAAACTGCACCCCGGCAGCGAATAGCGGCAAGGGCGGCCCGCGGCCGCCGCGGCAATCCCGAGTTGTGCCCAGAGAGGCGGATTTACTACTCGCCGGGGGACACGGCGGGCGGCACTATGGGGTGCTGCCATAACAAAGCAGTGGAACAAACCAGTGGGACAAACCAGCGGGCGACCACAGCCTGCGGCCAGAGGGGACAGGGAAAAATGAAGTCGAGCATCAGGGCAATTCTCGTTTGTGCCGGCCTGTGCATGGGCCTTGCCGCCTGCGGCAGCAGCAGCGCGCCGGCGGGCTCCGCTGGCAGTTCCGGTAGCGGCACTTCCAGCAGCAGTTCGGGCGGTGGTTCCAGTTCGGGCAGCAGCGGCGCCGCGGCCACCATGACCTACACCATCTGCCCCGGTGCGGATGCGCAGAAGAACGCCCTGATCGCCTTCTTCGACGCGCACGAGGGCGACACCATCCACTTCTGCGCCGGCCAGTTCGACTTCACCGCCGGCCTGGTGATGACCGGCAAGCGCGGCATCACCATCGAAGGCGAGGGCCGCG
>JAQGNS010000314.1 GCA_028291705.1 Nevskia sp.
GGGCGGGTAGTGCCCTACCTGCGTGGCGAGATTGCCATTCCCTGAGTGGTACTGTGTAGTCTATTTTCCTGCGAAGCGGCGATGTCCGGCTAAGACAAGGGGCGCTTTCTCCAGGAGCAGCACCACCAACATAGGGTGTTGCATTTCGTTTGTGAATTCAGCGAATCCAGTTTTAGCTGGGCCTGGTCTCGGGTGAGTTCCGCGGATGTGCTCTGAAACCTCCGCGTACGCGCTTGCGCGCGCGGCTTTGCCTGCGGTGCCTGAAACCCTGGTTCCGCCTTGAAGGCGGGTCACTTTCTTGTCTCCAGCGACAAGAAAGTAACCAAAGAAGCGCCGCCCCGGAGTCTGCGCCCATCAATCACCTGTCGGTGATTGATGGGTCCCCTGCGCTTCTCGGCCAAGGTGGGCGTTGGGTTTGTTTTTCTTGGCAGGCCATCCCTGGCCTGTCTAAAACGGCTTCGGCATCCATGCCTCGCCCGCGTCTACGCGCGGCTATTCCACCTTGGCCTGCGATGCGGCGCAGCCAGACGGGGAGGAACATCAAAAGCCAAAGCAACATCCAAAGCACGCGCTCCCCTGCCTTTAGTCCCCTCTCCCCACGAACGTGGGGAGAGGGTTAGGGTGAGGGGCGGGTGGCGGAGCGCGTAGTTCGAGTCCCTGGATTCACCTGTGCGGGAATGACGGGGTTTGAAGGACGCAGCCTTTAACCTTGGTCTCGCACGCCATATGGGCAGATCAACTCACCCGCAGCCGATATCCGACCCCGGGCTCGGTCAGTATCAACGTCGGCTGCGCCGGATCCGTCTCCAGCTTGCCGCGCAGCTGTCGGATGTAAACCCGCAGGTAGGCGACGTCGTCGTCATTCTCCGAGCCCCACACTTCGCGCAGCAGGTGGCGGTGCGTCAGCACCTTGCCGGCGTGGATGACGAGTTGCTGCAGGATGTCGTATTCCTTGGGCGAGAGTTTCACTTCGTTGCCGTCGCGGGTGATGCGGCGGTGCACGAGATCGACGGTGAGGCCTTCGCTCTGGAATACCGGTTTGCCGCCTTGCGCCTGCACGCGGTGGCGCAGGGCGGCGCGGATGCGGGCGACCAGTTCTTCCACGCCGAAGGGCTTGGTGACGTAGTCGTCGGCGCCGGCGTCGAGGGCCTGCACCTTGCCGCTTTCGTCATCGCGGCTGGACAGGACGATGATCGGTACCTGTGAGTCCGGGCGCAGTTTCTTGATCACTTCGAAGCCGTCGCCGTCGGGCAGGCCCAGGTCGAGAATGATCAGGTCGAATTTTTCGCGGGCCAGCACTTCCAGGGCCTGCGCCACGCTGGCGGCTTCCAGTACCGTGTAGTCCTGCACGCCCAGGGTGCTGCGCAGCAGGCGGCGGATGGCGGGTTCGTCGTCGACGACCAGGATGCGACCGGAATCGAGATTCATGCAATCTCCGTGCGGGGACGTTCGGCGATGACCTCGGGCGAGAATTCGATGACGAATTCCGCTCCCTTGGGTTCGGTGCGGTTGCGGGCGTAGATGCGGCCGCCCATGGCTTCGACGAAACCGCGGCAGATGGCCAGGCCAAGGCCGGTGCCGCCGCGGCCGCGGTCGCCGTCGGCGCGGGCGCGGAAGAATTTGTCGAATACTTTTTGCAGATCGCCTTCGGGAATGCCGGGGCCTTCGTCGCGCACCGAGACCAGCAGGCTGAACTTGTATTGCGCGGCGACGATTTCGATGGTGGAGCCGGCGGGTGTGTACTTGGAGGCGTTGTCGAGCAGGTTGGCCAGGACCTGTTCCATCAGCACGTTGTCGAGCATCAGCATCGGCAGGTTGGCGGGGATCGACAGCTTGACCTTGTGCTGCGCCAGTTGCTTGGCGCAGCGGCGCAGGGCAGCGCCGACGAGGTCGTGCAGGTCGCAGGGCTCGCGCTTGGGCTTGAGCGCGCCGGCGTCGAGCTGGGTCATGTCGAGCAGGTTGGCGACATAGCGATTGAGGCGCTCGGCTTCTTCGATGCCGGTGTTGAGCATCTCGTCGCGGGTCTTGTCGTCGTAGAGCGCGCCGTAGGACTTGAGGCTGGAGAGCGAGCCGATGATCAGGGCCAGCGGCGTGCGCAGGTCGTGCGAAAGGGAAGTGAGCAGGGCCGAGCGCAGCTTCTCGGTCTCGGCCAGCATGCGCGCCTGGTCGATGTCCTTGGCCAGGCGGATGCGTTCGATGGCGATGGCGGCGAGGTCGCCGAGGGCGTCGAGCAGGCGCCGCTCCGCCGGGTTGAGCAGGAAGTTCTTCGCCGGGCGGCTGACGCCGATCACGCCGACCTTGCCCTGGCCGGTACGCAAGGGCAGGAACAGGCGGCGGCTGCCGGGCAGGGTGTCGGTGCCGCGGCCGGTGGGCTGGGCGTGGTCCCAGCACCAGACGGCGGCGGCGAGGTCGGCGTCTTCCAGGGTGGCGTTGGCGGGTACTGCGGCCATCTGCCGCAGCGCGCCGGTGCTGGTGTCCGGGGTGAGCAGGCTGACGTCGGCCTTGAGCATCGTTGCCACCTGGCCGGCGGTGGTGGCGAGCAGGGTATCGAGCTTGCGCACGCCCGACAGCTTGCGGGCGAAGCCGAACAGTTCGGCGGTGGTGCGGGCCTGCTCGCGCGCGGTTTCGGCGAACTGCCGTTCGCGTACGGTGAGGGTACTGGTCAGTCCCGCGGCCAGGCAGAAGAAGGCCAGCGCCAGCAACTGGCTCGGGTCGGCGACGGTGAAGGTGTAGACCGGCTCGATGAAGAAGAAGTTGTAGCAGAGCGTGGACAGCACCGAAGCGAACAGCGAGGGGCCGAGGCCGTAGCGGGCGGCGCTCCACAGCACGGCGGCGAGGTAGACCAGGGAGACATTGGGCAGGTCCACCATGGCCACCACGGCGCGCCCGAACAGGGTGGCGATGGCGGTAGCGACGACGGTGTAGAAGTAGGCCTTGGGATCGGCGTTGAACCAGTCGAGGATGGGGAAGGAGCCATCGGCACTTTCGTCCTTTTCCTCGCTTTCGGGCTTGTGCGCCGGCTCTTTGCCCTTGACCTCGCGCTCGTCGGCCAGCACGTGCACGTTGATGCCGCTGGCGTGCTTGACCAGGTCGTGCACCACCGAGCCGTGCAGCCACTCGAACCACCAGGGCCGCGCCGACTTGCCGACGACGATCTGGGTGATGTTGTTGTCGTGGGAGAAGCGCATCACGTCTTCGGCGATGTGGCGGCCGCCGGGCAGGGTGACCGTTTCGGCGCCGAGCTGCTTGGCCAGGAACATGGTCTGGGTGACGCGGTCCTGCTCGGCCGAGCTGAGGTGCAGGGTGCGCGGCGTTTCGAAGTAGACCGCGAACCACTCGGCGTCGAGGCGGTCGGCGGCGCGCTTGGCGGCGCGCACCAGCCCGGCCGCCGCGGCCGATTCGTTGATGCAGACCAGCAGCCGCTCCGCCGCCGCCCAGGGGCCGCTGATGGCGTGGCTGCGCATGTACTGGCGCATCTGGTCGTCGACGCGCTCTGCGGTGCGGCGCAGCGCCAGCTCACGCAGGGCGGTGATGTTGCCGGGCTTGAAGTAGTGGTTGAGGGCGCGCTGCGCCTGCGGCCCGGCGTAGACCTTGCCTTCGTTCAGGCGCTGGATCAGCTCGTCCGGCGTCAGGTCGATCACCTCGACGTCGTCGGCGGTGTCGAAGATGCTGTCCGGCACGGTTTCGCGGATGCGTACGCGGGTGATGCGCGCGACCACGTCGTTGAGGCTTTCGATGTGCTGGATGTTGAGGGTGGAGTAGACGTGGATGCCGGCGTCGAGCAGCTCGGTCACGTCCTGGTAGCGTTTGGGGTGGCGGCTGCCCTCGGCGTTGGTGTGCGCCAGCTCGTCCACCAGCACCAGCTGCGGCCGGCGCCGGATGATGGCGTCGATGTCCATCTCGTGCAGCATGCGGCCCTTGTATTCGATTTCCTTGCGCGGCAGCACTTCAAGGCCTGCGATCAGGGCTTCGGTTTCCTTGCGGCCGTGGGTTTCGACCACGCCGACGCAGACGTCGACGCCGTCCTTCTTCTTCTTGTGGGCGGCCAGCAGCATCTCATAGGTCTTGCCCACGCCGGGGGCGGCGCCGAGGAAGATCTTCAGCTTGCCGCGCTTCTCCTTGTGCGCCTCTGCGAGGAGGGCTTCGGGAGATGGGCGGTTTTCGTTTTGCAGCGTTTCCGGCATCGATCGGCGGAGGTAGTTGCTGTGTGCACAGTTTATCCCGCGCCGATCCCCGGTGCGGGTGCGGGCACATAAAGAAAACATAAAGATTTCCGCCCCTTGCGCGGTTTATGATGAGATTATCGCGGCCGCTTGCCGCCGCTTCGAACGGATTGGGGAGAAACAACATGGCGATCCAGCCGTGCCTGAAAGGTGCGTCGATACTCGCGGCGATGTGCATGGCCGTGCCGGCTCTTGCGGCAGCGCCGATGGAGCGCTCCGTGGTCCTGACGCAGGGGCATCCTTCCGGGTTCCAGGAAGTGCGGCAGGAGGCCGGCGGCATCGTGGCGCACTTCGAATTCAACGATCGCGGCCGCGGCCCGAAGATGGATGTGCAGTACCGGCTGGCCGCGGACGGCACCTTGCAGCGCGTCGATGCGGGTGGGGTGAACTATCTCAAGGCGGCGGTGGACGAACATTTCCTGCTGCAGAAAGGGCAGGCGAGCTGGCGCAGTGCCGGCGAGAACGAGAAGCGCGCGGTTGCCGCGCCGGCCTTCTACCAGAGCATCGACAGCACGCCGGAGGAATTCACCCTGCTGGTGCAGGCGCTGCTGAAGGCGCCGGGCCAGCGCCTGCCGTTGCTGCCGGCGGGCGAGGCGCAACTGCGCAAGGTGAGCGACGAGACGGTGGCCGGCAAGGGCGGCAGTGCGCAGGTGTCGCTGTACGCGGTGACCGGCATCGATCTCACGCCGGATTACCTGTGGCTGGACGACAAGGGGCGCTTCTTCGCCAGTTACTCGGACTGGATGACGCTGGTGCGCGAGGGCTGGGAGGATGTGGTGCCGGCACTGGGCAAGCTGCAGAACGCGCAGGACCAGAAGCTCGCCGCCGCACGCGCGACTGCGCTGACGCGGCAACTGGACAAGCCGCTGGCGATCGAACACGTGCGCGTGTTCGATCCGGATGCGCTGGCGGCCAAGGCCGGGCAGACGGTAGTGGTTCGGGACGGGCATGTCGCCGCGGTGGGTGACGACGGCACGTTGAAGTTGCCGGAGCAGACCGAGCGCCTCGACGGGCAGGGCCGCTTCCTTATGTCGGGGCTGTGGGACATGCACACGCATCTCGCCGCCAACGACGGGCCGCTGGATATCGCCGCCGGCATCACCACCATCCGCGACCTGGGCAACGATCCGGATGTGCTGGCCGGCCTGATCGAGGCCGCCGAAGCGGGACGGGACATCGGCCCGCGCGTGATCAAGGCGGGACTGATCGACGGCCACGGGCCGTTCCAGTCGCCGATCAAGATTTTCGCCGACACGCCGGAAGAGGCGGTGAAGCAGGTGGACTACTACGCCGACCAGGGTTATGTGCAGATCAAGATCTACAGCTCGGTGAAGCCGGAGCTGGTGCCGGTGATCGTGAAGGAGGCGCGGGCGCGGGGCCTGCGCATCAGCGGCCATGTGCCGGCTTTCATGAACGCCGAGCAGTTCGTCGCCGACGGCGTCGACGAGATCCAGCACATCAATTTCCTGTTCCTCAATTTCTTCTTCGACCAGGTGCCGGACACGCGCACGCCGGCGCGCTTCACCACCATCGCCCAGCACGGCGCCGAGCTGGACCTGAGTTCGCCGCGGGTGCAGAGCTTCGTCGAGCTGCTCAGGAGCCATCACATCGTCAGCGATCCGACCCTGGTGACGTTCGAGGGCATGTTCCTGGAGCGGCCCGGCCTGATGGGGCCGAGCTACAACCGCGTGGTCGATCGTCTGCCTTTGACGTACCAGCGCTCGTTCCGCGCCGCCACCCAGGGCCTGCCGGTGCCGGCGGGGATGGATGCGCGCTACCGCGAGTCCTATGCGCGCATGGTGGAGATGGTGGGGTTGCTGTACCGCAGCGGCGTCACCATCGTCGCCGGCACCGACGGCTTCGATGCCTTCGCCCTGCCGCGCGAGTTCGAGCTGTACGTCAACGCCGGCATTCCGCCGGCGGAAGTGCTGCGCCTGGATACGCTGGGCGCGGCCCGCGTGATGAAGCATGACGATGCCTACGGCCGCGTGGCGCCGGGGTATGTCTCCGACCTGATCCTGGTGGACGGCGATCCGCTGCGCAATATCGCCGACATGCGAAAGGTGCGCACCGTGCTGCGCGGCGACCGGCTCTACGATTCCGCCGCGCTGTTCCAGGCGATGGGCGTGGCGCCTGCGCCTTGAGCGTGGCTGCAAAAGCAAGCGCCGCACTGCGTGGGCGCGGCTACGTAAACCTTCGGTAAAACTGCGCCGCCGCGGCCCGGCACGGTGACTAGACTCGCCATTCATGCAACCCGTACGGAGGATTGGCGATGTCTCACAAGATGCTGCGTGGAGTTTTCGCGCTGGCGGGCCTGCTTAGCCTGGGTGCGCTGGCGCAGCAGGATGGCACCGGCGGGCCGCCCGATGGCGGTAGCGGTGCGCAGAGCGGTTCCACGCATCGGCCGTCGGGGCCGCCGCCCGAAGCTTACGCCGCCTGCGACGGCAAGAGTGCCGGGGCCAGCGTTTCGTTCACCCTGCGCAACGGCAAGGTGGTACAGGGCGTTTGCGAGCAGGTCGGAGATCGTCTCGTTGTCGGGAGGCCGTCGCGATCCGGAATGCATGGCGGCGGCACGCATACCGACGACGGCACCATGCCTGGGCCGCCTTCCGGCGCGGAGTGATCGCGAAACCGGCCGGGCGCTTCACCGCGCCCGGCCTGAGGCGCCCTAGATCGCCGACTGGATCGCCTGTTGCACTTCCTGCGTGTGCGGATCGTCCTTCTGGCCGACCACGGCGAAGCCGTAGCCGTTGCGGAACCAGTATTTGGTCGACAGGCCCAGTTCGTCGCGGGTGCCATGGACGCCGTCGAGGCGGGTGCTGGGGCGCACGTAGAAGCTGACGCGCTGGCCTTGCGTGTCCTCGTAGAGCAGCAATGCGGCGCAGCCGTCACTGGTGGAGAGCAGGCGGCCGCCGAGCAGCTTGAAGCCGTAGGTGTTGAGGTCGGGCAGGGCCAGCGGCCGGCCCAGGCGGGTCGATAGCCAGCTCTGCAGGTCGGTTCCATCGCTGGCCTTCATTTCCACCGGGCGCAGGCGGTCGGTGGCGAAGATGCGGTGGGCTTCCACCGCGTCCTGCATCGGCGCCGGGGTGGTGGCTTCGACGCGCATCGAGCGCGCCTGCCAGCCACCGGCGCCGCCCAGCCCCAGCACCAGCACCAGGGAGGCGCACAGGGCCAGTTGGCGCTGGAAGCGCGAGCGCAGGTTGGCGCGGATGTACTTCGGGTCCAGCCGCGGGTTGGCCGGCAGCGGGCCCATGTTCATCAGGGCCACGCGCAGGGCGTCGGCGCCGCGGCGCCATTCCTCGACACGCGCCTGCGCTTCGGGGTTGGAGGCGAGATAGCTCTCGACCTGGGCGAGACGCGCCGGGTCGAGCTGGCCGTCGACATAGGCGTGCAGTTCCGCCTCGTTCGGTACCAGGGTGTTCATTTCACTCTCCGCAAAGGCATGGTGGGGGTTTCGCCTTCGGTCAGCTGGCGATAGGCCTGGCGCGCGCGGGACAGGCGGGACATGACGGTGCCGATGGGGATGTCCAGCGCCTGCGCCGCTTCCTGGTAGCTGAAGCCTTCGACCGTGATCATCAGCAGCAGGGCGCGCTGGTCGGCGGAAAGCTCGCCGAAGGATTCCAGCGCGGAGCGCGCCATCACGGTTTCCTCGGCGGAGGGCTCCAGCTCCGGCTCGTCGCGGAACACGTCCATCAAGCGCTGGAAGCGGCTGGCGCGGCGGCGGCCGTCGATGAACTGGCGATACAGGATGGTGAACAGCCAGGACTTGAGGCTGGCTTCCGGCCGCCGGGAATCCCCCTTGGTCAGGGCGCGCTCGATGCAGGACTGCACCAGGTCGTCGGCGTTGTTCACGTCCCGCGACAGCCACAGGGCGAAGCGCCGCAGTGCCGGGAGTAGCTCTCTAAGTGCTTGATCATCAAGGTCTTGCATGGTGCGTTCCAGCCTGTGCGATGTAGGGGCGGTGCCTCTGACCCCCTATTGACGCGTGGCCCCCGGCTTTATTCCAACGCCGGGTTGAATAATTTTTCCGATGGAATGGAATAGGGCGGCGCGCCGTGCGTCATACAGGTCCATGAAGCAGGCCGAGCCGGCCCCGGAGCGCGTGATGTCCAGACTGTCAGTCCCAATTCTGCGGGTCCGCAGACCATTCCTCAAACAACGGGGCCTCAAACAGCGCGGCGCGATACGGACCGACCTGGTCCGCTATGTGCTGATCGTCGCCCTGGTCGGCTGCTGTGCCGCCGCCTTCGCTTATGTAGCGGGTTGGCTGAGTCCGGCCCGGCTGGGGCCTGACAAGATCGTCGACGCCCTGGAAGCCCATGACGGCAAGCACCCGGGCTTCCGCCGCGCCCATGCCAAGGGGCTGTGCTTCTCCGGTTACTTCGACAGCAATGGCCAGGGTGGTGCGCTGTCCAAAGCCTCTGCGTTTGAAAGCGGGCGTTACCCGGTGATCGGCCGTTTCTCCACCGGCGGCGGCATCCCGCAGGCGCCGGACGGTCGCGTGGTGTTCCATGCGGTGGGGTTGAGCTTCTCGCTGCCGCACGGCGAGGTGTGGCGCGCCGCGCTCGACGACGTGCCGATCTTCGTCGTGGCGACGCCGCAGGCCTTCTACGATTTCCAGAAGGCCACGGCGCCGGACCCGGCCACCGGCAAGCCGGATGCGTCGCGCGTCGCCGCCTATCTCGACAAACATCCCGAGACGCGCGCCTTCAACCAATGGCTCAAGGACAACCCGCTGCCGTCCAGCTTCGCCAACGGCACTTACTACAGCATCAATGCCTTCCGCTTCACCGATGCTGCCGGCACGCAGCACTTCGTGCGCTGGTCGCTGGTGCCGGAAGCGGAAGCCGGGGCGCTGGACAAGAGCACGCTGGCGACGCTCGACAAGAACTTCCTGTTCGACGAGGTGATCGGCCGCATCCAGCAGGGGCCGCAGCGCTGGCACCTGGTGCTGACCGTGGCCGAGCCGGGCGATACGGTGAACAACGCCACGGTACAGTGGCCCGCCGAACGACGCACCATTGATGCCGGCACGCTGGTGATCGACCACGCGGACCTGGAGGATGACGGCGCCTGCCGCGACATTACCTTCGATCCCTTGATCCTGCCGAATGGCATCGGGCCATCTGATGATCCGCTGCTCAGCGCGCGTTCGGCCGCCTATTCCAGTTCGCTGACGCGCCGCTCCGGCGAGCCGGCGCAGCCCAGCGCCCTGGCGCAGGCACACGCTGCCGGGGAGAAGCACCAGTGAGCGCCTCCACCCAACGCTTCAACATTGCGGCGCGCGCGCTGCACTGGCTGATGGCCCTGATGATCCTGGCCATGCTGTTCATCGGCATCGGCATGGTCTCCACGGTATCGGAGCTGCACAGCCGCCTGCTCGATCTGCACAAACCGGTGGGCATCGCCATCCTGGTGCTGGCGGCACTCCGGCTCGGTGTACGGCTGCGCTATGGCGCGCCCGCATTGCCGCGGGACCTGCCGCGCTGGCAGCAGCATGCGGCGCACGTCTCGCACATCCTGCTCTATGCGCTGATGCTGGCGATGCCGCTGGTGGGTTGGGCCATGCTGTCTGCCGGCGGCTATCCGGTGGCGCTCGGCGACGGCTTCGTGCTGCCGCCGCTCGTGCCGCAGGGGCGTGCGCTATATGCCTTCCTGCGCCAGGCGCATACCGAGCTGGCCTTGCTGTTCTTCGCCGTGTTCCTGCTGCATTTCGCCGCGGCGCTGTTCCATGCGCTGATCCGCCGCGACGCGGTGCTGCGCAGCATGCGGCCATAAGGCCGCTACCTGATCGCAGCGCCTATATTGAGAAGGCCGCAACCGCGGCCTTCTCCGTTGCGGGCGCCCCTGCTTGTCCGCCGCGCGGACAAGCACCGACCATGATCGGCTATGCTCCGCGCATCCAGTCCCCGCGGTAGCACACTGCACCATGATTTATCCCCGTTCTGTCGACCCGCTGCACGGCATCACGCTCAAGCAGATCGTGACCGAGCTGCAAGCGCGCTTCGGCTGGGATGAAATGGCACGCGAGATTCCGATCCGCTGCTTCAGCAAGGACCCCAGCATCAACTCCAGCCTGACCTTCCTGCGACGCACGCCGTGGGCGCGCAAGCAGGTGGAGGATTGGTATGTGAGCGTTTTTGTCCTGAAGTGATTGGCGATCCCCCGGATCTGTCTACGCCCGGTTCGCCGCGAATTCGATCGCGGCCTCCAGCGCCACGTAGGGCACGTAGCGAAAGTCGCGAATCGCCGTAACCTGCGCATCGCGCAGCGTCAGTTCGATGAAATAACCGGGCCGTGCGTCCTGCCGGTTGCGGAACACGGCGAGCACTTCGCCGTCGTCGAGCCAGGCCGGAACCAGGTGCCAGTCGTCGAACCTGTCGTAGTTGCCGGTATAGCGTCCAACCTCGCGGCGGCCGGAAAGACGCGCGCGCGAAACCAGGTCGAGCTGCACGTCTTCCGCCAGCATGGCGCGCACGCCGTCCCAATCGCGCGCGTTGAACAGCGTGGCGTAACGCGCCAAGGCAGGGGAAGCCTGGCGCGGCGCCTTCAGCTCCAGCGCGTTCCCTCGCTGCTGTTGCAGACGCGTGCGGCCGCGATGCAGCGCGGCCTTGACCGCCGGCACGCTGAATTCAAGCAGGGTGGCGATCTCTTCGAGCGAATGGCCGAGCACGTCCTTGAGGATCACGCAGCTGCGCTGCGCCGGCGGCAGCTCGACGAAGCGCGACAGGGCGGCACGCACGGTTTCCGCGTGCGCCAGCGCATCGCCGGGATCGGGTGCGCCGTCGGCGACGGTGTCGAGGACGGCATCCAGCGGCTCGCCCATGCGCCGGTCGTAGCGGCGCAGATGGTCGAGCGCGCGCCGGTGGGCAATGGTGAAGAGCCAGGGCCGCAACGGCGGCAGCTGCTCGAATTCGGACAGGGCATAGTAGGCCCGGGCCAGCGTCTCCTGAACGATGTCCTCGCCCTCGGCGACCGAGCCGGTCATGCGCGCGCAGTAGCGGTGCAGCTCGGGGCGTATCGCGGCCACCAGGTCCAGGAAGCGCTGGCGCCCCTGCTGCAATTCCGGCAGCGAGAAGTCGCGTTCGCTCACGGCGCCGGGCTGTCCAGGCACTGCATGCCGGTGTCGCCCTTGAAGCCGTAGGCGGTGCCCGCGCTGGCGCCGGGATCGGTGAGCAGTTTCACCACCTGCTCGCCGAACTGGCGCGGCGGCAAGGGTTTGCCGAAGCCGGCGAGGAAGGCTTCGACGGTGACGCCCTTGTGCCGGGCATAGGCCTGCGCGGCGGTATGCCCGAGATGGGTGTCGCCGATCATCTGCTGCGGCACCAGGACCTGGAAGCGGATGCCCAGATCCAGCTGCGCCGACACGCCGTTCGCATAGTTCGCCATCAGCCACAGCATACGCTTGGCGCCGGCGTATCCGCCCGACAGCGGCGAGCCGCCGATGGCCGCGCCGCTGGAGCTGACCAGCACGCGGCTGCCGCGGGCCAGCGGCAGGCGCAGGGCTTCCTGCATCCAGTGGAGGCCGGCCTTGACGTCGGTATTCCAGATTTCGCTGAAGGCTTCCCAGGATTGTTCGTGCAGGGGCAGCATTTGCGGCGTGGCGCCCGCGTTGAGCACCACCACGTCGGGACGGAGTTCCCGCAGCAGCGAACCGGCAAGGGCGCGGTCGGTGATGTCCCCCGCCACGGTGGATACGCCGAACCGCTGTTTCACCTCGGCCAGCGGCCCGGCAGTGCGCGCCATCACGGTGATTTTCGCCCCGCGTTCGACCAGGGCCTCGACCAGGCCCAGTCCGAGCCCTGCGCTGCCGCCGGTGACGATGATGCGTTGATCCTTCAGGTTTTCCACGATGAACCGCCCTTTGCGCCGCGGGACCAAGCCGGTCCCGCAGTGATAACGAATCAGGGGTGCGAAAGGATGCGGTCCACGTTTCAGGGCATGCCTGCGGGCTGGATGCCGCAGCTACGGCAGAGTGATCTTCTCCCGCGTCGGCGGCATGCGATCCGTCACCGGCCGGCAATGCGCACGCCACAGGAAAGCACTGACGCGTTCGCGGCAGTAGTGGCCAGAGACCAGGTGCAAGCGCTTTTCGGTACCAAGCGCAATGGCGGCGCGGTACCGCTGCGGACGGCGGAGGAGGGCGTGCAGCAGGGCTTTCATCGGGTCGCCTGACTGCGCCGTTCGATCTCGCGCGCGGCGTAGCCGTCGGCAAGGTCCCGCGCATGTTCCGCCAGCGCCTGCTCCTCGATGGTCATGGCGGCACTGGCCAGCAGCTTGTTGTAGAGCACATGCAGCGCGCGCTGGGCGCCGAGGGTGCGGCGGTTGGCTGCCAGCCGGCTCGCCAACTTCGCGGGCTGGTTGCGGTACTTGTCGCGCAGGCGGCGCTCATCGGTCTCCGCCAGGAAATCGCCGGCCACCGCATCCATGAAGCTGTCGGTGAAGCCGGCAAGGCCGCCGTGGACCTCGTCGCGGATGCGCTCGGCGGCGGCGAGGCCGGCCTGGTGGAGTTCGGCCGCCGCGAGTGCGGCGCGGCCCTGGCAAGGGGCGGGGCTTTGCGCCTGCTGGTTCATCGGATGCTCCCATCGGTGCTGCTGACAGAAACATTACAACAAACGTTGTTTAAATTGTCAACAACTATTGTTGTTGCTTGAGGGCGCGGCAATCAGCCTCCTGAAACCCGCGTCGACCAGCTTTGAAACGCTATGGAGCTATGCCGAAGCGGACAGTGGGAGCGTGGCTCAGAACGGCATGCGCGCCGTGGCGACCACCGCGTTGTCGTAAGTCTTGAAGGTCGTCGCCGCCACCTGGTAGCCGGCGCCGAACACCACGCCCAAGCGGTTCCTGATGACGAACTTGCCGAGCACGATGCCGGGGGTCAGCAGCACCTGCGTCTTGTTGTCGTTCTTGCCGCCGATGAAGTGGGTGTAGTTCACTTCCATTTCCGGCCAGAAATAATGGTCGAGGTGGTATTGCAGGGCCGTATTCCACGAAATGGTGCGGCCGACGCTGGCCACCCGGTCCGCCGGCAACTGGATGCCCAGCGTGCTCTGGAAGTCGAAGTCGCCGAAGCCCATGCCACCTGCGATGGTCGGCGTGAGGGTCACGGCCTGGCCGCCGTTGGGCGGGGCGCCGGTGGGTACGCTCACGCCCATGAAGCCGGTGAGGATGTAGTTGCCGTGTTCCTCGTTGGCGGAGAGGAAGCGGTACTTGGCCAGCATCGAGAAATCGCCAAAACCGTTTTCCTGCGAAGCGCCGCCGTGCTGCTCATAGGGCGGCACGTTGAGCAGGACCTCGGTGTTCTCGGTGGGGATGATCTCCAGGCCCTTGCCGTTGCCGTAGTTGTCGAGGCGGGTGTCGTTGGGCAAGTGTTCGTGCAGGTAGTCGGTGCGGAGCTCCTGCTCCAGGCGCGGCGTGACGGTGGCCAGCGGCGTGATCCAGTGGGGCTGCTCGGCCTGGCTGCGGCTGGCCATGGCGAACCAGTTGTCGATGAAGCCGTCGGCCCCTTTGTCGGCCTGGGCAGCCAGCGGCAACGACATGCCGAACAGGACGGCTCCCACCACTTTTCCTTGCATAGTGCTTCTTCTCCATGGGCGAAATCGAAAGGCATGCGGCCGGCGGGGGCGTTGTATTTGCCGGTGCATATCGCCATGTAGAATTACTTTTTCCGCCGCGTCCGGTTCCCACGAAGTTCCCACGAAGCGGACTGCGCCGGGGAAATGGCGGCTTGGGCGGCCGTTTTTTCCGCGGCCGAAAGGGATCGGGATGACGGGCCGCCCCTGCGGGCGGCTTCGTCTGCGGATCGATCTTTGAATCTATTGGGCGGCTGGAATCTCGAAATGATCGGCGGAGGCCCAGGCGGGGGAGGCGGCTTGCGGATCCAGCCGGTACATCGTGCCGTGCAGGGTGTCCCGGTCCAGTACCAGTTTCACATAGTGGTAGTTCGGAAACGAATTGCCGGTGAACAGATCATCCGGCCCCCGCACCACCTGTGAGGGCTTGGCGCCGCCGCCGCCGGAGACGATGTAGCTCACGCCGTCCCGCTGGAAGCGCTCGTAGTTGTGGACATGGGCAGCCACCACCAGCAGCTTCGCGCGCAGGCCCGGTGCGGCGGTTTTCAGGAATTCGCGCAGGGCGATCTCGTTGCCGCGCGGGTTGTCGTCGCCATCGGCCTGGAGGTCGTCCACCGGTGGGTGATGCATCCAGATCAGCACGAAGCGCACGCTGGCGGGCAGCGCCGCGAGCTGCGCTTGCAGCCACTGCGCCTGGGCGCTGCCCGGCAGCAGCGAGGTGTCGCTGTCGAGGGCGATGCCGTAGAACTGCGGGCCCATCTGTACCGAATACCAGCGCAGGCCGCGCAGCTGCGGGAACTCGGACCACCAGTTTGCCAGGCAGGCCTGCTCCTCGCATTTCTTGAATTCGTGGTTGCCGAGGGCGGGGTAGATCCGCAGGCTGGCGTCGCGCCAGGCCGTGGTTTCGCGGTGGTACTCGGCATAGTCGTCCGGGTTGCCGCCCATGTAGGGAACGTCGCCGTTGAGGAATATGCCGTCGGGATGCTCCTGCGCGATCCGGTCGATCAGCGCCTGCCGCGCCTTTGGGTTGGTTGCGGTGACATTGGACGGGTCGGTGAAGCGCATGTCACCGTAAGCGATGAGCGTCAGGGGTTGATGCAACTCCTGACCGGAAACCTGGAAGGTTGCCGGCGACGTAGCGGCGGTGGATGGTTCAGCCGGATGCGGGAGCAGCGCGCATCCGCCGAGCGCCAGCAGGAAGGACATCGCGGCAGCCGTCTTGGCGGCGCCCTTGATGATGTGGTGATGCCACATGAAAAATAGTCTCCTGGAAATTCGCGGCGCCGGACTCAGCGAGCCAGTGCCGGCTTAAAAAAATGGCACCGGATCAGTACCGGGATGAGACCCGATCCGGTGCCAAGGTCATGAACCCCGCGTCTTCAGAAGCTGGCGGACAGGGTGGCGATCACGCTGCGGCCGGCAACGGTCCAGTACAGGTTGTCCGGCGACGAGGTTGCCGGGTTGTTGCCGACCGTCGTGCCGGCCAGTGCGCTGAGCTTGTTCACGTCGAGCAGGTTATCGACGTTGACTTTCAGTGAGACCGAGGAGGCGCCCATCAGATTCCTGAGCGTGTAGCCCGCCGACAGCATCAGGTCGCTGTAAGGGGAGAATTCGGCGCCGCTGTCCTGACGACGGCCGACCCACTTGTCGATGAACGAGGCGTAGATGTCGTGACGGTTATAGATCACGCCGCCGGCCAATGTGGCATCGGGAGTCTCGGGGACGTTTTGGCCCGGCGCACCGGTGACATTTGAGGCGGTGAGCTTCGCGCTGTTGAAGCTGCCATTGCCGAATACGCTGAAGCCCAATCCCGCGTAATAAGTGGCCTCGGCTTCCACACCCTTGTAGTCCGCACCGCCGCTGTTGATAAATCTGGTGTTGGCACCGGATGAGGCAGGGTCCTTCAGAATCAGATTATTGAAGTTGATCCAATACAGATCGCCGGACAGTGTCAGACCGTTGCTCTGCCAGGCCGTGCCGACCTGGTAGTTCCAAGTTCGCTGGGGGCTGAGACTGCTATCGCCGCCGGACGGATTCGGGATGTAGAACAGGTTCAGGTTCGGCGCCAGGAAGCCTTCGGCGACCTGTGCGTAGGCGGTCCAGTTCGGACGGATCGAATAGTGCGCGGCGATGGAGGGCAGCAACTGGTCGTAGGTCTTGGCGACGTCCACCGGCGTTTGCGTGCCCTGGTTGACGGGGGCGTCGGTGCGGCGGCGGAAGTAGTTGTACTTCACGCCGGGCGTGATGGTCAGCTCCGGTGTGACCTTCCAGTCGATTTCGACGTAGGGCTGCAGCGTCAGCAACTGGTTGTGCTGCAAGCGATCGATCGGCCCGTTGGGCGCCTGGACCGGCGAGATGTTGGTGGTGCCGCCGAGCGTGTAGTCGACTTCGGTCAGCTCGCGCAGATTGGTCTGGTTGTCGACCCACAGTCCGGCCCGGATATCGGCGAAGGAGAAGCTGCGGGTGAGCTTCGTCAGGTCGCCGAACGAGCGGTAGTTGTTGGTGAGCAGCTCGCCAGGTACGTCGTTATTGCAGAAATTGCTGGGCTCGGCCGGGTTGCCCTTGCTATCGAGCGGTATGGTACAGCCACCACCAGGCAGCACCGTTCCGTTCGGAGAAAAGCCGTTGGGGTCGAATCCGTTGCGGCCGACGTGGTAGTAGGCGTAGGTGTAGACCTTGTTGTCGAGCGTCCAGCCATCGCCGAATTTCGTCTGGATGCCGATGTACTCGAAATCGGTGTGGATGTCGTCGAGGTTGTAGTCGTAGAAGTTCTGCTTGGTCGGATCGTTGGACAGCATGTAGTTCGAGCCGTTGGCGTCGATCAGCGCCTGGGTGACGCCGAGGCCGACGTTCTGGTGCACGTCGTTGTACATCGCCACCACGGTGATGCGGGTGTTGTCGCCGACCGGCCGTACCACTTTCAGCATGAGGTTGTCGCGGGTCTGGCCGGTGAAGGTCAGGTAGCCGTCGCTGGTGATGCGCTCGCCGTCGATGAAGGCGGTGGTGTCACCGTACTTGTGCAGTTCGCCGGTGTCGAATTCCAGGCCGCCTTGCAGGGTGTTGAAGCTGCCGCCCGACAGGTAGGGGTTGACGGTGGTCTGCGCCGACGGAGTCTTGGTGGTGAGCGAGATGGTGCCGCCGAAGGTGGCGTTGCCGATGGTCTGGGCACTGCCGGGACCGCGGTCCACTTCGATGTCGCCCAGGTCGTGGGCCATGAAGTAGGAAGTCGTGTGGTGGGTGAAGTCGTTGGAGTCGCCCCAGGGGATGCCGTCGAGGGTGACGTTGTACTGGCCGTCCTGGAAGCCGCGGATGCTGAGGAAGGTGTTTTCCTGCAGGCCCGGTCCGTTGGGTCCAACCGAGAACACGCTGGGTGAGATCTTCACCACGTCGTCGTAGTTGCTGCCGGGCGCGACGTTGTTCTGGATGTACTGCTGGCTGATCACCGAGGTGGGCTGTGCCGCTTCCAGCGGCGCCTTGCTCGGGGCCTGGTACGGCGCCGATTCGATCAGCTTGGCCTTGACCTCGACGCCGCCCAGCTCGGTCGTCGAATCGTTGTCCGCCAATGCCGGCCATGCGCAGCCTGCACCGGCTGCAAGGAACAACCCCGCGATGCCGCGCATGCCGTTACGCTTCCTGCGAAAACTTGTGTGCATCAAAGCCGTCTCTCCTTTCTCATCCAGTGGAACGCCGTACTTGCCAAAAACAAGTGGGCCGCACTGCCGCGCGCGATGAATTGCGTAGGGGGATGGGCAGTGTTTGCGCGGACCAATCGGCGAAAGCTAGGAGTGACGTATTGCTTATTTGTTACGAAAATCCTTTATTGGGTATTGGTAATGATGCAGTAATGTCCCTGCACAGATTGGGGTGAAAAACGGGCCTGAAACGGCAAAATCACACTGTTGCGGGCGGGTGATCCATCATGCCGACGCGTCTCGTCGATGCCGGTTGCGCACGAGAGCTTGCCGGAAAATTCCATTGCTTACGGATGCCTTTCATCAATTCGATGCGGCAGCGTGTGCAATCGACGGTGTCGCGTACGGGCGGCGGCGATCATCGGCCGCCCTTCGCCTTCACCGCTGATTCCTTCGCGGTGTGGCGAGGCGTTTCAGTTCCATCAGGTCTTGTGGCGGACGTGATGCCGGCCCCAGCCCAGGCCCTAGTCTTCCAGCTTGATGTGGATTGGCGTCTTAGCCCGACATCTTCTGCATGCCCTGTCGGATTTCTTCCGGGCTCAGGTCGCGCAGGTGGGTGGCGACCGACCACTGGTGGCCGAAGGGATCGCGGAGTTGGCCATAGCGGTCGCCCCAGAACATGTCCGCCAGCGGCATGATGACTTTGGCCCCGGCGGCGATGGCCTGTTTGAACAGGACATCGGCATCCTCGACATAGAGGTGAATGACCACCGGCGAATGCTTCAGCGCCTGCGGACCGGCCGAGCCCATTTCGGGAAACTCGTCGACCAGCATCACGGCGGAATCGCCGATGCGGATCTGCGCGTGTATCAGCTTGCCGCCGGGGCCGGGGAGCCGGGTCACTTCGATGGCGTTGAAGGCTTGCTTGTAAAACTCGATGGCCTTGGCTGCGCCGGCGCAGACCAGATGCGGGGTCACGGTACGCATGCCTTCCGGGATTGGCTTTGCCTTGTCGCTCATGTTGATCTCCTCCTGGGATGGGTTCGGCTTTCCATTCACTTTGACGCGGGCTTTCCCTCAAGGGTTTGAATCCGTGCCACGCGGAAAGTGCCCGGAGAAAAAGCCGGTCAGCCGGCGAGGGGAGTTTGCAGCGGAGCGGGCAGGAAGGTCCGGGAATCCCGCGCCCGGCGCAGGCGGCGGCTCAGGTAGATCCATCCCGCGGTCAGGGCGGCGAACCAGATCGCCACGATCAGGAGCAGCAGTACGGCCGTCCACCACGAGAACGCCGGCGGTGCGGCGCTGAGGATTGCGCGCATCCGCTCCAGGTCTTCAGTGTAGGCCTGTACGCCGCCGGTATCGGCGCGCAGCATGGCCTGGGGAAGCTGGAGGATGGTCTGGAAGTGCATGCGCCATGGTCGGCGAAATCAGCTCCGCGATCTGTGCGCTGGCAGACGCAAGGCGGCTGCCCTAAGTGTGGAGACGTACAGACGCCATGTGGGGCCGCGCGTAAATTAAACCGGTTTCACCCGGGTTTTCGCGGCAACTTCGCACGGCGAGTCGGGCCCGGATTTTCATTGGAGTTTTCATGAACAAACAGGCACAGCCGCCAGTCGCCGGCGGCCCCGGCAACATCACCCGGAATGAAACGGCCCAGCACCTTGGCAACGTGACCGCACGGGTTCCCGAGGCGCCGGTGGCTGGCGTCATTTCCGCCAAGTGGAAGAAGCATATCGGCAGCGCCCGGATCGTCTGGTCCAGGTTCAGCGAGGAAGAGTTGCTGAACACCGGCGGACAAGTCGACACCCTGACGGGCATGGTGCAGGAGCGCTACGCCCTCAGTGTCGAGGAGGCAGGCCGGCGGGTCAGGAATTTCCTGCAACAGTACAAGCTGTAGGAGCAGCTATCGGCGCGCCGAGGAAATCCCGGTAGCGATCGCGGATGCGACGCAACGTGATGGATTGCCGCCGCTGCCTGACCAGGGCCGACAGGGCGATGACCGACATGACCAGCAGGACCACGGTCGATAGCGGCGACGCATAGTAGGCGAACGGATGGGATGGCGCCGCCGCATGGGGAAGCCCATCTCCGCCGCGCGTTTCCACCGGTCCTGAAAGCAACGCCGCAGGTGGACTCGCAAGCATGCCCGCCCCGAGGTACTGCGGCGCCACTTCCGCGGAAAGAAGGTCCTGGGCGACATGGTGTCGGATCATGTTTCGATTCCCCGTAGCTCGGACAGCTCTTCAAACGTTTGCCGGACCTGTCCGGCAAAGCGCACCTGCTGAAGATAGGCTGCGGTGGCGGCAGCTTCCGTACGCTGCCGCACCAAGCGAGGGGATTGCGCTGGTGCAAGTGAACAGGAGGGCGCGTTGGCGGCCCGGTCTGCTATCCGAAAAAGCGTTCGTAGTCCGCGATGACCGCCGCATAGCATTCGCAGGACGCGCGTTCCAGGCCCTTGCGGTCGAGGATGGTGACGTCGCCGCGGCTGTAGTGGATGAGCTTCCGGCGCTGTAGCTCGCCGGCGGCGCGGGTGACGCCGCTGCGGCGCACACCCAGCATTTCCGATAGCAGCGCATGGGTCAGGTAGAAGTGGTCGGCGTGGGCGCGGTCATGGGTCATCAGCAGCCAGCGCGCCAGGCGCGCCTCGATGACGTGGAAGCAGGTGCAGGCGGCGGTTTGCGCGAGCTGGGCCAGCAGCACGTGGATATAGCGATCGAGGTCGTGCCGCAGGGCCGGGCTGTGCTCCAGTTCGCTGCGGAAGATAGCGGCCGGCATGCGCAGGGCGGCGCCGGATCCCTGCACCAGGGCACGCACCGGGGAGGTGTCGACGCCCAGGACCAGCGAAACCCCGTGCATGCCTTCGTTGCCGATCAGGCCGACTTCCAGAGAGGCCTCGTTCTTCAGCACCGCCACCAGGGAGATGAAGCCGCCGGTGGGGAAGTAGATGTGGCGGATATGCTCGCCCGATTCGCATAGGACCGTGCCGTAGACCAGTTCAACCGGTTCGCACCGTTGCAGGATTCTTTGCCGGGCCCGGGGCGGCAAGGCCTCAAGCAAGCGGTTGACCATCGGCCCAGGAGATGCGAGTGCCATTCAGGCTTACTGCCCAGTAGATAGGTCGAGCCGGTACGACGAGGAGCGTGGCGTGTAGCCCGGATTGGGCAGGGTAGCCGGTTGCATGGGTCTTTTCGGTGCGTTGTCGCGCTTAGCCCGGCCGGCCGCCGTATCGGGAAATCCGGCTGGCGCTCACCGGCTTCATTGGGGGAACAACCGCTTTGCGGCGCGGCTTGCGTTCGAATGTTCGACAGCGCACGGACACTCGTCCGGGCCGAGCCTAAGTTGAAATGGTCGAGCCGGTGCCGCGCCAGCGCATCGACCGATGCGCACGGCGACAGCCGCCGCGCGGCACCTCAGGCGTGCACCGCCATTCCTCATTCCCCGATCCGGAGTCAGATCATGCAAAAAACTTTCCACAAGCCCGCCTTCCCGGCGTATGCCATCGCCACCGTTGCCTTCCTCGCCTCCATCGGCGCCATGATCCCGGCCTATGCGGCGGATGCCCCGGCATCGGCGCCGCAGATGGTGCAGCTCTCGGCCGTGGATACGGCGCCCGCAGCGCCGGCCGCGGGCCAGCCCGCGGCCAGGGAAAACATTCCCCACAAGAGCGACAAGGGTGACAAGGTCGAAACGCGTATCGACGATCTGCATACCCGCCTGGCCATCACCGCCGCGCAGGAAGATTCCTGGTCCAAGGTCGCCGCGGTGATGCGCGATAACGCCAGCGCCATGGCGCCGTTGGTACAGGCACGCGCCAGCCAGGCCACCACCATGACGGCGGTCGACGATCTGAATTCCTACGCCAGGATCGCCGAGGCGCATGCCGACGGCATCCAGAAGTTCGCCCCGGCGTTCGAAACCCTGTACGGCAGCATGTCGGATGCGCAGAAGAAGAATGCGGACGACATTTTCCGCAAGCGCGGCCACAAGGCGATGAAGCGCATGGCCGTCAAGGCCGGCTGATCGGGTCCTGCATCGGATCGTGATGCGAAACCCCGGTTGCGCGCCGGGGGCCGATTCCACCAATGTCCACCAATGGATGAATTCTCATGAAAAATTCAACAACACGAAGCCCCGGCTTCCGTTTCACCGCCGGCAAGGCCGGCGCCGCTGTTGTCCTGCTGTCGATGATCAGCGGCATGGCCCTGTGCCCGGCGCTGGCCGACCGCGATCACGGACGTGGCGACCGCGGCTACGACCATGGCTATCATGGTGGCGGTGATCACGGTCACTGGCGTCATGGCTATGACCGCCGTGACTGGCGCGGCCGTCCCGAGTACGAGCCCGTTCCGGTGTATGCGCCGGCGCCGGTGTACTACGCACCGCAGCAGTCCTCGGGCGTCAGTCTGTTTTTCCCGATCAATATCCGATAATCGAACCCGGAGCTCATCATGAACCAGACCAGCACGCGGAATCCCTCATGAACCTGCCCAGCGTCGACGAACTGAAGGGCCAATGGAAGCAGCATCTCGGCGCGGCCAAGATCGCCTGGGGCGAGTTGACCGAAGATGAACTGCTGAAGATCGAAGGGCACCAGCAGAAGCTGATCGGCCTGGTGCAGGAACGCTATGCCATCACCCGTGATGAAGCGGACCGGCAGGTCAAGAGTTTCTTCAGCACGAACAAGCTCTGACGTTGGCCCCGCATCCTGTCGCGTCGTATCGATGCGGCGGGTGCGGGTGCTGCGAAGGGTCTTGCGCCGATTTTTCTAGCCGGGCTGGCGCACCGGCACATAATGCAGCAGGCGGTCGGTCTCCTTCTTGACCACGCCATAGCACTCGCAGCTCAGTTGCTCCAGCTTGCGCCGGTCGGTCACGGTGATCTTGCCGCGGCTGTATTCGATGACGCCCAGCTTCTGGAGTTTGCCGGCGGCGTCGGTGACGCCTTCGCGGCGCACACCGAGCATGTTGGCGATCAGCTCCTGCGTCATGGTCAGGTGGTTGTCCGGCAAGCGGTCGAGCGAAAGCAGCAGCCAGCGGCATAACTGCTGATCGATGGAATGGTGCCGGTTGCACACGGCCGTCTGCGCCATCTGCGTAATCAGCGATTGGGTGTAGCGCAGCATCAGCAGCAGCATTTCGCCGTGGCGGTTGAATTCGTCCTTGAGCCGCTGGCCGAGCAACTGGTAGGCATGGCCGGCGCTTTGCACCACGGCCCGGCTGGGCGTGGTCTCGCCGCCCATGAACAGGGCCACGCCGATCAGGCCCTCATTGCCGACCACCGAGATTTCCGCGGAGGCGCCGTTTTCCATGACGTAGAGCATGGAAACGATGCAGTCGGTGGGGAAGTAGACGTGACGCAGGGCGTCGCCGGATTCGTACAGCACCTCGCCCAGCGACAGCGGCACCAGTTCCAGGTGCGGCAGCAGGCGCTCCAGTACGTCGGCAGGCAGGGCGGCCAGCAGGTGGTTTTGCTGCGGTCTGGGAGTTTCGGGCATGGCGGATACCGTTCGCGTGAGAGCGACGGGTATGACGTCCCGTTTGGCCTAGCATAGTCCAATCCCGCGTCCGCTGTGTTCGATTACGTACGGATGGAGGCAGTACCCGGCCTGGAGAGGCGCGCTGCTGTGTACGTCGCCGCACAGAAAGTGCCTGCCAACTGCGTCCAATCTAGGGCATTGCAGCTCGCAGCCGCGCATCCACCGGAGACATTCCATGCTTGAAACAATCGCCGTCATCCTGCTGATCCTGTGGGCCCTGGGAATGCTGACTTCCTTTTCGATGGGCGGCTTCATCCATGTGCTGCTGGTGATCGCCATCATCGTCGTGCTGATCCGCGTCATCCAGGGCAGAAGGCTTTAGGCGTCTGGCTGCCGGCAGCCTATGTGTGCTGCCAGACGGACCCGGACATGTCATCCGCGTAAATCTTTGTAGTACGAGAAACCCGCGGCGAGAGCCGCCCTGGTTTTCTCGACCCAGGCTCACCAGTCAGTTCAAAGGTCACAACATGAAAACAGCCATCCATTTGCACCGCTTCCTGCTCGCCGGAGGAGCGCTCGCGCTGGCCGCCTGCGCCGCCGCGCCGCAGCCTCCTTCCGACGCCCTGCAGGGCGCCGAGATCGCCGTCACCAACGCCGAGAACGACCACGCCGCCGATGCGGCTCCGCTGGAAATGCGCACGGCGCATGAAAAGCTCACCACCGCGCGCGCTGATGTGGCGAAGGGCGATGAACAGAGCATGGCGCAGGCGCGGCAGCTGGCCGATGAGGCCCGCGTCGATGCCCAGCTGGCTTCGTCCAGGTCGCGTCTGGCCAAGGCCGAGGCGGTCAACCAGGAGCTGCAGAAGAACAGCAATACCTTGCGTCAGGAAACACAACGCGGTTCGGGGAGTTGAGCATGAACAAGATCACCAGCGTCATCCGGGCCACCTTGTCCGGCGCTTCCATCGGTACCGCCGGCCTGCTGCTGGCCGCCTGCGCGGCCGACGTGGTCAAGGACCCGGGCGCCGCCAAGGCGCGCGCCGACCTGACCGAGCTGCAATCCGACCCGCGCCTGGCGAACCTCGCCCCGCTGGCCATCCACGACGCCGACACCGCGGTGCAGGCAGCGGAGCAGCCGCAGACCGATCCGGCGGTGGAGACGCACCTGGTCTACATGGCCGATCACAGCGTGCGGATCGCCAGGGCTCAGGCCCAGACCAAGCTTGCCGAGGATCAGCGCAAGATGCTGAGCGAGCAGAACGGCAAGATCCAGCTCGATGCGCGTACCCGCGAGGCGGATACCGCCAAGGCGCAGACCGAGGCGCAGAAGCAGAAGAATGACGAGCTGCAGGCGCAGCTCGCTGCGATGCAGGCGAAGAAGACCGATCGCGGCATGGTGCTGACCCTGGGCGATGTGCTGTTCTCCACCGGCCGCGCCGACCTCAAGGCGGGTAGCGTCGCCAACCTCGATCGGCTGGTTGCGTTCCTCGGCCAGTCGCCCGACCGCACCGTCCGGATCGAAGGCCATACCGACAACCGCGGCGGCCAGAGCCTGAATCAGGCGCTGTCGCAGAAGCGCGCCGATTCGGTCGCCATGTACCTGACCGGCCGTGGCGTCGCCAGCAACCGCGTGACCTCGGTCGGTGAAGGCTATAACGCGCCGGTGGCGGACAACACCACGGATGCGGGCCGCCAGGCCAATCGCCGCGTTGAAGTGGTGATCCAGGATGCGCCGCTGTAACACGGCAATTCCGCTTCCTTTCTGAATTGAAACCTAACAATGCTGGCCCTGCCGGGGCCGGCGGAGAATCATCATGAATATATTTTTGTCTCGTTCCACTTTCTGTAAGACCCTGATTGCGGCCAGCCTCGTGCTCGGCCTCAACGCCGCCGTCTACGCCGACTCCACCGATGCGCCGCAGCCGCATAGCGACGGCATCGGCGCCGTGGCGACCGATACGGTGATCACCACCAAGGTGAAGTCGCAGTTCATCGACGATGGCCGGCTGAAGAAGTCGGACATCAGCGTCGCCACCACCAACGGCGTGGTCACGCTGACGGGCACCGCGACCAGCGCGGCCGCCAAGACCGCCGCCGAAAGCATTGCCAGTAGCGTCAGTGGCGTGAAGAGCGTCGACGACCAGCTCAAGGCGCCTTCCGCGGCTGATGTCGCCGCCAGCAAGGTGGACAAGGCGGCGGTCACCACGAAGAAAGCCGTGTCCGACAGCTGGATCACCACCAAGGTGAAATCCGAAATCCTGGCGGACAGCGTCAGCAAGGGTTTCAAGGTGGGCGTCAAAACCGTGCACGGTGTGGTGGTGCTGAAAGGCAGCCTGGGCAACCAGGACGCGATCGACCACGTCAAGGATCTCGCTTCGCAGGTGAACGGCGTCAAGAGCGTGGATACGTCCGCGCTGGTTGTCGCCAGCACCTGAACCGGTCTGCCGGCCAGGCATGGCCGGCGTATCGATCAAGGACGATCGGAGCCGCACCGCAAGGTGCGGCTTTTTTGTTCGTGGACGCCTTTGAACCCCGTTGACGTTCGCCGGTCTTAAGCAATACTCGAGTGGCGGCCCGTGCCTGTTATACGCCGGCACTCGGTTCATCCAGACAAGGAGTGCTACATGGAACTCGGCATGATCGGCTTGGGGCGCATGGGCGCCAACATGGCGCAGCGCCTGGTGCAGGGCAAGCATCGCGTGGTGGGCTACGACCCGGACCAGGCAGTGCGCAAGAGCATTGAGAGCAAGGGCATCGAGCCGGTGGCTTCGCTCGACGCGCTGGTGGGCAAGCTGAAGGCGCCGCGGGCGCTATGGTTGATGGTCCCCGCCGGCGAAGTGGTGGATCAGACCATCGAGGCCCTGCTGCCGCACCTGGCGCCGGGGGACACGCTGATCGACGGCGGCAACTCCAACTTCAAGGACACGCAGCGCCGCGCCAAGGCGCTGGCGGAGAAGAAGATCGCCTATGTCGACTGCGGCACCAGCGGCGGCGTGTGGGGCCTGGCCGAGGGTTACAGCATGATGGTGGGCGGCGACGAGGCGGCAGTGGAAAAGTTGCGGCCGATCTTCGAGACGCTGGCGCCGGCGAAGGATAAAGGCTGGGGTCGCGTCGGCCCGGCCGGTTCCGGCCACTACACCAAGATGATTCACAACGGCATCGAGTACGGCATGATGCAGGCTTATGCCGAGGGCTTCTCCATCCTCAAGCACAAGGCGGAGTTCGGGCTGGACCTGCACCAGGTGGCCGAAATCTGGCGCACCGGCAGCGTGGTGCGCTCCTGGCTGCTGGACCTGACCGCCGATGCGCTGGGCAAGAACCCGACGATGAAGGGCATCGCGCCCTACGTGGTGGATTCAGGCGAGGGGCGCTGGACGGTGGACGAGGCGATCGCGCTCGATGTGCCGGCGCCGGTGATCACCCTGTCGCTGATCGAGCGGCTGCGCTCGCGCGATACGGAGTCGTTCTCGGACAAGCTGCTGTCGGCGATGCGCAACGAGTTCGGCGGCCACGCGATCAAGTCGGAATAGTTGCCGCCGGATACCAGGGCCGCTAACGAACTGCTTTCGTTAGCGGCCTTTTTTTCAGCTTCCCGCCTGCCAATAGGGCTACCGATACGGCGCCGCGGCCAGCGCCAGCAGCGCCTTGGCCCGCGCGCAGACGTGCTCGACGGTGAAGCCGTATTCGCGCAGCAGCACCTCGGCCGGGGCGGAGGCGCCGAAGGTTTCCACGCCGAGCATGTCGCCGCGGCCGCCGATGTAGCGTTCCCAGCCTTGCCGCACGCCCAGCTCCACCGCCAGCCGCGCGGTGATGGCGGTTGGCAGCACGGCTTCGCGCTCGGCTTCCGGCAGGGCTTCGAACAATTCCCAGCTCGGCATCGACACGCAGCGCACGGCGAGGCCTTCCTTCTTCAACTGCTCCGCCGCGCCCAGGATCAGGCCGACCTCGGAACCGCTGGCGATGAGAATCAGGTCGGGCTTGCCGTTCGGCGCGTCGCTCAGGATGTAGGCGCCGCGGCGTAGTCCATCCGCCGCCGCGTAGCGCTTGCGGTCGAGAGTCGGCAGTTCCTGCCGGCTGAGGATCAGCGCCACCGGGCGGTCGCGCGTTTCCAGGGCCACGCGCCAGGCCACGGCGGTTTCGTTGGCGTCGGCGGGGCGGATCACCAGTAGATCCGGGACCGAGCGTAACCCGGCGAGCTGCTCCACCGGCTGGTGGGTGGGACCGTCTTCGCCCAGCGCCAGGCTGTCGTGGGTATAGACGTGAATCACGTGCAGGTGCATCAGCGCGGCCAGACGGATCGGCGGGCGCATGTAATCGGAGAAGATCAGGAAGGTGGCGTCATAGGGCACGAAGCCGCCGTGCGCGGCGAGGCCGTTGACGATGGCGCCCATGGCATGTTCGCGCACGCCGAAGTGCAGGTTGCGGCCGGCGTAGCTCCAGGTCTTCTCGGCGGAGTCGGGCGGGTTGAAGTCGCCCAGGCCCTTGAGGTCGGTCTTGGTCGAGGGATCGAGATCGGCCGAGCCGCCGATCAGCGCCGGGAATTTCGGCGCGATGGCGTTGATCACCTTGCCGGCGGCATCGCGCGAAGCCAGGCCCTTGGCGTCGGCGGGAAAGACCGGGATGTCCGCGTCCCAGCCCTGCGGCGGTTCATGGCGGCGGCGCGCTTCCAGTTCCGCATGCAGGTCGGGAAAGGCTTTGGCGTAGGCGGCCAGGCGCTTGTTCCAGGCTGTCTCGTCTTTCTTGCCGCGCTCGACCGCTTCGCGGAAGTGGCTCAGCGCCGCTTCGGGGATGAAGAAGTCTGGCTCCACCGGCCAGTCCAGCTTCTGCTTGGTCAGGCGCACGTCTTCCTTGCCCAGCGGCGAGCCGTGGGCCTTGAAGCTGTCCTGCTTGGGCGAGCCGTAGCCGAGATGGGTGCGCACCAGGATCAGTGAAGGCCGCGTTGTTTCATCGCGCGCACGCTTCAGCGCGGCGTCGATGGCGGCGAGGTCGTTGCCGTCTTCCAGCAGTTGCGTGTGCCAGCCGTAGGCTTCGAAGCGGCGCGCACGCTCCTCGGTGAAGGTGATGTTGGCGCCGGCGGCGAGGGTGACCTCGTTGTCGTCGTAAAGGCAGGTCAGCTTGCCCAGCTTGAGATGGCCGGCCAGGGAAGCGGCCTCCGAGGCCACGCCTTCCATCAGATCGCCGTCGCTGACCAGGGCATAGGTGTGATGATCGATGACGCTATGGTCCGGGCGGTTGTAGCGCGCGGCGAGGTGCGCTTCGGCGATGGCCATGCCAATGGCATTGGCCATGCCCTGGCCCAGCGGGCCGGTGGTGGTTTCCACGCCGGCGGTGTGGCCGCGCTCGGGATGTCCCGGCGCTTTGCTGCCCCACTGGCGGAACTGCTTGATGTCGTCCAGCGACAGGTCGTAGCCGGTCAGATGCAGCAGGCTGTAGAGCAGCGCGGAGCCGTGGCCGGCGGAGAGCACGAAGCGGTCGCGGCCGAACCACTGCGGGTTGTGCGGATTGTGGCGCAGCCAGCGCGTCCACAGGGTGTAGGCCATCGGCGCGGCGCCGAGCGGCAGGCCCGGGTGGCCACTGTTGGCCTTCTGCACCATGTCCACCGAGAGGAAGCGGATGGTGTTGACGTACAGCGGTTCCAGCGTATTGGTGTCGTTCATGGCCATTCCTTGGCGATTGATGGGCGCTGCTTATGCGCCGCTATGCCTCAACCGGCGATAGCGCCGGATCAGCGTGTTGGTGGAGCTGTCATGGCTCAGTTGCGGCTCATCCTTGGCCGCAAGCTCGGCAGCGGTGCGCGTAGCCAGGGCCTTGCCCAGCTCCACGCCCCACTGGTCGAACGAATCGATGTTCCAGATCACGCCCTGCACGAAGACGCTGTGCTCGTACAGCGCCACCAGGGCGCCGAGCGTTTCCGGCGTCAGCTTCTCGGCCAGGATGGTGTTGCTCGGCCGGTTGCCCTCGAAGGTTCGATGCGGCACCAGGGCCGCGGCGGTGCCCTCGGCGTGTACCTCTTCGGCGGTCTTGCCGAAGGCCAGTGCCTCGCTCTGCGCGAACAGGTTGGCCATCAGCAGGTCGTGCTGCTGGCCCAGTGGATTGAGCGGCTGGCAGAAGCCGATGAAGTCGCAGGGGATCAGGCGCGTGCCCTGGTGGATCAGCTGGTAGAAGGAGTGCTGGCCGTTGGTGCCCGGCTCGCCCCAGTAGATGGCGCTGGTGGCGTAGTCCACCGTGCGGCCGTCGAGGGTGACGTGCTTGCCGTTGCTCTCCATGGTGAGCTGCTGCAGGTAGGCCGGGAAGCGCTTGAGGTATTGCTCGTAGGGCAGCACCGCCAGCGTTTCGGCGCCGAGGAAGTTGTTGTTCCACACCGCCAGCAGGCCCAGCAGCACCGGCAGGTTGCGCTCCAGCGGCGCGTTGCGGAAATGCTCGTCCATGGCGTGGAAGCCGGCCAGCATGGCGCGGAAGTTTTCCGGGCCGATGGCCAGCATGGTGGACAGGCCGATGGCCGAGTCCATCGAGTAGCGTCCACCCACCCAGTCCCAGAAGCCGAACATGTTCTTGGTGTCGATGCCGAACTTGACCACTTCCTGGTCATTGGTCGACACCGCGACGAAGTGCTTGGCCACGGCCTTCTCGTCGCCCAGGGCCTCGATGCACCAGCGGCGCGCGGCATGGGCGTTGGTCAGGGTTTCCAGGGTGGTGAAGGTCTTGGAGCAGATGACGAACAGCGTCTCCGCCGCGTCGAGGTCGCGCACCGCCTCGGCGAAGTCGGTGCCGTCGACGTTGGAGATGAAGCGGAACTGCAGGTCGCGGCGGCTGTAGTGGCGCAGCGCCTCGTAGGCCATCACCGGGCCGAGGTCGGAGCCGCCGATGCCGATGTTGACCACGTTGCGGATCGGCTTGCCGCCGTGGCCGGTCCACTGGCCACCACGCACGCGCTCGCAGAACGCCGCCATGTGTTCGAGCACGGCATGCACTTCCGGCGACACATCTTTGCCGCCGACGCGGATCGGCTCGTCCGCCGGTGCGCGCAGGGCGGTATGCAGCACGGCGCGCTTCTCGGTGACGTTGATGCGCTCGCCGCGGAACATCGCCTCGATGCGTCCGGGCAGGCCGCAGGCCACGGCGAGGTCCTGCAGCAGGCCCAGGGTTTCGGCGGTGATGCGCTGCTTGGAGTAGTCCAGGTACAGGCCGGCGCCCTCGGCGGTATAGCGTTCGCCGCGCGAGGACTCGGTGGTGAACAGCTCGCGCAGGTGGCGGCCGCCGATCTCGTCATGATGCCGCTGCAGCGCCCGCCACTGCGGCCGCCCGCTGACCAGGGGCGCGGCCTCGGTGAAAGCCGGCCGCGGCAGGTCCGCGGTCATGCGGCGCCCTTGGCGGCACCGGTGCCGGCAAGGGCCGAGCTGCTGTCGGCGATGCGCTTGAGCAGTTCCTTCCAGGATTTGACGAAGGACTGCGCGCCGTCGTGCTGCAATTGCAGCGCCAGCGCGTCGACGTCGATGCCGGCCTTGGCGAAGCGCGCCAGCATCTCCTCGGCATCGCCGCCGTCGGGCGCCAGCGCACCGCTCAGCGCGCCATGGTCGGCGTAGGCGCGCAGGGTCTTCTCCGGCATGGTGTTGACGGTGTCGGGCGCGGCGAGGCCTTCGACGTAGAGCGTATCGGGCGCCTGCGGGTCCTTGGTGCCGGTGCTGGCCCACAGCAGGCGCTGCGGCCGCGCATTGGCGCCGGCCAGCGTGCGCCAGCGCGGCGAATCCAGCAGCTCGCGGTAGGCGCGGTAGGTGCGCTGGCCGATGGCGAGGCCGAGCTTGTTGCGCAGTTCCGGCGGCGCCTTCTCGGCGATGGCCTTGTCCCAGCGGCTGACGAAGAGCGAGGCGACCGAGGCCACACGCGGATCGCGCCTGGCGGCGATGCGGCGCTCGATGCCGCGCAGGTAGGCCTCGGCGGCGGCGAGGTACTGCTCGCGCGAGAACAGCAGGGTCACGTTGATCGGGATGCCGGCGAAGATCGCTTCCTCGATCGCGGGGACGCCTTCGGGCGTGCCGGGAATCTTGACGAACAGGTTGGGGCGGTCGGCCTGCTCATGGATCTGCTTGGCGGCGGCGATGGTGCCGGCGGTGTCCTGCGCCAGCAGCGGCGACACTTCCATCGAAACCCAGCCGTCGAAGCCGTCGGTGGCGTCGAACATCGGCCGGAACTCGTCGGCGGCGCGGCGCAGGTCTTCCAGCGCCAGCTCCATGAACAGGGCCTCGCCGGATTTGCCCGCTTTGGCCTTCTCGCGGATGCCCGCGTCATAGGCGTCGCTGTTGCCGATGGCCTCGTCGAAGATGGTCGGGTTGGAGGTCAGGCCGGTGAGGGAGAATTCCTGGATGCTCTTGCGCAGGCTGCCGTCGTCGAGCATGCCGCGGGTGATGTTGTCGAGCCACAGGCTCTGGCCGAGGTCGCGCAGCAGGCGGGTCTTGTTCATGTCGGTTCCTGGGTGGTTGCCGCTGCGTTCGTCTTGGCGCGCTGCGGCGGGGCGGCGGAGAAACTGGAAGGAGCGAGGTCGATCAACTGGTCGATGCGTTCGATGCACAGGTCGGGCGCCGGGTCGATGACCGTCTCGGCGGAGGCCAGAGCATAGTGTCCCTGGCGCACGAAGATAGTGGTGAGCCGGGCGCCGAGTGTTTGCTTCATCGCCGCCAGGATCTGCGGCTTGTCGTCGACCATGACGTAGTGCGCGGCGGGATAGTGCTGCTGCACCGCATCCAGCGCGCCCTGCTTGTGGATGTAGATCGAGACCCGTCCGGCGACGGCGTCCCAAATGCCGGAGCGCTGCACCTTGCGCGGCTGGAACACCACGTCGCCGTCGGACAGGATCACCGGAGTGCCCAGCGTGGCGAGGTGGGCGATGGCTTCCAGGGCGCGCGGATACAGGCGCTGCGCGAAGGGGTATTCGAGCAGGAAGGGCGACATCTCCAGCATGGCGGGATGGTCGTCGAGGCCGGTGCGGAAGATTTCCAGGGCGCCGAGGTAGTCGGCGTAGCCGAGCTGCTCGCGCAGCCGGGCGTAAATGGCCCAGTAATGGTCACGCCCGGTGCGGCCGAAATCCTGCTCCAGGCGCGCATCGAGATCGTCGGCGAAGCGGTCGTTGTCGAGCAGGGTGTTATCGACATCGAGCAGGAACACGATGCCCTGCGCGGGCTGCGCAGTCGGCGGTGCGGTGTCTGCCGCTAGCACGGCGGCGCTTCCTCCGGCTTCGGATCGTGCCAGCCCTGCTTGCCGCTGATGACGCGGTGCGCCGCTTCGGGTCCCCAGCTACCGGGTTCGTACGGTTCCGGCGGGGGCACGTCACCGAGCATCGGATCGACCACCCGCCACGCCGCTTCGACCGTATCGTCGCGAGTGAACAGCGAGGCGTCACCCTCGATCGCGTCGTGCAGCAGGCGCTCGTAAGGCTCCTGGTCACCGCGCGTCTGGTGGCGGGCGACCAGTTCGACCGGCTGGCCGCGCATCTCCTCGCCGGGGCTTTTGACGCGCGCGCCGGTGGAGATCACCACCTCGGGGCTGAGGCGGAAGCGGAAATAGTTGGCGGTGGCCGGGCTGATGTCGTCGAAGGTCGCCAGCGGCGGACACTTGAGGCCGACGCGCACTTCGGTGGCGGTGATCGGCAGGTTCTTGCCGGTGCGGATGTAGAAGGGCACGCCGGCCCAGCGCCAGGTGTCGATGTGCAGGCGCAGCGCGGCGAAGGTTTCGACTTTCGAATCCTTGGGCACGCCCTCTTCGTCGAGATAGCCGCGGAACTGCCCGCGCACCACTTCCTTCGGGTCCAGCGGCCGCATGGCGCGGAACAGGCGCAGCTTCTCGGCGCGCATCGATTCCGCATCGTGGCCGGTGGGCGGGTCCATCGCCAGCAGCGCGATCACCTGCAGCAGGTGGTTCTGCACCACGTCGCGGATGGCGCCGACTTCCTCGTAGAACGCGCCGCGGCCCTGCACGCCGAATTTCTCGGCCATGGTGATCTGGATGTTGTCGACGTAGTGGCGGTTCCAGATCGGGTCGAGGAAGGAATTGGCGAAGCGGAAGTATTGAAGATTCTGCACCGCTTCCTTGCCCAGGTAGTGGTCGATGCGAAAGATCGCCGCTTCGTCGAAGACCTCGTGCAGCTCACGGTTGAGCGCCTGCGCCGAGGCGAGGTCGCGGCCGAAAGGCTTCTCCACCACCACGCGCGCATCCTTGGCGCAACCGGCCTTGGCCAGGCCGCGCACTACCGGGCCGAACAGGCTGGGGGGAATCGCCAGGTAGTGCAGGGGGCGCTTGGCACCGCCGAGCATGGTCTTCAGGCCTTCGTAGGTCGCCGGATCGCCGTAGTCGCCGCTGACGTACTCCATCCGCGCCGACAGTTTCTCGAACGCTTCCTTGTCGACGCCGCCGTTGTGCTCCAGGCTATCGCGGGCGCGCGCGCGCAGCTTTCCGCCAGACCATTCGGAGCGGCCCACGCCGATCACCGGCATCTCCAGCTCGCCGCGTTTGGTCATCGCCTGCAGGGCGGGAAAGATTTTCTTGTAGGCCAGGTCACCGGTTGCGCCGAAGAATACGAACGCGTCCGAACTGGGTATGGTCATCGTCGATTTCGCCTTATCCGTGGCTGCCCCGGGCGCGCCTGGGCGGCACCACGGAGCCTTGTGTAGGTCTGACCGCCGCGAGGGCGGGATCGTTCCATGATTTACCCGCCGCAGGCGTGGAGCGGCGCGGCGGATTCATGCGTTTTTCTGCCACAACCGGAAGCCGCCGGCGAAGGCATTGGCGTTGTCGCCGCGCCGCACGCCCGGCGGCAGCTTGCGCAGGTGCCGCACATTGCCGCCGCCGAGCACGATGTAGTCGGGCTGGAGCGCGGTGCGCAGGGTTTCAATGGTCTCATCGACGTTGGCGCGCCATTTCTTCTTGCCCAGGTCTTGCAGCGCCCGCC
Organism: Nevskia sp.; assembly: GCA_028291705.1. GTDB lineage: Bacteria > Pseudomonadota > Gammaproteobacteria > Nevskiales > Nevskiaceae > Nevskia. The sequence goes on from JAQGNS010000314.1 coordinate 33,840, forward strand.
CGCCGACATAGTCCTCGAAGGTCTTCTTGCGGAAGGGCAGATGGGCCAGTTCCAGCGGCTGCACCACACCTTCGAGAATCATGGTCGAGCCCAGCCCGGTGCCGAGACCGAGGAACAGCATGTGGCCGCCGTCGTAGCTGCCCAGGGCCTGCATCGCCGCATCGTTGATCAGGCGCACCGGGCAGGCAAAAGCCTTCTCGAAATCGAAACCCTTCCAGCCCTTGCCGAGGTTGCGCGGATCCTGCACCACGCGGCCGTGCAGCACCGGGGTGGGGATGCCGATGCTGACCGCGTCGTAGTGCTTGCTCGCCAGCAGCGGCAGCAACTGTTCCAGCATGGCGCGCGGCGTCAGCTTCGGCCCGGAGACGAACTTGACCTCATCCCGGCCGCCCTTGAGCTTCGCCTTGACATGGGCGCCGCCGACATCCAGGACCAGGATGCGTTGCGGTGCCGCTGCGCTACCGCTGGAAACCTTGCGTGACTTTCTGCTGCTGGCCGTATTCATTCCGGTTCGTCTGCTCCATGGCGATGCCCATTATGGCCGCCCGGCAGGGGCGGCACCCGGTGCAGGTCTGACCGCCGCGCCGGGCCGATCGTTCCGGCGGGTGCGGCGGCCGGCAATCGGCCGCCGGGGCGAAACGCAGCCCGGGATGCTGCTGCTTTTTTACGCATCCTTTATGACGCAGGCCTGATTTCCACCTGCGGCATTTCACTTTTTACGGGGATGGGACTCTCGATTTCCAACGGGCGGCGGCGATCTAATGCCGCGGCCGGTCAACCGACGGCGCCACATGGGAACATTCCATGTCAGTCGTGCCCTTGTTCGATTCCCAGATTTTCATCCTGGCCCGTCCGGGCGCCGGTGTGGCGGAGCGCTACCTGTGCTTGCGCCTGGAGCGGCTGCCGCGCCCGTACCGCGTGGCGTTCGCGGCGGCCTGTGCCGAGCGCCACGCGCCGCGGCTGCGCAATGAGCTGTCGGGTATTGCCGGCAGCGGCGAGGAATTCGGCATCGCGCTCGACTTGGTGTGGGAATCCGCCGCGCACGAGGGCATCGACCCGTCGTGGCTGGCGAGCATGCTGCTGCCTTGCGCGGAGACCTACCGCCGCCAGGCCACGGGCGCCGAGGACAGCGTCAGCACCCTGCTGGCCTGCCTGGAAGTCGCCGGTGGCGGCGAGTGCGAACCGGCACTGCGGGTCAGCCGCTGCGTGGTGCGCGCCCTGGAAGAGCAGGCGGCGCGCGAACAGCAGGTGCAGGCCCGGCATCGGGGCCCGGTGCACACACAGTGGCCCAGCCCGCTGGCGCGGCTGGAGCGCGAACGCCAGTTCCGCGACCTGACCGAGCTGCAACACACCGCCGCCACGCCCTCGGTGAACCTGGTGCGGCGTCTGCGCGATCGCGCAGCGATGGAAGCGGGCCTGCCGACGGATGAAGCCATCTTCGAGCCTGCCGCCGCGATGCAGCGCCACCACGGAGTGTACTGAAATGCACGCCCTGATCGCCGATGTGGCGCTGCTGGTGGCCCTGGCCTATGGCGCATTCGCCGTGTTCATGGTGGCGGCGCCGCTGCTGCGGCGCGGCGCGTCACCCTGCATCGCGCGCGATGCGCAGGGCGCCGATGCGGCGCAGAACCCCATTACCACCGCGCGCCTGGCCGCCGCACGCTACCCGCTGCACACCTGCAACACGCGTTCGTTTTAAACGCGCTCATTGTTAAAGAAGCGCGCTCTCCGCGGCAATCCGCCGCATGCCCCTGACACCCCCCATCCATGCACGCCTTGCGGTATCGATTTGCAACACCCGGCGACGCGGCCCTGCTGGCGCGTCTCAATGTTCAACTGGTGGAAGACGGCGCCGACTTCGGTCCGGCCGAGCCGGCTTACCTGGAGCGGCGCATGCGGCGCTGGCTCGACAGCGGACATGACCACGCGGTGTTGTTCGAGAACCGGGATGGAGAGGTGATGGCTTACGCGGTGTACGAGGAGCAGCCGTTCGAGATCTACCTGCGCCAGTTCATGGTGCTGGGCGCGGCGCGCCGCCATGGCATCGGCCGCCAGGTGTTCGAAACGCTGCGCTCGGAGATCTGGTGCAAGGACAAGCGGCTGACCCTGGAGGTGCTGACCTCCAACCGCGCCGGCTATCGCTTCTGGCGTTCGCTGGGGTATCGCAATTGCGCGGTGACGCTGGAGATTCCGGTGCCTGCGCCGTCGCGCGCCGAGCAAGCGCCGTCGCGCGCCGAGCAAGCGCCGCCGCGTGCCGCGCAGCCGCGTATTGTGCAGGCTGGCCGGTCCGCCTGGCTGCCGGCGCTGGCGCAGGCTTTCATTGATGCTCCGTTGCAGGCATTGCGCGGCTTGCGCGCCTGGTCCGGCCATCGCGCCCGGGCTCTGGGCCGCTACGGCAGCGCGCTGGCTTTCGCCGGCTTCGTCTCGGTGCCCGGCGCCGTGGCCGCGCCGGCCGTGCCCGTGGTGCCGGTATCGTTCACGCGCGGCACCCAGGTCTTGTCCGCGCCGGTGTCGCGCCTGCCGCGCACCACCCCGGTCGATGTGCTCAGCGACGAGGAACTGCGGGCCCTGCGCTCCAGCGGCGCGCGTTGCTCTGCCTCGATCTACCGCATGGCCTGGGCCATGGCGCGGGTCTACCAGGTCGAGCCGGCCTGGGTCGCCGCCATCATCGAGGCCGAGTCCTCCTGTCATCCGGATGCGGTGTCGAAAGCCGGTGCGCTGGGGCTGATGCAGCTGATGCCGGGCAGCGGCGCGCGCGATGCTTACCGCCAGGCCTACGGCAGGAGCGGCCAACCCGCGGATGCCCTGCTGCGCGATCCCGAGGCCAATATCCGCCTGGGTACGGCCTACCTGCGCGGCCTGCACCGGCACTTCGTCAATTTCGACTCGGCCCAGGTGCGCCTGCTGCTGGCCGTCGCCTCCTACAACTGCGGCACCGACCTGTTCGATGCGCAGTTGCCGGCGGCGTCTGCCAACTGGGAAGCGGCCGATGCCGAGCACTGGATCGCGCAGCACGCGCCGCGCGAGACCTATGGCTACGTGGTGCAGGTGCGGGTCATGGCCATGCGCTACGCCGCCGCGATCCATGCGCTGCATGCTGATCATGCGCTACGCGTGGAGCCGGTGTTGGCACACGCGGAGCCGGTGGTGGTCGCCGAAGCGTTGCCATGATGACGCGCGAGAACGTGCCCCCGCCCTGCGCGGCGTCGGAGCTGGAGATCCTGCGTCATATCGCCGCCGGCCATGACGCCTTCACCGGCTGCGACGCCAACGGCGATTTCCGCAAGCGCCTGCAAGTCCTCGCCGAGCTGCGGCGCGCCGGGCTGATCGATCACGCGCAGCGGCTCACACCCTCGGGGTATACCTTCCTGGCGCAGCAGGGACACTGACGCGGCGCGGCTTCAGCCGCGCGCCAGCTTCGCCAAGGCTTCTTTCGCCAGAGTCGCAGTCAGTTCGCCAGCCGGCAGTTCGCGCGCGAGACGCGCGGCCTGGCCTGACCAGAGATTGACGAAGTCGTCCGATCCGGCCGGCTCGGTCCGCGCCCGCAGCGGTGTCACCGCGGAAGCGGCGAGCGGGAAGGGCGGCGCGGCGGCGGACAACGGTCCGAGTTCGCGCACCAGGCGGTTGACGATGCCGCGCGCCGGGCCACCGGTAAATACATTCGTCAGCGCGGTGCCGTCGTCGGCCGCGATCTTCAGTGCCCGCAGATGCACGGCGGGCACCTTGGCTTCCGGGCAGAACAGGTAGGCCGTGCCGATCTGCACCGCCGACGCGCCAAGCGCGAGCGCCGCGACGATGCCGCGCGCATCGCTGATCGCGCCGGCGGCGATCACCGGCACGCGCACCGCATCCACCACCTGCGGCACCAGGGCGAAGGTGCCGATCTGCCGTGACATGTCCGCATTGAGGAAGTGGCCGCGATGGCCGCCGGCTTCCAGGCCCATGGCGATGATTGCATCGCAGCCGTGTTGTTCCAGCCAGCGCGCTTCGGCTACGGTGGTGGCGGAGGAGATCACCTTGGCACCGCTGGCTTTCACCCGCCGCAGCAGATCCGCCTCGGGCAGGCCGAAATGGAAGCTGACCACGTCCGGCTTGCACTCCTCGACCACGGCGCAGAAGTCGGCGTCGAAGGGCTTGCGGCTAGCCGCCGGCAGCGGCGCCGTCGCGTCCAGGCCAAGCTCGGCGTAATAGGGCGCAAGCTGCGCGCGCCAGGCGGCTTCACGCGCGGGGTCGGCCTGCGGCGGCTTGTGGCAGAAGAAGTTGAGGTTGAGCGGCCCTTTGGTGGCGCGCCGTATCTGGATCATCGCCGCGCGCACCTGCTCGGTGCCGAGCTGCGCGCAGGGCAGCGAGCCGAGGCCGCCG
>JAQGNS010000341.1 GCA_028291705.1 Nevskia sp.
ATGCCGAGCCGCAGCAGTACGCGCCGTGCGCGAATCAGTCAAAATCCACCCCAATTGACTGGCTGAAGAGCATATTTAAATGATCATCGGGAGTTTCGGGTTGGGCCGCATGATGGTGGCCGTGGCGTTGGCGGGAGTGCTGCTGTCGGGCTGCGCCACCGAGCAGGGGCAGAGCGAGAGTTCCAGCGTCGGCACGGTGCTGCCTCCGGCACCCAGTGCGAGCGGGGTGATTCCCGGCGCCGGCACCTATATTCCACCGACCGTGACGCAGCCGCCGATCACCACGCAGAACTATCCCAAGACCATCCAGGACACCAACGCCGGCAAGGCGGTGCTGTCGCTGTACAAGCAGGCGCAGGACGCTCGTGCCGCTGGTCATTCCGACCAGGCCGAGGCGCTGCTGGAGCGCGCCGTGCACATCGAGGCGCGCAACCCCTTCGTGTGGCAGGCCTTGGCCGGCGCGCACATGGACCTGGGCCATTCCGACCAGGCCGAGAGTGCGGCGCAGAAGTCGACCAGCCTGGCGCGCGGCAATCCTTACGTCGAAGCCGGCAACTGGCGGCTGATTGCGGCGGCGCGGCAGGCGCGCGGGGATACCGGCGGGGCGATGCAGGCGCAGGGTCGGGCGGACGGGATCGCCAAGGCCTTGGCGGCGAATTGATTCCGGTCACAACAGATAATCGGGTGGTTTCATGATGATTTTTGCGCGAACTATCCTTTCGCTTTGCCTGTTTGGCTTGGCGAGTTTTTCCGCCTGGGCATCTGACGCTCCGCAAGTGGCTGAATTGACGGGGAAGTGGACCGGCTCGGAGAATTTTCCAAACGGAGCGCGGCTGGAAACAGTAGTTTCCCTGAATCCCGATATGACTTTCGTCGGCTCCGCCACAGTGAATAAAAAGCCGTTCTGGGACTATTCAGGTACCTGGAAACTGGACGGCAACAAAATCGTCTGGACGTACATCAATAGTTCGCGCCCGCTTCCGGAAGCCGCCAAGATCGATGTTGACGGGGTCGTATCGGTTGGCAAGAGCGAATTGGTGCTGAAGTCACAGTCGAGTGGAAAAGAACACACTTTCGAGCGGTCGGAATAGCACGAGTAGCACGGAATAAGCGAAGCGCAGTCCGTCTTGCGGGCCGCAGCGATGTACGCCGGAAAGGCGGAATGCGCTTCGCTTATTCCGCCCTACGGTTCTGGCTTTATGTTTTTTGAGGAGTGAGCCGTGAATAACTGGATACGCAGTAACCGGGGCTTTCTGGCTTTTCTTCTGTTGTTCGGCTTGTTTCGCACGGCCATCGCGGACTGGAATCCGATTCCTTCGGGATCGATGCGGCCGAATCTTCTGGAAGGGGACGTGGTGTTCGTCAACCGATTGGCGTTCAACCTGAAGATGCCGTTGACCAACGTCATCGTGGCACGTACCGGGGAGCCGCGGCGCGGTGACATTGTCACCTTCTTCTCGCCGAGGAACGGGACGCGTCTGATCAAGCGCGTGGTCGGGTTGCCGGGCGATACGCTGGAGATGCGCAACAAGATGGTGATCGTCAACGGCCAGCCGGCGACTTATGCCAGCATCGGCGACAAGATGGAGCCGCTGGCGGATGGCGGCATCGACGCGCTGCACCTGGACGAGAGCATCGGCAAGGACGAGCACATCGTGCAATGGCTGCAGACCTCGCGTGGTGCGGCCAACGACAATTTCGGGCCGCTGGTGATTCCAGCCGATCACTTCCTGATGCTGGGCGACAACCGTGACAACAGCGCCGACTTCCGCTACTTCGGCCTGGTGCCGCGCAACCTGCTGATCGGCCGCGCCGTCACCGTGCTGGTGTCTGCCGACATCAAGGGTAATTGGGCGCCGCGGTTTGAGCGGTTTGGGGAACGGTTGAATTGAATCGAAGCAATCCAGGTGTCGCCGGATTTCATGAGGCGGTTTGTACCGTAAACCTGATTGGGCCGACCGGCCATGGGTAACGAAACCGCCGGTGAGTTGCTGGGCGCCAAGGGCCCATTCTCTTATAGCCTCCCTGGCTTCCTGCCACGCGCAGCGCAGCAGGAGATGGCGGATGCGGTGGAGCAGGCGCTGCAGCAGCGGTCGGCGCTGGTGGTGGAGGCGGGGACGGGGACGGGCAAGACGTACGCTTACCTGACGCCGGCGCTGATGAGCGGCAACCGGGTGGTGGTTTCCACCGGGACCAAGAATCTGCAGGACCAGTTGTTCTTCCGTGATTTGCCGCGGGTGCGGGATACGCTGGCTTTGCCGGCGCGGGTGAGTCTGCTCAAGGGGCGGGGCAATTACCTGTGCCTGTATCGCCTGCGCAAGACGCAGCTTGATCCGCGCAGCCGGGTGCGGCGCGACCGTTTGGCTACTGTGGACGAGTGGGCGCATCGCACCAGCACGGGAGAGATTTCGGAGTTGGGGTCGATCGGCAATGACGATCCGATATTGCCGGCGATCACTTCGACCGCGGACAATTGCCTGGGCGCGAAGTGTCCGGACTTTGCCGAGTGCCATGTGGTGAAGGCGCGCCGGGCGGCGCAGGCGGCGGACCTGGTGGTGGTGAATCATCACCTGCTGTTCTCCGATTTCCGCTTGAAGCAGGAAGGCTTCGGTGTGCTGCCGGGCATGGACGCGATCATCGTCGACGAAGCGCATCAGTTGCCGGAATTGGCGGCGCAGTTCTTCGGCGAGCGGATTTCGACGCGGCAACTGCTGGACCTGGTGCGCGACACCGGCACCGAGATGCAGGAATTCCGCGACATGCCGGATCTGACCGAGGCGGTGGATGCTTTGGCGATTGCGGCGTCGGAGCTGGAGCGGCCGTTCCTGGAGTTGGGTGGGCGCATTGCCTGGCGGCAGTTC
>JAQGNS010000365.1 GCA_028291705.1 Nevskia sp.
CGACCATGCCCTGGATGTGCGCCAGCGCCATGCCCAGCGTGATGTTGTTGTCGGGCATGCCCATGCTCCAGGCGGCGCCGGAGCTGGTGGTGGCCAGGGCCTTGAAGCCCAGGCTTTGCAGGTAGCGCGCGCTGCCCACGTCCCAGGGATTGGGGATGACGAAGCAGCCCTCCTGATGCAGCCGCCGCATGGCGGCGCGATGTTCCTTGATGCTAGTCATGGCGGACTCCAGGGTGCGGCAGGCGGGGGCTTGTCGCTTCGTTGCCGGACGAAGTGATTTTCCTCCCTTCGCGGCCCGCTGTCTGCCCGCCGTCCCCGTTCGCCGCGACCTACCCGGCGGGCGCGTGCACGCCCACCGGGTAAGCGCCGCCCGGCCTTACTGGCTGAGGCTGCTGTTCGCGTACTGGCCCGGGACCAGGATCGGCAGTTCGATATCGTTGGCCGTCACGGTGTAGGGATCGACATAGAACAGGCCCAGCACCGGCTCCAGCGAGGAGGTGATCGGCGGAATCGGCACGCCGGCGATGGTGCTGACCAGGCCGGTGAGGCCCGACAGCCCTTCCGCACTGACGATCGCCGCGTACTGGATGTGCTGCGGATAGAACAGCAGCCCCACCTGGTCGCCGTCCTGCAAGCGCTCGCCGATGGCCGGCAGCAGGATGAAATCGTCCTCGTCGACATTGCGGTTCGAAGTGTGCGTGCCGACGCCGAAGGCGGTGACCTGGTCATCGACCAGGATGGTCTTGCCGGCGCGGACGATGCCCACGCCGACGAAGGCATCGGTGGCCTGGATCGCTCCGGCCCCCGCCGCCACGGTGAGCGACTTGATGGTGGGCGCGCCCGCCAGCACCTGCCCGCTGCCCTTGATAGTGGTGACCGGCACGAACACCGGGCTTATCGCCAGCACCGACACGTTGGCGGTCAGGGTGGCGAGCGTGGCCGGCACCGCGCCGGTACCGCTGAGCGAGCCAACCGGGAACTGGTCCAGCAGCAGGCCCACCGGCGTCACGTCGGGCGAGCCCACCGTGTCGGCCACCGAGATGCACACCTTCGGAATTGCATCGAAAGCGGCACTCGATACACCCTTGAGGTAATGATCCATCCAGGCCAGTGCCGCGTTGACGCCGCTGAGCTTGCCGCAGTCCGCCGTGCCCTCGGTCATGTTGGCGAGCGGGTTCATGTGGCCGCCCTCGGTACTGAGCATGCGCACATCGCCGCCGGCCTGCGTGAAGTAGCGCTGGTTCCAGTAGGCCTCGGTCAGGTTGAACAGGTTGTCGCGGTTGCCCTGGATGAACAAGGCCGGCACCTTGGGCAGTTGTGCTTTGCTTTCACCATAGCCCCAGGGCAGCCCGGCCTTCTGCTGCGCCTGGAAGTAGTTCATGCCGTGGCTGCCGAAGAACTTGATCAGCTCGGCATCACCGACGGCGCGCGGTTGCGACAGCGACGAGCTGGTGAAGTTGGCCAGGTTGGCACGCGAGCGCAGGTCGAAGGCGAGCGGGTTGTTGACGTTGACGGCATTGCACAGCGCCGCGACCACCGGCGTGTTCTTGACCCCGCCGAGGTCCGCTCCCTGCAGGCACAGCAGGCCGTCGAAGGCCAGCTTCACCGCGTCGCCGGGCAGCAGGCTGTAGAGCAGGTCGTGCCAGGTGCCCACCGGGATGATTGCGTCGATGCGCGGATCCAGCGCCGCCAGCGGCAGCTGGAAGCCACCGCCGTAGCTGCCGCCGATGGTGGCGACCTTCACATCCTTGGCTACGCCGCTATTGTTTTCCTGCTGGATGTTGTACTGCGCCGCGTTGTCATAGGCCCAGTCGAGGATCGCCCGCGCGTCTTGCGTTTCGGCGGCGGGATCGATGATGCGCGCATAGCCGCCGCCGTTCGCCGGCTTAGAGTCGCCGTGGCCGCGTTCGTCGAAGCTGATCACCACGTAGCCGTGATAGGGCAGCGCCTGCGTCAGCTCGTCGATCGAAGCGAACATCGGGTCCGTCGGCTTGAGGTCTCCGTTCGTCGCCAGCGTGGTCAGGCGCGAACCGCCATAGCCATGACTGTGCAGCATCAACGGGAAGGCGTCTCCCGGGCAGCGCGCCGGCAGCAGCAGGCTGAAGGCGATCTTCGTCGTCGGTGTCGGGTTGGAAGTCGGGTCGAGGTCCGAGGGGACGTTGACGATGACCGATTGATTGACCACCTGTGGCGGCGTGGGCGCGGCGCAGCTCGCTGTGGTCGGTCCACCGCCGTTGCCGCCGCTGCCAGTGGTGACGCCCTGCGAACTGCCGCAGGCCGCCAGCAGGAAAACCGCCGCGGCCAAAAGGCCGCCACCAATGAAGCGCATGAGCCCTCTCCTCTGGAAAATCGTATTGTTGTTTTGGGTGCGACGAATCAGCTTACGACAGATGCTCCTCGCTGTGGGACCGTATGGCAAGGAGGGGATGGAATCGCTTACGCGGATTTTCCCGGGCCGCCCTTCAGCAAGCCAAGCTGCAACAGGCTTTCCGCCGTCGCGACGATGGCCTCCTCGTTCGAGCGTGGCGCCCAGCCCAGCACGCGCCGGGCCTTTTCGTTGCTGCCGTTCTTCACTTTGCCGAGTTCGGGCAGCACCTGCCGCAGCGCGGGGCTGAACAGCGCGGTGGTGCGTACCAGCCAGTCCGGAAGTTGCCGGGCCGGGGCTTTCCGGCCGGCCTCGCCCATGCGGCTCTTCAGCACCCCGGCGATCTCGAACATCGACATGAAGTCGCCGCCGGTGGCGAGGAAGCGCTCACCCGCGGCGGCGGGATGCGTCATGGCGCGCAGGTGCAGCTCGGCCACGTCGCGTACGTCGACCACGCCGAAGTACAGCCGCGGGCAGCCGGGCATGGCGCCCAGCAGCATCTGCTTCAGCAACTGGATCGAGGACGAGAAGTCCGGCCCCAGTACCGGGCCGAACACCGCCACCGGGTTGACCACGGCAAGCTCCAGGTCGCGGCCTTCCCGGGCGATGAAGTCCCAGGCCGCGCGTTCGGCCAGGGTTTTCGACTTCACGTAAGCGGGCACCTTGACGTCGAGGTTGGTCCAATCCGCTTCGGTGAATGGCGTGCTGCGCCTGCTGTGGCCATAGCCCATCGCCGCGAATGACGAAGTCAGCACCACGCGCCTGACCCCCGCGTCCCGCGCCGCGCGCAGCACACGCAAGGCGCCTTCGCGTGCGGGTACGATCAGCTCGTCCTCGTGCTTCGGTGCGCCGGAGGGAAAAGGCGAGGCCAGATGCAACACATAGTCGCAGCCGGTTACGGCTTCCGCCCAGCCCGCATCGCTTTCGAGGTCGGCAGCGAAGAAGGACAGGCGCTCGCCCGGCTCGGCGCCGCCGGTCTTGAGCATGGCGCGCACCTCGCTTTCGCGCTTCAGGCTGCGCACCGTGGTGCGTACCGTGTGGCCCGCCGCCAGGAGTTGCAGGATGGTGTGGCTGCCGATGAAGCCGGAGCCGCCGGTGACCAGGATGATGCTCATTGTTGTCCTCAAGATTCGATCTGGCAGCAGGCGCGGATGCAGAGTCCGACCTGCTTCATGAAATCGGCCCGCGACGCATGCCCTTCCTTCCAGGTCAGCCCGCACAGGAACAGCACCCGGGCAATTTCCCTGGGCGTGCACAGGTTTTTGGCTTCCCGGAACTCGGGCGAATCCGCCAGGGTCTTGGCCAGCTTCGCCTGGAACGCAGCCTTGTACTGGTCAACCTCGCTGCCCGACAGGCGATTACCGGCGCCGATCACGTCGAACGACTCCGGGGTGAAGGTGACGAGGTGGCGGCCGAACCAGGCATCCATGGCGCCCATCAGCCGCTTGTACAGCGGGGCGCCGGGCCGGTCCAATTCCTCCTGCACCAGGCGCAGCCCGTCATCCAGGTACTTCTGCATTGCGGCCTGGAACACCGCTTCCTTGCTGGGAAAATGCAGGTAGAGCCCCTGCTTTGATATCTGCGCCGCGCTGGCAAGGTCGTCGACCGAGGCCTTCCTGAAGCCGAAGCGGCCAAACACCGGAATGGCTGCATCCAGGATGCAGTCTCTTCGCTGGGAGCCCGCTTCCACAATTTGCGGCATGTTCATCCAGAATATCCGGGGCCTAGTTACTATATTGACTAAAATAGTCAATATAGTCAAGTTCAAAGACGAGGCCGAAAGTCATGAGAATCCGGAAGCTGGGGCTTCAGACACGGGGTTCCCGGCGCATTGCACGAAGGATGGGTGTCGGGCCAAAAAAAACCCCGCCTGGGAGACGGGGTCAAGCTCAGAATCCTGTTTCCCTATGCCGTATACGGACGAGGCGCTTGCAAGGTGCGCGTCTGCGGCCCGCGATCGGCTGGAATCTGTAAGCCGCAGATTGTCTGCCGTGACCAGGGTCGTCTGTGCGGCAGCGTACATAGCACCGCTCCCGCCAGGTCAGCGCATGCGACGCTTCAGCCGCGCGCCTTGGCCCGTCGTGCCGCCAGGTTCTTCCTGCCGTGTTTCTCCAGGTCCGCCAGCACGATGCGCATGATCCAGCCGAAAGCGCCGAAGGCGCGCAGCAGCCAGCCCTGGAAAGCCGGCACGGTGACTTCGCGTGGCCGCTTCGCCACCGCATCGACGATGGCACGCGCCATCACGTCGGGCGTGATCGCCGGCTCGCCGAAGGCGGCGGCGGCACTGTCGTCCTGCGCTTCCTGCTCCAGCATCGGCGTCTCCACCGCGGGCGGGTAGACGATGGTGAAGTGCAGCGGCTGCTTGCGGTATTCCCAGGCCAGCGAATGGTGGAAGCCGCGCAGCCCATGCTTGGTGCCGGCGTAACTGGCCAGGCTGGGAAATGGCATATAAGTGGTGAGGCTGCAGATGGTGATCAGGTGGCCGTGGCCCTGCGCGATGAAACGCGGCAGCGCCGCCAGCACCCCGGCGATATTGCCCAGGTAGTTCACCTCCACCGTATGGCGGTGCTGCTCGAACGGCACGTCCAGCACGTAGCCGGTGTGGACCACGCCGGCATTGTTGATCAGCACGTCGACCCGGCCGAAGCGCTGCCAGGCCTGGTCCAGCGCCTGCTGCCATTGCGCCGGCTCGCGCACATCCAGCGCCAGGCCGAAGGCGGTGTCACCGAGGCTCTGGGCCAGCGCCGCCGCGCCCGGGCCGTCGATATCGGCCAGTACCACGCGATAGCCTCGCCGTACCGCCTCGCGCGCTGTTTCCGCGCCGATGCCACGCGCGGCGCCGGTGATGAACAGCACCTTTCCGTCAGCCGCCATCATGTGCACTTTCCTTTCATTACCGGATAGGTCATTTTTACCCGCGGCCGTGTGACCCGCTTGACACTCAACGACAGCGCCCAGCGCTTACCATGGGTACAGGCAAAAAATAACCAGGAGCAGGGCGCCATGAGCGTGCAAGCCATCAAAACCCCGTCGGACGTACATCAACAGGTGAGCGCGGAAGAGTGGCAGACCCGCGTCGACCTCGCCGCCGCCTATCGCCTGGTGGCGCTTTACGGCTGGGACGACCTGGTCTTCACCCACATCACCGCCAAGGTGCCGGGACCGGAACACCACTTCCTGATCAACCCCTACGGCATGATGTTCGAGGAGATCACCGCCTCCTCGCTGGTCAAGATCGACGCCGCCGGCAAGAAGGTGATGGATTCGCCCTACCCGGTGAACCCCGCCGGCTTCACCATCCACAGCTGTGTACACGGCGCGCGCAGCGACGCCAAGTGCGTGATGCACACCCACTCGGTCAACGGCGTGGCGGTGTCGGCGCAGAAGGACGGCGTGCTGCCGATCTCGCAGCAGTCCTTCTTCGTGCTGTCCTCCCTGGCCTACCACGACTACGAAGGTGTGGCCCTGCTGGAAGACGAGAAGCCGCGCCTGGTGCGCGATCTCGGCGAGAAGGTGTTCTTCATGCTGCGCAACCACGGCCTGCTCACTGTCGGCCAGACCGTGGCCGAGGCCTTCGTCGCCATGTACATCTTCGAGGCCGCCTGCATGGTGCAGGTCCGCGCCCAGTCCGGCGGCGGCGAGCTGATTCATATCGACCAGAAGATCCTCGCCATGGCCCAGGCCCAGGTGGCCAAGGTCACCCTCGGCGGCGGCGGTGCCCTGGCCTGGCCGGCCCTGCTGCGCAAACTCGATCGCGCCAATCCCGGTTACGACGCCTGAGCACGACCATCAGCGCATCCCCGCGCATCTGCGTCTTCGGCGCCGGCAGCATCGGCTGCTACGTCGGTGGCCGCCTGCAGGCCGCCGGAGTGGCGGTGCAGCTCATCGGTCGGCCGCGTCTCGCCGCCGAGCTCGACCGCCATGGCCTGCATCTCACCGATCTCCACGGCGCCGACCAGCGCGTCAGCCGCACCACGCTGCGCTTCGCCATCACGCCGGACGCGGCGGCGGATGCCGACCTCGTCCTGGTCACGGTGAAGTCCGCCGGCACCGCCGAAGCCGGCCGCGAGCTGGCCGCTGTACTCAAACCGGATGCGCTGGTGGTGAGTTTCCAGAACGGCATCGGCAATGCCGAAGTGCTGCGCCAGGCCTTGCCACATCACACCGTGCTCGACGGCATGGTGCCGTTCAACGTGCTCAACCGCGGCTGCGGTTCCTTCCACCAGGGTTCGGAAGGCCATCTCGCGGTTAGCGATCATCCGGCGCTGCGCGCCTGCCGGGGGCTGTTCGACCTGGCCGGCCTGCCGCTGGACCTGCATGCCGACATGCTCTCGGTGCAGTGGGCCAAGTTGCTGCTCAACCTCAACAACCCGGTCAACGCCCTCTCCGACAAGCCCCTGAAGGAGCAGCTGTCGCAGCGCGCCTATCGCCGCTGCGTGGTGCTGGCGCAACGCGAGGCCCTGGGCCTGCTCGACGCGGCGAAGATCCGGCCGGCCAAGCTGACGCCGCTGCCGCCGCACTGGATCCCCTTCATGCTGGGCCTGCCGGACGCCGTGTTCCGCCGCGCCGCCAACAAGATGCTGGAGATCGATCCGCTGGCGCGCTCCTCCATGTGGGAAGACCTGCAGGCCGGGCGCACCACCGAGGTCGACTGGATCAACGGCGAAGTGCTGCGCCTGGCCGAACGCCTTGGCCGCAAGGCGCCGGTCAACGCCAAGCTGCTGGCGCTGATCCGCGAGGCCGAAGAAGGCGGGCGCCGTGAGTGGAGTGGTGAAGCACTGCTGTCGGAGTTGCGCACCGTATCCTGAATACATCTATTGTCATCCTGAGCGCAGCGAAGGATCTGGCCCAGCGCCCAAGACCGATCTTTCGCTGCGCTCAGGATGAAAGACAAAAAGCCGTCAAGGTTTGGATAGCCTCGAACCGTCGGCCGACAACGACTAAAAGGGAGTGCCCACAATGCGCCTCAAACATCTCATCGTACTGTTGTTGCTGGTTCTGTTCGGCTACCTGTTGTTCTGGCCGGTGCCGGTCCAGCCGGTGGCCTGGACGCCGCCGCCCGCGCCTGCCTATGCCGGCCCCTACGCGCCCAACGATGCTCTGGCCAAGGTCGAACACCTGGGCGTGAATGCCGGCGAAGGCCCGGAGACGGTGACGCCGGACGCGCAGGGCCGCATGGTGGTCGGCTACAAGGACGGACGCATCGAGCGCTATGCCGCCGACGGCCTCAGCCATGAAACCCTCAACAACACCGGCGGCCGGCCCGAGGGCCATGCCTACGATGCGCAGGGCAACCTGGTCATCGCCGACGCCATCAAGGGCCTGCTGCGCCTGCATCCTGACGGCAAGATCGAGACCCTCACCAATACCGCGGACGGCGTGCCCTTCGGCTTCACCGACGACGTCGCCGTGGCCCAGGACGGCAACGTCTATTTCTCCGACGCTTCCAGCAAATTCGGCACCGCCATGCTGGGTGTCGATGACGTTATCGAACACGGCGGCCACGGCCGCCTGCTCAAGTACGATCCCGCCAGCGGCAAGACCACGGTTCTGCTGAGCGGCCTGCAATTCGCCAACGGCGTCGCCGTCGGCCCGGACGATGCCTACGTGCTGGTCAACGAAACCGGCAACTACGATGTGGTGCGCTACTGGTTGAAAGGCGACAAGGCCGGCAGCAGCGAAGTCTTCATCGCCAACCTGCCCGGCTTGCCGGACGGCATCAGTTTCAACGGCCGCGATACCTTCTGGCTGGCGATCTATGCGCCGCGCGACAAGCTGCTCGATGCCGTTGCCGGCCTGCCGTTCCTGCGCAAGATCACCATGCGCCTGCCGCAGGCGCTGATGCCCAAGCCGGAGCGGCATGCGTTCGTGCTCGGGCTGGATCTGAACGGCAAGGTCGTGCGCAATCTGCAGGACCCACGGGGCGACAGCTTTGCGCCGATCACCGCGGCCAAGGAGGCCAACGGCATGCTGTATTTCGGCAGCGTGATTCGTTCGGAGTTTGCGCGGATGCCGGTGCCGAAGACGGATTAACGCGCCTTCGGAATTCCCGTACGGAGGGGCGGACGGCTTCCCTGTCTCCAGCGACAGGAAAGTTTCCGGGCTCAGTCCTTCGAGCGCTGCATGAACTTCGCCGTGGCCTTCTGCACCATGCGGAAATAGAACTCCGGCGAAGCCCGCTTGAGCAATACCTGGCGCTTGTCGTCGGCGTTGACCAGCACCAGGAAGCGCTTGTCGCGCACCGCCTCGAAGATGTCGCCGGCCACGCTGTCGGCGGTGACGGCGGACTTGTCCATCAGGCGCTGCACGATGCGGTCCATCTGCGGCGCCGGCTCGTCGCCCTGCTCGGGCGAGGCCTGGCGGCTGGTGGCGATGAGGTTGGTCTTGAAGAAGGAGGGGCAGACCGCGCTGACGCCGACGCCGTGCGGCTCCATCTCGTGGCGCAGGCTCTCGGACAGCGAGATCACCGCGGCCTTGGTGGCGTTGTAACTGGCCATCGCCGGCGGATTGGCGATGCCGGCGAAAGACGCGATGTTGACGACATGGCCGCTGCCCTGCGCGGTGAGCAAGGGCACGATGGCGCGGGCACCGCGCACGCAGCCGAGCAGGTTGATGTTGAGCACCCACTGCCACTGCTCGATGGACGACTCGACCACGGTGCCCTTGGTGGCGACACCGGCGTTGTTGACCAGCACGTCGACGCCGTTCCACTCGCGCTGCAGGCGCGCGGCAACGGCGGCGAAGGATTCCTCCGAGATGACGTTGCAGACGTCGGCGAAGCCGCTGCCGCCGGCGGCAACCACTTCAGCCAGGGTCTGCGTGGCGGCGGCGAGATCGACATCGGTGACGGCGACCTGCCAGCCCTCGCGGGCGAAGCGCAGCGCCACGGCCTTGCCCAGGCCGCTGCCGGCGCCGGTGATGAAAATGCGCTTGCGGGCCTGCTGGCCCTGTGTTGCCGGGTTGGAACTCACGCCACCACCACCTTTCGGATCAAAGGGTAATGGTGCGATCGTAGATGAAATCAAAGCTGAAAGTGCGCTCAGCCGCCGCCTTGGCATCAAGATAATCGGCCATGCGTTGCAGGCGTGACGGAATCTTCATCAGCTTTTCCTGCGCCGCCGCACCCTCGGCCGAAAGGCCGGTCAGGCCGCCGACATTCCAGAACTCGAGCAGCTCCTCGACGATCTGCTGGTAGTGGCGCGGGCCGTAGATGTCGGCGCGGCGCACCACGTCCGCCATGTGCTCGTAGTCGCAGATGTTGTGGCCGGGCATGGCCAGCGCCGGCATCACCTTGAGTAGCGAATTCAGCGCGACATTGGTGTCCTGCTTCAGCACCTCGTGGAACACCGCGCGGTAGAAGGTGTAATGCCGCGATTCGTCGCCGGAGATGTGGGCCAGGATGCGCTGGATCTTCGGCTCGTACTGGGCGCAGGTACGGCCGGTGTTGGCGTGCGCATACTGCGTGGCGCGCTCCTGCAGGCTGGTATAGGCCAGCAGGCGGTACGGGTCCTGGTGCCAATCCGGGTTGAAGCCGGCTTCGATGTAGCGGTACTGCATGCGCTCCAGCGCACCCATGTTGAAGACGCGGGCGTCGCGCACGTAATCGCGCAGCACGCAGCCGTGGCGGTCTTCCTCGGCGGTCCACAGGTTGTTCCAGTCGGACCAGGGGGATTCGTTGCCCAGGTGGGTGGCGATGAGGCGGTGGAAGTGCGGCAGGCCTTCCTCGGTCAGCAGGTTCAGGGCCAGCGCCACGCGCACCGCGTCCGGCAGGCCGCGCGCGGCGTCGCGCACCCGCAGCAGCTCCGCGATGTCCTGCTGCGTCTCCTGGTCGTCGGCCGGGGACAGGTCATTGGGGAACCACAGCTTGCGGCGCTCCAGGTGGGAGGCCGTCTGCTGCCTGACGAACGGCTCCAGCGCGACCAGGATTTCGATCTGGTCGGGGGTGCCAAAACTGATTTTCGGTGCTGCGCTGCCCATGGTGGACGATCCTAGAGTGCTGCCGCCGCCGCCTGCCCCGGGAGGTAAGCGGCATTTCTTACGAAATCATTATACGGAAACGACAGGGAGACAGACGAGGCGGCGTCCATGCACCAATTCAGACCGCTATCCTTCTGATTAAAGTGAGGAATTCCGTGCGCGTGCGGGGGTCGTCGCGGAACGTTCCAAGCATCATCGAGGTGGTCATCGAGGAGTTCTGCTTCTCCACACCCCGCATCATGGCACACAGATGTTTAGCTTCGATGACCACCGCCACGCCGCGCGCGCCGGTCACCTCCTGGATGCAGTTACCGATCTGCTGGGTCAGGTTTTCCTGGATCTGCAGGCGCCGCGCGAACATATCGACGATGCGCGGAATCTTGGATAATCCGATGACCTTGCCGTCCGGAATGTAGGCAACATGGGCCCGGCCCAGGAATGGCAGCAGGTGGTGCTCGCACAAGGAGTAGAGTTCGATGTCCTTGACGATCACCATCTCGCTGTTGGTGGTGCTGAAGATGGCGTTGTTCACCACCGCCTGCAGGTCCTGGTGATAACCCTGCGTCAGGAATTCCATCGCCTTGGCGGCGCGGTGTGGCGTGCGCAGCAGGCCTTCGCGCTCCGGATTCTCGCCCAGGGCCTTGATGATGGCGCGGTAATGTTCTTCCACGATTATTCTCTTTTTGGCGTGATAGTGACTTTCGATTATTCCACAGCAGTCAAGCGGGCGACTCCTCCGGATGGGCGGGATGGTTAAGCGCCAGGAAGTGCTGCAGGTGCCGGTGGACCTGATCCGGCCCGGCCGCACCCAGGCCCGGCGCCGCTTCGATCCCGCCGCCCTGGCCGAACTGGCCGAGTCGATCCGTGAATCAGGCGTGGTGCAGCCGGTGGTGGTGCGCAGCGACGGCCGCGGCTACGAGCTGCTGGCCGGCGAGCGCCGCTGGCGGGCGGCGCAGCAGGCCGGCCTGCACGAGATCCCGGCCCTGGTGCGCGACGACCTGTCGGACACCGAGGCCTACATCCTCGGCCTGATCGAGAACCTGCAGCGCGAATCGCTCTCGCCGATCGAGACCGCCGAAGGCCTGCGCCGGCTCGGCGACACCTTCACCCTGCGCCACGAGGACATCGGCACGCGCATCGGCAAGTCGCGCACCTACGTCACAAACCACCTACGCCTGCTGGCATTGGCGCCGATGGTGCAGACCCAGGTGGACGAGGGCGGCCTGTCGCTGGGCCACGCCAAGGTGCTGGCCGGCCTGCCGGTGGACAAGCAGCAGGCCTGGGCGCAGATCATCCTGCGCGAGCGCCTGTCGGTGCGCGCCTTCGAGCAGCGCCTGGCGATGAAGCGCGCGCCGAAGAAGAATCGCAGCGGCGACGACTGGGAAAAGCTGGCGCAGAAACTGTCGGAACATCTCGGCTATCCCGCGGACTTCAAGCCGGGCGCCAAGGGTGCCGGCGAGTTGCGCCTGCGGTTCCACAGCCTCGATGAACTGGATGGCCTGCTCGAGCGGATGGGGTATCGCGAGAACTGAAGGGGCCGATCGGCGGTCTGTACTGGCGCATGATCTGGCACGAGTCCTGTTACGAAAATCCGCATCGACCCGCTGCAACACACGCCAACGCCGGAAGTCGGATAATGGCGTCCTCACCGAAGTCCTGACCGCACCGCTTGATGAATTGTCGTTCCATCGTTTTCGCTTTGTGCGTGGCGGCCTCGGCCGTGCTGTGCGCATGCGCCAACGCACCCGCAAACCCCAATCCACGCGCCGACGCGCCGCTGGCGCTGGCGCCGGTGGTTGACCTGCCACGCTTCATGGGCCGCTGGTATGTCATCGCCAACATCCCTTATTTCGCGGAAGCCGGTTATGTCGGCAGCTATGTCGAATACGCGCAGCGGCCCGACGGCGATATCGATGACCTCTATTTCGGCCGCAAGGACAGCTTCGAGAAACCGCTGGAGAAAAAGGAACTGAAGGACAGCGTGGTCGCGGGCAGCAACAACGCCGAGTGGCGCTCCTCGCTGGTCTGGCCGGTGTCGTTCAGTTACCTGATCCTGTACGTCGATCCCGCCTACCAGTACGCGCTGATCGGCTATCCCGGCAAGAAATGGGGCTGGATCTTCGCCCGCTCGCCGGAGATCGACGACGCGGCCTATCAGCAGTTGCTGGTCGAATTCGACCGCCAGGGCTACGACACCTCGCGCTTCCAGCGCGTGCCGCAGCAGATCGACCAGCTGGGCAAGCCCGGCTTCCAGGCGCAATGAGCTCCGGCATGACCGCCATTCCGCTGGAAGGACCGCAGCCGCCGTTCCAGGTGGTGGAACGCGTCAGCAAGCAGGCGCGCAGCATCCGCATCGAAGTGCGCCCGGACGGCGAGGTGCGGCTGATCATCCCGCGCTTCGTGCCGAAGCGCGCCGCTTACGAGTTCCTGCACAGCCGTGAGGCGTGGATCCGCCTCAAGCTGGCCGAGCTGCACCTGCGCAGCGCCGCCGAGCCGCGGCGCCCGCCGCCGCGCTGGGACGGTACCGACACCATCCCGCTGCATGGCGTGGAGACGCCGGTGGAGATCGTCTCCGCCCGCCTGACCCGGCCGCGCGTGCGCTTCGACGACGGCGCCATCACCATCTTCTGTTCGCAAACCGCGCGCAGCTATCCGGCCGTGCTGACCAAGGCGCTGCGCACCGCCCTCGGCGAACTGGCGCGGCACCAGGCGCGGCGCTTGCTGGACGAGGAAGCCGCGCGCCTGGGCGTGGATTACCACGG
>JAQGNS010000406.1 GCA_028291705.1 Nevskia sp.
AGTGTGGTGCGAAAGGAGAGACTCGAACTCTCACGCCTCGCGGCGCTGGAACCTAAATCCAGTGCGTCTACCAATTCCGCCACTATCGCTTGGGCCACTTGCCGAGCAAGCCGGCTGCGCTGCACCCTGAAAATTATAGCATTTCGCCGGCGTCCGCCTGCGACCCTGCGGCCCCAGCAGGCACAATGTGCGGATGAACCGCCTGCTCGCCAGCCTGCGCCGCCCCCTGCCCCTGTGTCTGCTGCTCAGCCTGCTGGCACTGGCAGCGGCCGTCAGCGGCCTGGCGACCGGGCCGTCGGCGATCAGCGGCGGCGAAGTCCTGGGCGCGCTCGGCTTGGGGCCGGGGGTGGATTCCACTGTGTCTTCAACCATTTTGCAGCTGCGGCTGCCGCGGGTGGCGCTGGGCCTGATCGTCGGCGCCGCATTGGCGGTGAGCGGCGCCGCCATGCAGGGGGTGTTCCGCAATCCCCTGGCCGACCCCGGGTTGGTCGGGGTTTCCAGCGGCGCCGCCCTGGCAGCGGTAGCGGCCATCGTGCTGGGCCCCGCCCTGGGCCTGGCTTTCGCCGGGCGCTGGCTGCTGCCCCTGGCCAGTTTCGGCGGGGCCGCGGTGACCACCCTGCTGGTGTCGCGCCTGTCGCGAGTCGATGGGACCACCCAGCCGGCGCAGATGTTGCTGGTGGGGCTGGCGGTGAACGCCATCTCCGGCGCCGGCATCGGGCTGATGGCGCACGTTGCCAGCGGGCCGGCGCTGCGCGCCCTGACCTTTTGGATGTACGGCAGCCTGGGTCGCGTCGGCTGGCCGGAAATCGCCGCCACCGCGCCGGTGGTGGCACTGGCGGTGCTGCTGATCCCTACGCAGGGGCGCGAATTGAACGCCCTGTTGCTGGGCGAGGCCGAGGCGGCGCACCTGGGCGTGGACGTGGAGCGGCTGAAACGCTGGCTGGTGCTGTTGGTGCTGCTGGCGGTGGGCGGCGCGGTGGCGCTGACCGGCATCATCGCCTTCGTCGGCCTGATCGTGCCGCAACTGATCCGCCTGTGGGCCGGACCCGACCACCGCCTGCTGTTGCCGGCCTCCGCCCTGCTCGGCGGCGCCCTGCTGACGGTGGCCGACACCGTCGCCCGCACCGTGGCGGCGCCGATCGAACTGCCGATCGGCGTGCTGACCGCTCTCATCGGCGGGCCCTTCTTCATCGCCCTGCTGCTGCGCCTGCGCGGCCGGGGCGAGACCTGGTGAGGCGGCCATGACCCTGGCGGCGGAGCAGGCAAGCTACCGCATCGACGGCCGTGACCTGCTGGACCGGGTCAGCCTGGCCCTGGTTCCTGGCGAGGTGCATGCCGTGCTGGGCCGCAACGGTGCCGGCAAATCGACCCTGCTGCGCCTGCTGGCGGGCGACATCCAGCCGCAGGGCGGCAGCGTGACCCTCAACGGGCGCGCCCTGCCCGCCTGGACACCACGCGAGCGCGCACGCCGGCGCGCGGTACTGCCCCAGTCCGAATCGCTGCGTTTCGGCTTCACCGCGGAGCAGGTGGTGGCGATGGGGCGTTACGCCAGTGCGCAACACCGGCCGGAAGTCGAACAAGGCATCGTGCGCGAGGCCCTGCAACTGGCCGGCGTCGCCGAACTGGCCCAGCGCCGCTATCCCAGCCTGTCCGGCGGCGAGCGCGCCCGCGTGCAATTCGCCCGGGTCATGGCGCAGATCTGGGAGCCGCCGGCGGATGGCGCAACCGCGGGCAATGACGCACGCTATCTGCTGCTGGACGAGCCCACCGCCAGCCTGGATCTCGCGCACCAGCATGGCTGCCTGTTGCAGGCGCGCCGCTTCGCCGCATCCGGCGTGGGTGTGCTGGCGGTGCTGCACGATCCGAACCTGGCGCTGCGCTATGCCGACCGGGTGACGGTGCTGGAAAACGGCCGGGTCATCGGCCAGGGGCCGGCGCGTGAATTGCTCAACCGCGAGTTGCTGGAGCGGACTTATGGCATCGGGATTGAACTGGTGCATACCGCGGGGGAAGCGTTGCCGGTGGTGATCGCCCATCCGGCCGATTCGCTTCTGTCATCCTGAACGCAGCTATTGCGGGCGCAGGTCGATGATCCGCATTTCCAGGCCTTCCGCGCCTCGGAAACGGTTGACGCCAATGCAGTAAACCAGGCTGACGCTGCCGCCGCGCTCGACCAGGCGCTCGGCGCCGTTGAAATCCATGGCTTCGACATGGCCGCCGCCAGGCAGGCGCAGGCGGTATTTGATGTGGCGCCCATCGGCGCCGAGGGCGCGGGTTTCGATCACTTCAAAATAACCCTCGAAGCGCGGCTCGGGAAAGCCCTGGCCCCAGGGGCCGGCCTGTTCCAGGGCACGGGCGGTGTCGAGATGCAGCTCGGCGTCCTGCAACTCGCCGTCGGTTTCGAGCACTTCTTCCAGCGCATCGGCGTCGAGCCGGGCGCGACATTCCGCATCGAAGGCTTGCGAGAATTCCTCCAGCGCCGCTTCGGGCAGGGTCAGGCCCGCGGCCATGGCGTGGCCGCCGAAGCGCACGATCAATCCCGGGTGGTGCGCATCCACCGCGGCCATGGCATCGCGCAGGTGCAGGCCGCTGATCGAGCGGCCGGAACCCTTGAGTACGCCTTCTTCCGTGGCACGGGCGAAAGCGAT
>JAQGNS010000433.1 GCA_028291705.1 Nevskia sp.
TTCAGCATCTGCCGGGTCAGCGCCACCAGGATGGTGTCCTTCAGCATCACCGGCTCGCGGCTGCCGTTGAGGATCCTGCGGATGGCCTCCTCGCCCTTGCCGCCGACATAGACGCCGCACAGGGTGATGCTGCCCGGACCGGGTACCCAGTAGGATTCCGTGTCCGCCGGAATCAGCACGCAGCGATTGGGGATGGAGTAGGGAAAATCCCCGGCCTCGGCCGGCAACGGCTCGTCCTTGTTGAACACCACTTTCCGGCCGTCGAGCTGGATGCCGATGATCGGCACCTGGAATTTAGGCAACGCCACCTTGGCCCTGGACGGGAACAGGTAGGACTCCACCAATACCGGGGGTTCCCCCTGGAATTGCCAGCGGACGATGGGCGGCACGCCGACCGCTTCGCGGACCAGGCGCGAAGTCGCGGCGATCCTGCCGTCTGGCGCGGCCGGATCCGTCGGCGGCTTTGCAGAATGGCCCACTTGAGCGCCTCCTCCCGGCCTGTCCCGATCAGAATCGGCAAAGGATCGTAGCCGTTGGTGATATAGGACCTGATTGTTCGACGGTCACTATAGCAGCTTCAAATCCATCCAAAAAACGCCCGCGGAGCCAGTGTAAACAGTGCGCAAGCCACTCGCAGCGAAGGTCGCCCGGGACGCGCAGTCGGCGATCGGGTGGGGCTGGGTGCGCTCAAGTCCGGATGTAATAAACGCAAATGGCATTCAGATCCTTTACGAACGCGGCCTTGGATACGTTTCCAGGATCGTCAAGGTAGTCCTTGATGCATCCAAAGACGATGCTCTCCAGGATGCGGGCTTTGCGATTCATCTCCGCCGTGCTCTTCGCCAATTGCTGGTGCTTGAGGTATGCGCTGACGCTACCGTGTATCAAGTTCTTGAGCGAGGTCGGGTGGTGCGCCAGATTCAGCTGCGGCACTTCGTCGACCATCTGATGCAGGATCAGGTGATGGCGCTCGTGAAGACGCAGGATGATCCACATCACTTCCAGCAAGGCATGCTCCGGTGACTCGTCCAGGGCATTTACCATCGCCGTTTTCATTTTGTAGGCGACTTCCGTCGAATGCTTCTCGTACAGGCTCAGCAGGATCGACTGCAGGTTTGCGAAATACTGGTAGAGCGAGCCTACGCTGATGCCAGCCTTGGCCGCGATGCGGGACGTCTCCAGGTTCATGAAGCCGCCTTCCCGCGCCAGGATCTCGGTCGCCTCCAGGATGCTGGCGACCGTGAGGCGGGCACGCTCCTGTTTCGGCGTGCGCCGGCCTTCCACGATATGTTCCATCGGCATGGTGGACCGTCCCCGTATTGTTGAAAAGCGAATTGAATGTGAGTCGGCCTCACTTTACAGTAGCTCAAAGCAACCGGCCAGGACCACTGCGGAGGCCCCGGCCTCAAGACGGAGGAGCAAGGTGGACGCCGACAGCAGTGGAATCAAATGGGCGGAACGGCAGCAACAGACCCTGCGCTCGTTGCAGCGCCGTCTGGTGGAGCACATCAAGGCCGGCCGAACCACCGACATGGCCGATGCGCCGATGGCGAACCCCGCCCGGGTTTATGCCGATCCGGTGCGGCATGAGGCGGAGCGGCAAAAGCTGTTCCTCGAAATGCCGCTGGTGGCAGGGCTGTCGGGCGACATCCCAAATACCGGCGATACCCTCGTTTTCGATGGAGCCGGCAGCCCGATCATCGTCGTCCGCGATGCCGCCGGACGGGCCAACGCCTTCCTGAATATGTGCAGGCACCGCGGCGCCAGGCTGGTCAATGACAGCGGTTGCCACGCCCGATTCACCTGTCCCTTCCATAGCTGGAGTTTCGACCTGAACGGCAGACTGGTGGGCCAGCCGGGCAAGCTCTCGTTCGAGGGCCTCGACACCGGCCAGCTCGGCCTGGTGCAAGTGCCCTGCACCGAGTGGCACGGGCTGATTTTCGTCAAGGCGCAGCCGGGCAGCGGGCCGATCGACGTCGCGGCTCATCTCGGCGGCTTCGCCCCGGAACTGGCGGAGATCGGCCTGGAGTCATTCGCCCCGGTCAAGAGCGGCGTGATGAAGGCCAACGGCAACTGGAAGTACGTGCTGGAGACCTTCGGCGAAAGCTATCACCTGTCGTCCCTGCACCCGACCACCTTGGCCAACACCATCTTCAACAACGTCCTCCTGTTCGACCGCTTCGCCCCGCATCACCGCATCGGCTTCGCCCCGCGTTCCTACGGCGAACTGGTGGACAAGCCCGAGGGCGAGTGGCCGGAGCTGTATAACGTGCTCTACATGATCTTCCCCAACACGGCGATGCTGCTCGGCTCGCCGATGCCGGGGCACATGTTCATCCAGCTGTTCAGGATCTTCCCCAACGGGCTCTCGGCCACGGATACGCACTTCACCCTGTACGCGCCGGCCGATTCGCTCAACGAGCAAAGCCGCGCGGTGGCCAGCGCCGGCTTCGACCTGGCCCGCGGCATCATCGAAACCGAGGATTTCAGCGTCGCCGCCGGCGCCCAGCGCAACCTGCTGGCCGCTCCGCCGGGCTTCAAGGTCAACTACGGGCGCAATGAAGTGGCCCTGCAACATCTGCACCGTGACCTGGCGGCGGCGATCGGCATGCCGCTGTAGCCACGGAACGTAACACCGGGTACCTGGAATCTTCAAGGAGCTGTGAAACGTGACACCCATGCAACAGGCATCGGAAAAGAAGGGAGTTGGCGCCGACGTGATCATCGTCGGCGGCGGTCACAATGGCCTGGTGGCGGCCTGCTACCTGGCCCGCGCCGGCGTTGACGTGCTGGTGGTGGAAGCCTACGAAAAGCTCGGCGGCATGACTTCGACCAGCCCGATGGTGCCGGAGGCGCCCGAGCACATGATCAACGACGGCTCGATCCAGGCCTCGCTGTGGAATTCGACCACCATCGACGCCGACCTGGAGCTGTCCGCCAAGTACGGCCTGCGCCCGGTGTTCACCGATCCATTCCACGTCCACCTCGCCCCTGGTGGCGAGTCGCTGGCGTTCTGGCGCGACTACCGCAAGACGGCGGAGGAGATCCGCTACTTCTCGCCCAAGGATGCCGAGATCTGGCTGAAGTACTGCCACACCATCGAAAAGGCGGTGGCGATCGGCCTGCCGTTCATGAGCACCAGCGCGGTCAAGCCCGAGTTCAAGAATCTGATGCAGGCGCTCGGCGCCACTTTCAGGGCCTTCGGTCAGCTCGGCAACATCGCGCGCTGGATGGTCCCGTCGTTCGCCGAGGCGGTGGAGACCTTCGAGCTCGACCTGATCCGCGGCGCCTTCACCCAGCTGGTGCCGTTCCAGAACTACCGCTCCGACCTGGGCGGCTGGAGCACCATTTACTTCGGGCTCATCCACCGTCATGGCGCCTGCCTGTTCGAGGGCGGCACCGGTTCGCTGCCGCTGGCGTTGATGCGCTGCCTCGAGGCCGCGGGCGGCCGGGTGCGCGCCAATGCGCCGGTGGAGACGCTGACGGTGGGCGGCGGCCGCGTCACCGGCGTGCGGCTGCGCGACGGTGAGGAACTGGTGGCGCGCAAGGCGGTGATGACCACCCTCAACGCCAAGCGGGTACTGCGGGAGCTGCTGCCGCCGGAAATGCTGACAGAGGAGCAGCACCGGCGCGTCCGGCATATCCCGACGCTGGAGCGCGGCATGGCCGACTACAACATCAATTTCGCCTTCAAGGGCAAGCTGAGCCTGCCGCGCCATCAGAAATGGCGCAAGGACGACATCGACCTGCGCCGTCCCTGCGTGACCTGGAATACCTACCAGGAGGCCCTCGACGCCTACGAGGCCGCCAATCGCGGCGAAGTCTCGACCACGACCATGCCGGGCCTGGCGCAGATCACCACGGCGATCGACCCTACGATGGCGCCGCCGGGGCACGACACCCTGTGGTACTGGAGCGGCGTCGGCCCGTCCAAGCCGCGCGAAGGCTGGGACAAGACGCGCGAGCAACTGACGCAGCGAGCGGTGAAGGACATGAGCCTGTATTACGAGGGCATCGAGGATCTGCAGATTGCCCACCGTACCCAGGTGCTGCCCGACCTGGCCAAACGCTTTCATGCCATCGACGGCAACGTCTTCCATGTCGACACCTTCATCACCCGCATGGGCCCGCTCAAGCCGGCGATGGGCTTCGCCGGATACAAAACCCCGGTACCCGGGCTTTACCTGAGCGGCGGCAGCACCCATCCGGTAGCCGGCATTTGCGGCCTGCCCGGACAGAACGCGGCGCGCACCTTGTTGCGCAATCTTCGTTGAACGCAAGCTTCATCAATATTTCTTATTAGTCACAGCAGGAGGAGCAACACCATGAATTTTCCCTTGGAACCCAATCGCGACCTGATCATGCCCCATGGCTGGGACATGGGCTTTCTCATCTTTGCCGGCAGCGTCATGAGCCTGTTCGTGCTGTACGGCCTGTGGTTGCTGGCCGCCAAGCGCGAGCCGCTGCTGCTGATGGTGCTGATCGGCGGCATGCTCGGCGAGATGCTCGAGCCGATCTGCAACGTGCTGGGCATGGCTTACCACCCCGAGCACGGCCAGATGGTCGGCTTCGTCACCCTGGGCCGTCATATTCCGCTATGGCTGGTGCTGTGCTATCCCTGGTACTTCGGCGCCTTCGCCTATCGCATCATCTCCTGGGATGCACGCGGCGAATTGACCGCCACGCGCTTCTGGGCGACCTTCGGCGTGGCCGCGTTCTTCTGCTTCGCCATCGAGATCGGCCCGGTACAGGGCGTGTTGTGGGACTACTTCGGCGAGCAGCCGCTGACCCTCTTCGCCAAGCCCGGCGTGACCCATGGCATGCCGCTGATGTGGTACATCGTCAACCCCACCTCGGTGGTCGCCACCGCCGCGTTCCTGGCGCTGGCCATGCGCAACCTCAAGGGCTGGCAGCGCTGGCCGGTGTTGACCCTGATGCCGCTGAGCATCGTCGGTTTCCATACTGGCGCTTTCGCCCCGGTCTACGTCACCGAGAACGCCGGCTGGAGCGCCAGCCAGAGCCTGCTCACCGCCGGCATATCGACGTTGTTCTGCGTGGTGCTGCTGAAGACCTTCGAGCGTATGCTGTTCGCCACGCGCGGTGTGGCGGTGGCGCGGCAGGGCGCGACGGTGAAGAGCGGCCCGGAAATGGTCCGCGGCGGCAAGCCGGCTTGAACGCCGCTTTGAACGGACTACGACAGCGGACGAGGGCACAACGATGATCTCGACCCTTCCGGCAACGGCACCAGTGGAGATGGTGATGCCACAGGTGCCGCAGATGTGGATGTTCATCCTGAACTGGGCCCTGGTGCTGGTGGTGCTGGGCTTCGCGCTGAGTTACTGGCGCAAGCGCGGCTCCAGCATCGGGATCTGGCTGGTGCTCGGCGGCGCGCTGACCACGCTGAACGAGCCCATCGTCGACGTGCTCGGCAAGTGCTGGTTCCCGGCCATCGATTCCCGGGTGCTGTTCAAGGCCTGGGGCGTATCGGTGCCGGCCTACATGGTCCCGGTCTACGCCTGGTATGTCGGTGGACAGGCCTTCCTGTCCTACCGGCTGTTCAAGGAGGGAATCACGCGGCGCGGCGTATTCAAACTGTATGCCGTCTACGCCGTGGTCAACCTGTTCCTCGAAATCCCGGGACTCAACCTGCCGGTGCCGATGTACTCCTACTATGGCAACCAGCCGCTGCTGCTGTTCCGCTTCCCCATGTGGTGGATCTTCTGCAACGCCCTGATGCCGATGATGATCGCCGCCGTCGTCTTCCGCGGCGAGCCGTTGTTGCAAGGTGTACGCCGCGTCTTCATCGTGCCGCTGGCCTGGATGACGGCGGCGGCGACCAACGGCCTGATCGCGGCGCCGGTCTGGGTCGCGCTCAACGCCGAATCGAGCAGCCTGGCCTGGACGCACCTGGCTGCCGCCGTCAGCTTCGGCATGGGCCTGATGGTCTGCTACGGCCTGGGTGCGGCCGTCGGCAGCGATGCCGGGCAGGTGCTGAGCCGGCGTGAAATGGCGGTTGCGGCCTGATCCATCTCCGCTAGCGGGAAAAAAGTGTCGACGAAGCCGGCCCCGGAAACAGAACCGGGGCCGGCTTCGTTTCGCCGTGGGTCGCGTGAAGAAAGACCGGGCCGACTCGGGCCGAAAGTTTTCGTCGCTTCGGACGATAGAGGAACGGCCTTCCCCTCCTAGATTCGATAGCAGCCCGAGATCAGGCCAAATAAGAATTGGGAGGAGTTTTCCGTGCGACGCAGTTACGCAACGCTAAGTGGTTTGGGTCTGGTCCTCGTCTCCGGCCAGGCTGCTTACGGGCAGCAGGGCACCGACAGTCTCGATTCGATCCTGGGCAGCGCGCCTGCCAACACCGCCCCGGCACCGACGGATGCCGCTCCCGCCCCCTCGGCGGCAGCGGATGCCGCCGCCGCTCCCACCACCGCCACCAGCACGGCGCCCACGGCCACAGCCACAGCCACAGAAGCCGCGCCGCCGCCGGCGACCGGCACCGCCGAGACCGTCACGGTTGCAACGCCGGCCGCCAAGGGCCCGGTTTCCGCCAACCGCATGGTCGAGGAAATCGTGGTCACCGCGCAGAAGCGCGAGGAAAGCCTGCAGGACATTCCGCTGTCGGTCACCGCCTTCAGCGCCGGCAAGCTGGAGGCGATGGGTGTGCAGACGATCCAGGACCTGCCCAATATCACGCCCGGCCTGACCATCACCAACGCCGCCGGCTTCAACGAGGCCTTCCTGCGCGGCGTCGGCACCGATGCCTTCCTGCCCGGCGCCGACCCCAGCGTGCCGTTCTACACCGACGGCATCCCCTTGCTCGGCTCGCAGGGCAGCTCGGACAACCTCGGCAAGATCGACCGCGTGGAGGTGTTGAAGGGGCCGCAGGGCACCCTCTTTGGCACCAACTCGGTCGGCGGCGCCATCAACGTCATCACGCCCGATCCGAAGCAGGAGTTCAGCGGCGACATCCAGGCCTCATACGGCAACTACAACAGCCAGGGTGCCTTGGGCTATGTCAATGCGCCGATCACCGACAATCTCGCCTTCAACTTTGCTGCATTCGGCAACCAGCAGAGTAACTTCTACACCAACGTCAACGGGCCGGTGTGGCCGATCTGGTCCTACGGCGGGCGCCTGAAAGTGCGCTGGGACATTACCAGCAACCTCTCCAACACCTTCACCGGCTCGTACCAGCAGGTCAGCGACAACGCCGGCCTGTCGTTCGACGAGACGCGGGTGGCGCCGATATTCGCTTTGGCCTTCCCGGCCGATCCCTATTCGCCGAAGGAACGCAAGCTGGACATGAACGGCTTCGATGCCGGCGCCCAGCTACACAACGACCTGCTTGCCGACACCATCGACTGGAAGATGCCCTGGGTCGAGACCAAGCTGATCGGCTCGATCCAGCGCACCAAGGATGATTTCGTGCAGACCACCTTCGGCACCGGTCCGCTGCCGATACTGCTCGCCCAGAACCGCAGCCCCGCCAGCCAGGACACCGGCGAATTGCAGTTCCTGTCGACGCCGGACACGCCATTCGGCGACCGCTTCAGCTGGGTCGGCGGCCTCTTCTACATTTACAGCACCGGCGGCGGCAGCCCCTTCAACTTCGTCGCCGCGCCCGGTTTGATCCCGGCGCTCGGCAAGGCAGTGCTCGGCCAGGGCGGCGAGCAGCTGGGCACTGCGTTGACCACCCTGCTCGATCCGATCACCAACAAGCTGCTTGGCATCGATCTGAGCCAGGGCATTCCGATCAACAACTACGGCATCATCGCCGGCCTGTCCACCTCGGCTTATTTCCAGGGCACGCTGAAGTTCACCGACTGGTTCAACCTGACGCTGGGCGGCCGCTACCAGCACACCCACAAGGACCTGGAGGGCTCGCGCACCGAGATCGGCCTGACCGGAGGCAACAGCATCCTGCTGTTCCACAACGACGTGCCACAGCTGCGCGCCAATCAGTTCTCACCGCGCGTGGCCTTGCAGCTCCTCCCGTTCGATGCGGAAACGCAGTTCTACGCCTCCTGGGCACGCGGCTACAAGACGCCAACCTACAACACGGTCAACCTGCTGGGCGAGACCTTCGGGCCGATCAAGCCGGTGCTGCAGCAGAAGAACGACGCCTACGAAGTGGGCATGAAAACGGAGCTGTTCGACCGGACCGTGCGCCTGAACACGGCTGTGTTCTACACCAGGGAGAAAGACCTGCTGGAAGGCTTTGTCTCGGTACTGACCGGCGGCGTGGTCAGCTACGACAACGTGCCCGGGGCGCGCATCAAGGGCGCAGAGGGCGATGCGCTGTGGGTACCGCTGCCCGAGTCGAACTCCGGCCTGGTGCTGACCGCCGCCGTGTCCTACCTCAACGCCAAGTACACCAATTACCCCAACGGCCGCGGCTTCGACGACGCCACCGGCCTCGCCTTCGGCAACGGCTTCCCCCTGCCGCTGCTGCCGGCCCGCAACCTGTCCCACAACTGGGTGACGCGCACGCCGAACCTGACCTACAACGCCAGCATTTCGCAGAGCGTGCCGCTGGGCGACGGCTCGGTGGAACTGGCGGTGGATGGCAACTACAACAGCGGCTACTACTTCCTGCCCCAGGATTCCCCGCTCTATCGCTGCAACGCCTACTACCTGGTCAACGCCCACGTCACCTACATCTACGAGCGCTGGCATGCGCAGGTCACCGGCTGGGTCAAGAACATCACCAACCAGACCTACAACGCCAGCGAGCTGACGGACGACTTCGGCACCATGGTGGTGGTCAACGATCCGCGCACCTTCGGCGTGCGGGTGAAATGGAGCTTCTGAGCATGCCCGGCCGCCGCACGCGGCGGCCGGGCGGGAGCCCGTCTTTTATTTCCTTCAGCATCCATCGGTGAACCGGCTATGAACCCAGTTGCCCCTGCCCCCGGCGGCATCGCCGCCGCCTCCCTGACGGGATTCGACCAGAGCCTGGTCCGCTCCTGTCTGCTCAACGTGGTCGAGGCCATCAACGGTGTGCTGGTGCCGGAACTGAACGGCAGCGCCAGGGCGCGGGCGGGGGAGTGCGTCACCATCCTGCTACGCGCGGTGCAGAGCATGGGCGCGGCGGATGCGGAAGCCGTGGACCTGGCCCGGCTGTTCGCCGAGCCGGGTCCCATTGCCCCGTCATCGTGGCGCGCCATGGCCGATGCCGAGGGCGCCATCCTCGATCGTTCGGAGGCCGCCGCCGACGCGGCAGCCCAGCCTGCGGCCGGGGCGACAGCCGGCGGACGCAGCTTCGACCCGGAGCGCTTCCAGGCCTTCCTGCGGCAGCACCCACTTGGTGGCGCTGCGTCGCGTGTCACCGGCAGCAGGCAACTGGCCGGCGGCCGCTCCAAGCAGACCATCATGGTCACCCTCGAAGGCGCCAGTGGCTTGCCGCCGACCGTGGTGGTGCGGCAGGACTGGTCGAGCGCGGTGACCGGCACCTCGGTGGTGGCGGAATACGCCCTGCTCAGGCGCGTGTTCGATGCCGGGCTGCGTGTGCCGCAGCCGCTGCTCCTGGAAAAATCGCCGGATGCACTGGGCGGCCCTTTCCTCGTCGTCACGCCGATGCCGGGCGGAGCGCAGGGCGACATCTTCAATCCGCCGCGCTCGGAGCGCCTGGCGCTGCAGGTGGCCGGGCAACTGGCCCAGCTGCACCAGTTGCCGCCCGAGGAATTTTCCGGGCTGGGGGTGCCGACCGAGGCCTATTCGCAGGCGCAGCTGCGCGAGGGCCTGCAGGGCTTCCGCGCCCTCAACGCCAAACTCGGCGTGCCGTGCCGCACCATCGAAATCGCGATGGACTGGCTCGAGCGCAACATCGAGCGGGTCAAGGGCGGCAAGGCCATGCTGCACAACGACCTGGGCTGCCACAACTTCCTGATCGAGGGCGAGGAACTGACCGCGATCCTCGACTGGGAGCTGGCCCATATCGGCAACCCCGCGGCGGACCTGGGCTATGTGCGCGACTGGATCGGCCAGATGACGCCGTGGCCGCGCTTCATGGAAGCCTACCGCGCCGCCGGCGGCCCGGCCGTCGAGCCGGCCACGCTGGACTTCTACACCCTGTGGTGCGGCGTCCGGCTGTACTGCCTGCTGCTACAGGCGCGCGCCGGCGTGGCCATGGGCATGGTCAAGGATACGGAGATCACCTACGCCGTCGCCCAGTTCATGCCCAAGCTGCTGCATCGCATCTCGCGCGAGCTGCGCGCCATCCT
Source organism: Nevskia sp. (assembly GCA_028291705.1). Classification (GTDB taxonomy): domain Bacteria; phylum Pseudomonadota; class Gammaproteobacteria; order Nevskiales; family Nevskiaceae; genus Nevskia. The sequence continues at coordinate 10,224 of JAQGNS010000433.1, forward strand.
GAACCAGAACGGCGCGTAAGCGCGTTCAATCCTGCAATCGCATTGACCGGAGGAAGCGTGATGAAAGTCGTGGGCGGAGGCGAGATCCAGGTGTACGACCAGGTCGATGAAGGACCGCACCAAGCCGGGCCGCAGGAGCTGTGGCAGGAGAGCGTGGTCCTGCTGTGGTGGGACCTGAAACAGTCCATCGGCGGTTTCTATCGCATCGGCCACGAGCTCAACCACAAGGACGGTCCGATGATCGCCCTGTGGAGCAGCACGGTTTCCCGCGAAGGGATTTTCAAGAAAACCACCTATCTGCCGCTGCGGCCGCAGGACCGTATCGCCCGGGGTTTCGGCAGCGGCGACGGCAGCCTGCGCTTCGAGCATGACGGCGACTGCGTTTGGACCCTGGAAGACCAGGACATCTTGGCCACGCTGCGCATCCACGACTTCCACCCGGGCATCGACTGCTATCCGAAGAAGGGCGCGATTTCCGAATTCGCGCCGCATCACATGGAAGTCGCGGGCCGGGTCAGCGGCAGTCTCAAGGTCAAGGGCCGGCAGTACGAGGTCGAGGCCCTCGGCTTCCGCGATCACGGTTGGGGCGTGCGCGACTGGACCAGCCTGCTGTCGCATCGCTGGCTGGCCGGTGTGTTCGGCGAGGACCTGTCGTTCTGCGCCCTGTCCTGGCATACGGTGGACGACAGCATGGCCCAGTTCGGCTGGGTGGTGAAGCACGACACGGTGATCTTCGCCAAGAAGCTCGACATCGTCGCCTACGTCGAATGCGACGCCATGACCACGCGCGGTGGCCGCCTGCGCATGACGCTGACCACGGACGAGGTGGTCGAGGTCGAGTTCGAGGCCATGGCGCCCAGCATCATGTCCTTTCATCACGGCATCGCCTGCGTCGACACCCTGTGCAGGATCAACAGCGGCGGCCGTATCGGCATCGGCGACTTCGAGACTACGGCCAACGGGCAGCAGGGACGGCGTCAACCGAAGAATCTCGCGCGTGACGGCATCAGCGCCAACGGCTGGCATCCGGGCATCGTTGCCTGATGCTCCCACCGCGCGGTGATTCGTCGGAAGGGACGACAGATATGCCGAGTCCCGGCCATAGCGTATGGACATCGAGCGCGCTCCCGCCGGGAACGACGCTTGCCCTTGTCCCTGAAGAGCACATCGCCGGATGATCGAGAATTACCGCCCGCACTGGATGACGGAAGAACTGGATTCGCTGCGCGATCTGGCGCGCCGCTTCGTCGCCGAGGAAGTCACGCCCAACCAGAAGCGCTGGTGCGAGCAAGGCGCCACCGACCGGGAGGTGTGGCGCAAGGCGGGCGAACTGGGCATCCTGCTGCCCGATGTGTCGGCCGACTACGGTGGCTCCGGGGCCAGCTTCGCCCATGAGGCGATCATCGCGCATGAGCTGTGCGCGGCGGGCGATACCAGCTGGCGCGTCGGCAAGCAGATTCACGTCATCGCCGCGCACTACATCGAACGCTACGGCACCGAGGCGCAGAAGCACCGCTGGCTGCCGCGCCTGGCCAGCGGCGAGACCATCGCCGGGATGGGCATGACCGAGCCGGGCGGCGGCACCGACTTGCAGAACATCCGCACGCGGGCCGAGCGAACCGGCGACGGCTACCGCATCCATGGCGCCAAGACCTTCATCACCAATGGCTCCATCGGCGACCTGCTGGTGCTGGCGGTGAAGACCGATCCGGCCGAGCGGGCCAAGGGCGTTTCGCTGTTCCTGTTCGAAACCAGCACCCCGGGCTTCCGCGTCGGGCGCCGCCTGGAGAAGATCGGCCTGCACGGCTCCGATACCTGTGAACTGTTCTTCGACGGTTGCGAGGTGCCGGCCGCTTCCCTGCTCGGCGAAGTCGAGGGGCGCGGCTTCTACCAGATGATGCAGGACCTGACCTACGAGCGCGCCCTGGTCAGCGTCAACTGCGCCGCGGTAATGGAATACGCCTTCAAGGTCACGCGTGACTATGTGCGCGAGCGCAAGCTGTTCGGCAAGGCGCTGCTGGAACAGCAGAACACCCGCTTCCAGCTGGCCGAGGTCAAGACCATCGCCACGCTGGCCCGCGTCTTCGCCGACTTCACGGTGGAGCGCATGCTCGAGGGCACGCTCGATACCTCGCTCGCCTCGATGGGCAAGTGGTGGGTCAGCGAGCAGCAGTGCGCGGTGGTGGACCGCTGCCTGCAGCTGTTCGGCGGCCACGGCTACATGCTCGAGTACCCCATCGCCCGCATGTATATCGATGCGCGCATCGAGCCGATCTACGCCGGCTCCAACGAGACCATGAAGGACCTGATCGGCCGCTCGCTGTAGACGTACCGGAGGAGCGCCGCAGGCGGTACACTCATGCGAACAGGACGGCGCAACGGTCCGGATAAATAGAAGCACCAGTGGAGGAGAGCCTGAACCGCATGCACGGATTCCGGCAACAGGCATGACACGCGAACAGGGCGAAAAGCGGTCCGAGCCGTATTTCTCGCGCACCAAGGTGACGCCGCCGGTGAGCTCGCGCTTCGAGGTGCCGCGCCAGGCCATCCTGGAGCAGGTGCATGCCTCGGGTGGCCGCATCGTGCTGGTGCACGCGCCGGCGGGCTTCGGCAAGACCACCCTCATGACGCAGTTGCGTGCCGCCTACAGCGCGCAGGGCGTGGCGACCATCTGGCTGGCCCTCGACGAGGGCGACAACGACGTTTCGCGTTTCCTCGCCGGATTCGCCGCCGCGCTGGAAGGCATCCAGGGACCTTCTGCCGCGCCGCGCGGGCGGCCGGTGCAGAACGCCGACGTCGCACTGTGGATCATGGATCGCATTGCGGCGGTGGACGGTCCGGTGATGATCTTTTTCGACGACATGGAAGCGCTGCACAACCCGATCGTCACCGCCCTGGTCGGTCGAGGTTTGGAGTCGGTTCCACCCAATGTGCGCATCGTCATCGGCAGCCGTATCCGTCCGGATATCGGGCTGGCACGCCTGCGCGGCAAGGGCATCCTGATCGAGGTGGATGTCAATGCGCTGCGCTTCTCCGAGGCCGAGGCGCGGGACTTTCTCACCCAGCGTCGCGGCATGGCCCTGAGTCCCGAGCAGGTGGGCCACCTGCTGGGCCGCACTGAAGGCTGGGCCGCCGCACTCTGGCTGGCCTCGCTGGCCCTGGAACGGCGCCGCGACCCGGCGGCCTTCCTGGCGGAGTTCTCGGGATCGAATGCCGCCATCGCCGCCTACCTGGCCGAGGATGTGCTGGCCGCGCTGCCCGAGAACCTGCGCGACTTCGTCCTGCGTTGCAGCGTTCTCGACGAGCTCAGCCCGGCGCTATGTGATGCCGTTTGCGGCATCGGCAACAGCCGCGAGCTGCTGCACCAGCTGGAGCGCCGCAACCTGTTCATCCAGCCTGTGGATGGGCAACGCACCCTGTTCCGCTTCCACGGCTTGTTCCGTGATTTCCTCGGCACCCAGCTGGCGCAGCAGTCCGCCGCCGCGGTTCCGGCATTGCATGTCGCCGCCTGTCGCGCCTATCTCTCTGCGGGGCGCCCCATTCCGGCGATCCAGCATGCCTTGCGCGGCGGCGCCATGGAGATCGCGCTGCAACTGCTGTACGAACACGTCGATGCGCTGCTGGGGCAGGGGCGCCTGCGGCTGGTGGGCGAGTGGCTGCGCGACTTGCCGGCGGCGGAGCTGGCGCGCCATCCACGGCTCAAGCTGATCTACGCCTGGTGCGTCACCTTCACGCGCGGCCCTGAAGAGGCCTTGCTGCTGATCGCCGGGCTCGATGTCGCTTCCCTGCCGGAGGATTCCGCCACGTCCCTGTCGGCCCTGCGTCCCATGCTGCTGGCCATGACCGACCGCATCGAGGAGGCGCACCGCCTCGGTCTGGAGAACCTGGTCCGGATATCACCGGCGGCGCGCTTCGCGCGCGCCATGCTGTGCCAGGCGCTGGCTCAGACCAGCATCATCCTGGGGGCGCACGAGGACGCGCGGCGCTTCATCGACGAAGCGCGCGAGGTCCAGCGCGAAGCCGACAGTACTTTCGGCATCGCCCTGGCCGAATCGGCGAAGGCCTTGCTGGACCTGATGGGCGGCCGTCTCAAGCAGGCCGCGGCCTGCATGAGCGCGGTGGCTCCCGCCGATCGCGGCAGCGCCGGGGCGGAGCGCATCGGCAATGCCGTGGCGGCGATCCAGCTTGCCGAAATCCTCTACGAGAGCAACCAGTGCGAGGCCGCGCAGCGCCTGTTGTTCGCCAATGCACCGCTGATCCAGGAAGTGAGCCTGCCCGATGCGTTGATCACAGCGCACGTCATCCAGTCGCGCATCGCCGACGAACGAGGCGACTACGACCGCGCCCTGGAAGCGTTGAACGAACTGGAAACCAACGGCTATCGTCTCGGCGTGGCGCGCGCGGTGGCGAGCGCACGCCTGGAGCGGACGCGGCTCTACCTCGCGCACGGCGATGCGGCCGAGGCATTGGCGCAACTGACGCTGGCCGAGGGCGCGCTGCCCTGGGCGAAGCTGGCTTCGCGCTGGTACATTGCCAACGATACGCTGACGCCTGACATCGCCCGGTTGCGCTGGATGATCCGCACCGGAGAGGCGGAAAGCGCGTTGCCGCTGTTGCGCGATCAGCTGGCCGATGCCGAGGTGCAGCATCGCGCCCGGCGCGCGCTGAAGCTGCGCATCC
>JAQGNS010000439.1 GCA_028291705.1 Nevskia sp.
CTGATCGGCAACGCCATCCAGTACACCCCGGCGGGCGGCATCATCCGGGTACGCTGGTGGGGCGACGACAAGGGCGCGCATTTCTCGGTGGCGGACACCGGCATCGGCATCGCCGATAAGGACATCCCGCGCATCACCGAGCGTTTCTACCGGGTCGACGTGGGCCGTTCACGGGCCAGCGGCGGCACCGGTCTGGGGCTGTCCATCGTCAAGCATGCCCTGGAGCACCATGAAGGCCGGCTGACGGTGGAGAGCGAGCCCGGCGTGGGCAGCACCTTCGCCTGCCACTTCCCGCCGCACCGCGCCCATCGTGGCGCGTTGCGCAACGAACTGCGCGCCCAAGCGCACTAGTACGGACGGCTCTGATCACCCCGCAGGGTGGTCAAAAGGTCCCTCAACGCCACGGAAGCAGTGAATGTCACAAAAGCTTCACTGCTGCTTCCTAAACTTATAACGCGTTGCGCAGAACATCACTATATAAGCATCTGGAACTAAGTAAGACCTTAGTCGAAGAGCCGCTTTGGACCGACGTTTTTTGGCATAACGCGGGGTAACATTCAGACGCTTCGGTGAGCTTTCAGGGCCGTGCTGGCGGCCTTGACATCTACCCGGCAGGATCGCTCGGGGGCGTTCATCAGAAGTTCTGAAAAGCTGCAACTAGGCTGCCGGCAGTCCGTCGGCGGTTCACATTTTCAATGATTGTCCTTTAACCACTGGGATGGGAGATGCAAGTGAATAAACTGCTTCGGTACAGCGCTCTTGCCGTGTTCGTCGGCACGGGCATCGGTGTTGCGCACGCGGATGACGCCTCCACCACGGGCGGCATCAAGATCAAGTCCAGCGATGGCAATTTCGATGCCAGCCTCGGCGGCCGCATCCATTTCGACGCCCTGCTCAACATGCCGGACAACAACGGCCAGAAGATCGGCAGCGGCGCCGCCGACGACACCAACAGCGACTTCGAATTCCGTCGCGTGTTCATCTCGCTGGCCGGCCATCTGTACGGCTACGAATACCACGTCGATTACGATCTCGCTGGCTCCAGCTTCCAGGACGTGTGGATTGCCCACAGCCTGCTGCCGGGCGGCACCGTCTACATCGGCCAGCACAAGCCCTGGCGCAGCATGGACGAAATCGCCAGCAACAACAACACGGTGTTCCTGGAGCGCAACATCGTCTCCGCCACCGGCGTGTATGGCGGCATCGATTACACCAACGGCCTGTACTACAGCTGGAACAAGAGCGCCTTTACCGCAAACGACAACCTGTGGGCCGGCGTCTCGGTCTACTCCCTGCACAAGCAGACCGGCGGCGCCGAGAACCGCACCCAGGGCCTGGGCTACAACGGCCGCCTGGCCTATGCTCCGTTCGTGACCCCGACCGCCTGGGCGCACATCGGAGTGAACTACAGCAACGACAACGCCGACTTCAACACCACCGTGACCTCGACCGCCAGTCCGTATAGCGGCTTCGGTCCGGCCTACACCTACGGCGGCCGTTCCGGCGCCAAGTTCACCCTGGCCAGCTACTCGACCAGCAACGCCAAGGCGCTGGGCAATCCGCACCAGGACGCCATCGGCGGCGAACTGGCCGGCGCCTGGGGCCCGGTTTATGGGCAGGCTGAGTACACCTTGCTGGGTCTGCACCAGGAAGGCCTGAACGAAACCAACGTCAACGCCTACTCGATCACCGGCGCCTACGCCATCACTGGCGAAACCCGCACTTACGACAAGAAGAACGCCACCTACAACGGCCTGCGCCCGGCGCATGCCTACGGCGCCTTCGAAGTCGCGGCCCGTTACGACCACGCGCAGAACAACCTGAGCAATGGCAACGTCGGTTGCGCTGCTGCGGGTGCCGTGGCCGCCAACGTCACCAAGTGCGATGTGTCCATGATCACCGTCGGCCTGAACTACTACCCGAACCCGGCCGTCCGCTTCGTGTTCGATTACACGCACGGCGAAGCCAACCTGGGCAACGCCGGCAAGGACAAGCCGGACAGCCTCGGCCTGCGCGCACAGCTGGCGTTCTAAGGTTTAAAAAGCGGTTTTGCGGTAAAGTTGCATAGACCCGGCGCGGCGCAAGCCGCGCCGGGTGTTTTTCCAGACGGTGCTTTGGTATCGTGTGGAAAAGCAGGGTCAATCCAGCCTGCTCCGACGGTCAACCCTCCGGCGGAACGGAAACGTCGTACCGGTAGCGAACCATGACCAGTCTGTCCTACAAGTCGCATATCTCCAGCCAGTACAACGAGGAGCTGGAGGACGTACGGCAACGCGTGCTGGCCATGGGCGGCCTGGTGGAACAGCAGATCGTCGACGCCACCCGCGCCCTGATGGAGAACGACGGCGTCCTCGGCGAGGAAGTGTCGCGCAACGACTTCAAGGTCAACCAGCTGGAAGTGTTGATCGACGAAGAGTGCAGCGGCATCCTGGCGCGGCGCCAGCCCACCGCCGGCGACCTGCGTCTGGTCTACGCCATCATCAAGACCATCACCGACCTGGAACGCATCGGTGACGAAGCCGAGAAGATCGCGCGCATGGCGGTGGACCTGGCCTCCCAGGGCGGCGGCAACGCCCCGCTGATCGAGGTCGGGCATCTGTCGCGGCACGTCTCGCAGATGGTGCGCGACGGCCTCGACGCCTTCGCCCGCATGGATGCCGACGCGGCCCTGGCCGTGGCCCGCGAAGACATGGCGGTGGACCGCGAGTACGAAGCCCTGATGCGCCAGTGCATCACCTTCATGATGGAAGACCCGCGCACCATCCGCCGCGTCATGGACATCATCTGGTCGGTTCGCTCGCTCGAGCGCATCGGCGACCACGCCCGCAACATCGCCGAATACGTCATCTACTTCGTCAAGGGCAAGGACGTGCGCCACATCGGCATTGAGCAGATGGAGCGCGAAGTACGGGGTACTTCCGAGTAGCACGCGGAAACCCTCGCGAGGCGTTCAGCCCCGCGACCATATCAATCCCCAGGCTTTCCTTTCACCCGCCAGCCTCAGGCACAGCGGGATGCGCGTGTTCGACCGCAAGCTTGTGATCGTGTCCAGCTGAGGGGAACAAAAAGGGGGTGGATAACAGCCCGGGGCCATGGAGCCGGCCACGTCTGCTTTTCGCCGTGGCCGGAACGCTGACCTCGAGACTAGCCTTGTACCCACTGGGATGGGAGATTTTTGGCCCCGGTTTGCTGGCGGGTTTCGTCTCGAGGTCAGCGGAAACAGCTTAGCGCGCCCTCAGTAGCTTGGACCGCCGGGAATCCCATGAAATTCCCACGGCACCGCACCGAATGGCGAAAAAGTGCCGGCGAAGCACTTGGCAGCCTCTTTCCACCCGCCTCGCCATCTGCCTCAACTGGGCGGTAACGCAAGCATCCCGCCGTATTGTTGCCGCGCCATGCCGGCGAAGAATGTTCTCGGCCGGATTTTCAGACCGTTTCGTCTCGCTCGCGCTTCCGGTTTCCGGATGCATTTCCATTTCGTCCGGATCGATCTCGCCGGGCCGACTCCAGCGTCCCGATCCAGTGTCGATTCCCTCCTAAATCCCCCTGAAAAGCCGTGGGATTTTCGTGAGAAATCATCCGTCCGCAAGCAGGTCAGAGCACGCAGAATCACCGCGGCTCGCAGGCCGCACTCAGGAACGACGAGCGTTTCGACACTGGAGATACAGCAATGAAAAAAAGCAGCATGTGGATGGCGATTTACAGCAAGCGGCTTGTGGCCGGCCTGGTTGTAACGGCGGCGATTGCCGTGACGGGTGTATCCCAAGCGGACCCGGTCGCGGAGTTTTCGCAGCGTATGGTGGTGTCAGGCGGCGGCGGCGACCCGGTATGCAAGCAAGGCTCCGACTGGAGCCCCGAGGACTTCGTGTGCAAGCCGTCCGAGGCGGCTCCCACGGCGGCGCAGCGCACCATCACGGTGACCGCCGCCGGGCGCGCGATGGGCACCATCGTCGTCACCAATGACGGCTTCGGCACCGGCAAGCCGGTACTCGGCGTCAAGAACGGCCGCTGCCCGTCGGATGTGCAACTGGAAGATGGTTCGCAGGAGCAGGTAGGCGTCAAGGCCGAGTTCGTCATCACACCGGTGCACGGCGGCAGCCCGCGCACCGTTACCGCGATCCTGGCCGAGCCGCAGCCGGCGCAGTTTCTGCGCAAGGGTCGGGGGCGTGCAGTGTTTGCCCTGCCGGTCCTGGAGCAGCCGCTGGCCACCGAGGAGCCCGTCAACCTGGGTCTGGTCAGCCCCGGCGACCACATCAAGCTGCGCCTGTTCGCCGTCGGCACCATGACCAGTTGCGAGGACGGCGCGCTCAAGCACCAGCCGGTCCTGGCGGGCCTGTGGGGGCCGAGTTCGACGCAGGCCGTGGGCTACCTCACCACGCCGCAGTCGACCTATGTGTGGGACGACACCAAGGTGGCGCCGTTCAAGGCGGTGGCGACGTTCTCGTATTGAGTTGATGTCGCGCGTGTATTGCCTGAGGCCCGGCCGATGTTGGCCGGGCCGCGCTTCATAGAAGCACACCGCTTCGTGGTGCGTTGAGGGACGACGGGGTCAGATACTTTCGTAGAGAGGCAGAAAATCCGATCCGCATAAAAAAACGGGACCGCTAGTGCGGCCCCGTTTTACTTTTGCAGCTCAGCTTACTGGAACGGGTAGTAGCGGAACGAGGCCATGACGATGGTGTCGTTGCCGCGGCCCACGTTGCCCTTGCCGTCGTCGAAGCTGGCGTTGGTGAGGTAGCCGCCTTCGGCGCCGGCCATCAGGTAACCCAGCGAGCCCTTGTAGAACTTCCACCAGAAGCCGCCGGTGATCTCGCGCGTGGTGCCGACGACACCGGAGCACTTGCCGGTGGGGCTGTCGGCGTAGTTGACGTTGCAGCCGGAGTTGTCGCTGATGCCGTAACCATACGCCGACTTCTGGTGCTCCATGCCGCCGTATACGTAGAGATCCAGGTTGGAGGTCGGATGGCCGACGAGGCCGACCATCAGCTGCTGTTCCTGCAGCGCGGCCACCGCACCGTTGTTGGTGTTGTAGGTCGAGTCCGCCAGCGAGCCGGAACCATAGCGGCCGTTGCCGCGGCCGATGATGCCGGAGACCTGCAGGTCCAGCATCTTCGGCACCAGCGGCAGGAGGGCGCCGCCGCCGATGCTCTCCGCCACCGTGGTCTGGTTGGCCTCTGTGGAAATGGTGCCCGGCGTGGACGGCGCGCGGTCGTGGAAGAAGCGCGTCAGGCTGTACACCTCGTAGTGGCCGTAACCCGGGTCGAAGGCGGCCTTGACCACCACGTCCGGCGCGATGTCGGTGGAGTAGGTGGTGGTGCTGTTGAGCAGGCTGCCGCCGGCGTTGCCGCTGTCGACATTGGCCGGGGCGGTGCCCTTGATGATGTTGGTCGGGTTTTCCAGCGACAGGCCGACGGCGGCGAAGCTGCCGAAGTCCTTCACCACGCGGATTTCGGCGTTACGGGTCCAGTTGAAGCCGGGCACGTACTGCGCGTCGATGGTGAGCGGCACGTTTTCCTGGCGCGGTGTCAGCCCGCTCTTGTACATCGTCGCCAGGCTCCAGCTCTGGCCGCCGAGCACGTAGAAGTCGTACTTCGTATTGACCCACTTGGCGTAGGCCTGCCGCACGCGCAGCGTGTAGCTGTTGCTCTCGTTGGAATTCGAGGTCACGCCGGCGCTGAGGAAGTCCGTTTCAAAGTAAGCTTCCGCCTGGTTTTCCATGTCGCTGGGTCCCTGCACCAGCAGGGCCAGGCGGCTCTGGCGGCCCGACTCGCGGAACTCCGAAGTGTAGTAGTTCGGATTGTTCGGCATCGGCGCGCCGTTGAAGCTGGAGCCCACGTCCGCGGTCTGGTTGCGGCTGCGGAAAATGCCGGCTATTTCGGTGAAGCCGCCGACGGTGAACTTCAACGGTCCGGCCTGGTAGCTGGCTTCGCGCTTCGGCGCCGGCGCGGCGGTCGAAGTGCCGTTGTTACCGGATTGCGTGCCTCCCGAGGCTGACGCAACCATCGTCTTCTCATGCGTGAGATCGTTCACGCCCAGATCGTCCGCCAGCACGTCGGCGTTGACCACCCCGTTGACGCCCGCGCCGACACATACGGCCAATACCCTGCCGCAAAGCAGCTTGTTCATGACAACTCTCCTGTCTCGAATTGAAATACCTTGGTTTGGCGTTCGCATCAGCCCTTGTTCACGTCTTCACTCACCAACTTCGCCACGTAGCGAACGCCTTTTTCGAGACGCGGCGTGACATCGACAACCACCAACTCGCCAGCATCGAGGCCGGTCTTGATTTCCACATGATTCGGTCCCGCCAGGCCGACACCGACCTGCCGCGCCTGTACTTGCCCGCCCTGGTCGAGCACATAGATCTTTCCGGTATCGCTGCCTTCGGCGTGGTCGTGCAGCGCGGACAAGGGAATGGCCAGCACCTGTGTGCGGACCTTCAGCGGCAGCTCAACCTGGGCGTACATGCCCGGCGCCACCAGGTCTTTCGCGTTGTCGAAATCAATTTCGACATGCATGGTGCGGGTCGATTCGGCCAGCTGGTGGCTGATGCGCGACACCGGCAGGTCGAAGCTGGATTGCAGCGCCGACACGGTGACCTTGGCGGTATTGCCGACAGCGACGTCGGGCACGGTGGATTCCGGTACTTCCAGCACCAGGCGCAACCTGTTCATTTCCGAGATGTGGAAGATGGCGTTGCCGCTGCTGGCCGCGCCGACCAGCGAGCCTTCATCACGCAGGCGGGCGGTGATGACGCCGTCGAAGGGGGCGTAGATCTTCGAGTAGGCCTCGGTATCGCGAACCCGCGTCTGCTCCGCCGTCGCCTGCTTGATGGCTGCCTCCGCCGCGGTCTGCGCCGCCAGCGAGCCGTCGGCCTTGGCACGGGCCTGATCGATGTCCTGCTGCGCGATCAGTTCGGGGCGTTCGTGCATCACGCCGAGCAAGCGCTGGTAGATGGCCTGGTCGTCGTCGTGCTGCGCCCGGGCCCGTTCGGCCTGCTGTCGCGCCACGTTTACCGCCGCATCGGCGCTGCGCAAGTCGTCGGACAGTTCGGGGATTTCCAGTTCGGCCAGCACCTGGCCTTTCTTCACCGTGTCGCCGATGTCGACATGCAGCTTGCTGACGTAGCCGCGCACCTTCGCGTCCACGTCGACTTCCTGGTAAGGCCGGAATTCGCCGGGCACCTCGATCTGTTGGCGGATGTCGCGGCGGCCGACTGCCGCCACCGGCAGGCTTTCCCTTGCCGCGGGGTCGTCCACGGCCGCCAGGGCTGGCGGTGACTTCAGCAGAAAGCCTGTGCCGCACAGGACGAGTACCGCGAACGCAATGGAAACGGCGAGGGCGGGTCTGGAACGGATGCGTCTCATGGTCTGGATCACTGCCTGTAAGGGATTCATGCGCCGCCGGCCGCCGCGCCGATGCGGGCGCCGGTCTGGTAGGCGAGTTGCGCGGCACTGATCTGGTATTCGTAGAGCGCCTTGACGTAGCTGATCTCGGCATCCATCTCGTTGAGCTGGGCGCGATTCAGCTCGACGATCGAGCTGAGGCCGAGTCGATAGCGCGAGGCGGCCAACTCCAGTGCGCTTTCCGCGTTGGCGCGCAGGCGCCGCGAGACCTCGATGCTCTGGTAGGTGGTGCGCGCGCCGAGCCAGGCCATGCGCACGTCGCGCGACATGGCCAGTTGCGCCGAAGCCAGGGTGTCGGCGGCCTGCTGCGCCTTGAACGCGGCCTCGTTGGCCTGGGCCCGCAAGCGCCCGCCCTCGAAAATCGGAATGCTCAGGTTGACCGCGCCGGCGATGTAGTTCTCCGGCAGGCGTGTATCGCCATAGGGCGCGGTGCCGGCGGCGCCGACCAGGCTCAGAGTCGGGTTGCCCAGTTCGCTTTGCGCCTTGGCGTTGGCGCGCGCGGCGTCGAGGCTTTCTTCCAGACTCTTCAGTTCCGGCCGGTGCTGCTGCGCCTGCTCCAGCAAGGGCGCCAGTTCGCCCGGGGGCGCCAGTTCGCTGGCACCGTCGTCGGCCAGCAGCAGGCTGTCGTTGGCGGGGATGCCGATGTCGCTGCACAACTGCGCCATGGCATCGTCGACGGCGTTCTGCTCCTGCAGCAGCAGCAGCTTGGACTGGTCCAAGCTGACGCCGGCGAAGCCCACGTCGAGTTCGGACTTGAGCTTGTTCTTCTGCAGCAGCGAGATCTGGTCGAAGAGCAGGGAGCGCTCCTTCAAGACTTTGTTGGCCACCTGCAAGGCCGACTGCGCCTCGCGGGCGCGGAAATAGTCGGCGGTGACCTGCAGCAGCAGCAGTTGCCGGCGATCCTCGTAGCGGTCCTGTTCCGAACTCAGCGCGGCCCGCGCGCTGTCGACCAGGTGGCCGGTGTGGCCGAAGTCGGTGAGCTTCTGGCTGACGGTGATGCCGGCGGCGGCGCGGTCGTAGACGCTGGAGGCATTGATGGCACCGGCGGCAAGGCGTGGATCGAGTTTGCCGGCGGGCGCGCCGTCACGGCGACCGTAACCCTGCGAGCCGGCTGCGGTGACATTGGCATCGATGCTCGGCAGGTAGTTGGCGCGGGCCATGCTCAGGTCCGACTGCGCCAGGCCTATGTTCTGGTAGTCGGACTGCAGCTCGGGATTGTGTTCCAGCGCCTGGCGCTTGGCGTCATCCAGCGTCAGCACCGATTCCTGGGCTTGCGCCAACGGCGCGGCCAGCAGCAGCACCAACATCAGCGGCGGGAGCTTCATGACACGGCCTCCGCTTGCGCCGGGGCCCTGTTGCGATAGGCCAGGAAGTAGGCCACCGGCACCACGAACACGGTGGTGACCACCGAGGCGCTAAGTCCGCCGACGATGGCGCGGGCCAGCGGCGCGTAGGCCTCGCTGCCTTCGCCCAGCTTCAGCGCCATCGGGATCAGGCCGATGATGGTGGCGAGCGAGGTCATCAGGATCGGCCGCAGTCGTGCCTGGCAGGCTTCGATCACCGCCTCACGCAGTGGGTGACCGTCGGCGATCAGGCGCCGGGTGAATTCGACGATGAGGATGCTGTTGGAGACGACGATGCCGACCATCATCACCACACCCATCAACGACATGACGTTGAGCGTGGTGCCGGTGAAGAGCAGGGTCAGCACCACGCCGGTGAGGCCGGTGGGAATGGCCAGCAGGATCAGGAAGGGATCCTTGAACGAGGCGAACTGCGCGACCAGGATCAGGTACACCAGCAGGGTGGAGAGCAGCAGGCCGGTGGCAAAGCTGGCGAAGGAGCTGTTCATGCTCTTCACCGAGCCGTGCAGCTGGATGCGGATGCCTTCCGGCAATTTCGTATCCGCGACGATCTTCTGTACCTGGGTTTCGACCCGCGACAGGTCTTCGCCCGAGGTGGCGACATAGACGTCCACCACCTTGCGCAGCTGGTAGTGATCGATCTCGGTCGGAGCCAATACCGGTTTGAGCTTGGCCACCGCGTCGAGGGTGGTGTCCTGCTTGCCGTCCTTCGAGCGCAGCGGGATCTGGCGCAGGTCGATCTGGTTCTTGATCTGGCTTTCCGGGTACTGCACCGTCAGCAGGTAGGCGTTGCCGCTCTTCGGATCGATCCAGTAGCCGGGGGCGATCATGGCGTTGGAATTGAGCGCGGTGATGATGTTGGCTACCACCTCTTTCTCGGTCAGGCCAAGCTGGGCCGCCTTGACGCGGTCGACATCGACATACAGCGCCGGGGCATCGACGTCCTGCGGCACCAGGGTGTCGCTGACGCCGGGCAGGGCGTGAATCTGGCGCGATAGCTCGTCCGCCACCTGGTGCACCGCCGTCAGGTCCTTGCCGCTGACCTGCACGTCGATCGGCGTCGGCAAGCCCAGGTTGAGCACGGCATCGACCAGGCCGCCGGACTGGAAGTAGCTGGTCACCTGCGGCAGCTGCCGGTGGATCTGCGTGCGCACGCGATCCATGTAGGCGTAACTGGAGATCTTGTGGCCTTCCTTCAGGCCCACCTGGACGAAGGCGGTGTGCGAAGCGGAGTTCGGCGTGTACAGCGAGGAGAAACCGGGCGTGGCGCCGATGTTGGACAGCACCAGGTCGAGGTCGCCCGGCTCGACCTCCTTGCGCACGATGTCCTCGATCTGCGCGACGATGACATTGCTGCGCTCCATGCTGGTGCCGGTGGGCGCCTTGACGTTGATCAGGAACTGGCTCGGGTCGGTGCGCGGGAAGTAGGAGAAGCCCATCAGCGGCATCAGGCCGATCAGCAGCACGCCGATGCCGAGGATCAGCAGCAGGCTGCGCGCGGGCCTGGCCAGTGCCAGGACCAGGCTGTTGCGGTAGCGTCCGAGGAATTGCTGGAAGCGAAAGTTGAACCAGTGATTGAAGCGCCGCATCCAGTTGCCGCGGCCGCTGCTGGCGCCGATCGGATCCAAATGGTGGTCGCTCAGGTCATGGCTGGCCACGTCCGAGGACTTGATCAGCTTGGCGCAGAACAGCGGCACCACCGTCATTGCCACGAGGTAGGAGGCGAACAGCGAAATCACCACCGACAGCGCCATGGCCGAGAACAGGAACTTGCTGACGCCGGTGAGCAGCGTCACCGGGAAGAACACGATGGCGGTGGTCAGGGTCGAGGCCAGCACCGGCAACGCCACCTCCTTGCCGCCGATCTCGGCTGCTTCCTGCGGCGTCTTGCCCAGTTCCAGGTGGCGGTAGATGTTCTCCAGCACCACCACCGAGTTGTCGATCAGGCGCGAGAAGGCCAGGGCCAGACCACCCAGCACCATGGTGTTGACGGTGCTGTCGCCCAGGGACAGCACGAAGAATGTCGCCAGGGCCGACAGCGGCACCGACAGGAACACCGCCAGCGTCGCCTTGAAGTTGCCGAGGAAGATCAGGATCATCAGGCCGGTCAGCAGCATGCCGATGCCGGCTTCGTGGATCAGGTTGTGGATAGCGCTCTTGACGAATACCGACTGGTCGAACACCACCTTGGTGATCAGCTGCTTGGGGATGTCGACCAGCTTGCCCACCGCGTCGCGGATGCCGTCGACCACCGCGATGGTGTTGGCGTCGCCGCCCTGCTTCAGCACCGGCAGGTAGACCGAGCGCTGGCCGTCAATGCGCACCAGGCTGGCCTGGATGGCGCTGGCGTCCTTGGCTTGGCCGACGTCGCCGATCAGTACCGGGGCATCACCCACGGTCTTGAGGGGGATGTTGTCCAGGTCCTGCATCGAGTCGACCTGGCTGTTGGTGTAGAGCGAGTAGTCGTAGGGACCGATGACCACGTCGCCCGCCGGCAGGATCAGGTTGGAGTCGTTGACCGAGCGCACCACGTCCATCACGCTGAGCTGGTGCGCCTGCAGCTTGAGCGGATCGACGTAGACCATGATCTGGCGGTACTTGCCGCCGAAAGGCTGCGGCACCGAGGCGCCCGGTACGCTGGCCACCTGGTTGCGCACGTCGTACTGGGCCAGGTCACGCAACTTGGCTTCGCTCAGGCCCTCGCCCTTGAGGGTGATCAGGCACACCGGCATGCTGGAGGCGTCGAACTTGAGGATCACCGGCGGCAGCGTTCCCGGCGGCAGGCGGCGCAGGTCGGCCATGGCCAGGTTGGAGACCGAGGACAGGGCGGCGTTGGGATCGGTGCCCGGCTGGAAGAAGATCTTGATCAGGCTGACCCCGGGCAGGGAGCGTGATTCGATATGCTCGATGCCGCTGCCGAGGGTGAAAAAACGCTCGAACGGACCGGTAATCTTGTTTTCCACTTCCTCCGGCGGCATGCCGTTGTAGAAGGTGGCGACGACGACGATAGGGATTTTTACTTCCGGAAACAGGTCTACAGGCAGCTTCTGCAAGCTGGTGAGGCCGATGACGGCCGTGATCAGGCAGGCGACGATGATGAAAAACGGGTACCGGATTGAAAATCGGGACATGGACGTTCGAAAGTGAATGGCGCCGGCTGGCCCTGGGGCCAGACCACCCGGCTGCAGCAATGCCCCGGGCAGGGGTAAAGTGCGGGCCTTGCAGCGCTGTGGACGGGAGTGTCGGCGCTCTGACCGGCGCTTAGCAGGGCAAAGTCCACACGAAATTCCCACGATGCATATGCGTTGATAAGTACATGACCGAAAAAGAGAATTTGAAACCTGCCGAAGCCGGAATCGCGCTCTGGAAATTCGCCGGCGCGGAATTCGACGAGCAGAAGTGGGAGTTGCGCGTGGCCGGCGCGGCGATCGAGCTGGAGCCGCGGCCGCTGGAGATCCTGCTATGCCTGCTGCGCCATGCCGGCGAGACGGTGACCAAGGAGGAGCTGCTGCAGTCGGTATGGGGCCACGCCTACCTCAGCGAGAACGCCCTCAGCAATGCCATCGGCAAGTTGCGCAAGGCGCTGCGCTACGATGCCCAGTCGATCATCGTCACCACCTACAAGGTCGGTTACCGCCTGGCGGTGCCGGTGCTGCGGCGCGAACCGCCGTCCCGGCCGCAGGCGCGCCTCGGCCTCAAGCCCGGCGACGCCGTGCCAGGCCGGCCGGCCTGGCTGCTGGAACGGGAGCTCAGCGTCACCCCCGGCAGCGAGGTCTGGCTGGCAGCGCCAGCCCCGGCCCCGGACAGCACTGGTGGCGTGGGCGAGGGCGCGCGGCGGGTGTTCAAATTCAGCCCGGACGGCCTGCGCCTGTCCTCACTCAAGCGCGAAGCGGCATTATCCCGGCTGCTGCAAAGCACTCTGGGCGAGCGCGAGGACCTGGTGCGGGTACTGGACTGGGGTTTCGACCGGCCGCCGTTCTTCATCGAATGCGAATACGGCGGGCTGAGCCTGCCGGAGTGGGCGGAAGCGCGTGGCGGCATCGCCGGGCAGCCGCTGACCCTGCGCCTGGAACTGGTGGCGCAGGTGGCCGAGGCGGTGGCGATGGCGCACTCGGTCGGCGTGCTGCACAAAGACCTGAAGCCGGCCAATGTCCTTATATATGAGGACGCGCAGGGTGCGCCGAAAGTCCGCCTGACCGACTTCGGCAGCGGTACCCTGACCGATCCGGCGCGGCTGGCGGAGTGGGGCTTCACCCGCATGGGCACTGTGAACACGGTGCAGTCGGTCAGCGGCACGCCGCTGTACATGGCGCCTGAGCTGCTGCTGGGACATTCGCCAACGGTGCAGTCCGATCTTTATGCCCTGGGCGTGATGCTGTACCAGCTCGCGGTGGGCGACCTGCGCCGTCCGCTGGCTGCCGGCTGGGAGCGCGAGATCGTCGATGAGTTGCTGCGCCAGGATATCGCCGACGCCGCCAGCGGCACGCCGGAGCATCGCCTGACTTCGGCCCGCGAACTGGCCGAGCGGCTACGCCACCTGGGCGACCGCCGCCGCCAGCACCGCCTGGCGCGGGAGCAGGAGGCCGCCGCCGCCGCCGCGCGCGCAGTATTGGAACGCGCCCGCCAACGCCGGCCGCTGCTGATCGCCGCCGGCGCGGCGCTGAGCCTGGGCCTGATCGTCAGTCTGTTCTTTTTCCGCATGACCCTGCTGTCGCGCAACGAGGAGCGCGGCGAGGCGGAGATGGTGCGCGCGGTCAACGGCTTCCTCGACAACGACCTGCTGGCGGCGGCCAATCCCAATGTCGGCGGCTCGATGGATGTGTCGGTGCGCGACGCCATCGCCAAGGCCAGCGGCCGGATCGACGCGCGTTTCACCAACTCGCCGGCGATGGCGGTGGCGCTGCACCAGACGGTGGGCGGCGCCTACCGCACGCTCGGCCAGTACGCCGACGCCGAACGCGAATTCCGCAACGCGCGGGTGACGTCGTATTCGGCTTTCGGCGCCGGCGCTGATATTTCCATGACCAGCGACCTGATGCTGGCGCAGGACCTGGCCTATCAGAACAAGTACGACGAAGCGCTGGCGCTGCTGGCGCCGATCGACAGCCTGGTGTGGAGCAAGCCCTATACCGACCAGATGATCCGGGTACGGTTGTGGGACGTGCACACCCTGCTCGACGGACACCACAGCAATCTGCTGGCCGCCGCCGCCGATGCGGAACAAACGCAGACGGCGTTGAACGACATGCGCCATTTGCACCCGCGCACCTACAAATCCAATCTCGACTACTTCTACCTGGCCGAGCTGCATGTCGGCACCGCCTTCGAGCAGGCCGGGCAGAGCCGGCAGGCGGAAGAGATCGAGCGGGAGATGGTGACGCAACTCACTTCGGAGCGCGGCGCCGGCGACCCGCTCACCATCCAGGCGCGCGAGAAGTGGCTGACCAGCCTGATCGGCCTGGGCCGGATCGACGAGGCGGCCGGTTATCTGCCGGCGCTAGACCGCGACATGCGCGCCCTCGGCGGCCATGAGAGTCCGCTGGAGCTGGAGTTCGTGCGGGTGCAGGCGCGGCTGGCGTCGGCGCAGCAGCACTGGGCCGATGCGATCCACGACCGCGGCATGGTGGAGAGCGGCTATGCCCGGCTGTTCGGCGTCGACAACGACAGCAGCATCGTCGCAATGACGGACACCGCAGCGACCCTGCGTGCCGCCGGCCAGGCCGAAGCCGCCGTCGGCAAGTACCTGGAAGCCTATGGCCTGGCGGAAGCGCGGCAGGGGCCGAGCGGTCTCCTGACGCAGAAGATCGCTTACGGCCTGGCCGCTGCCTGCCTCGACGCACACAAGCCCGAGGAGTCGCAGCTCTATCTGGCACACCTCAACCCGGCGGCGCTGGCCGCCGCGGCGCCCGGTCGCGACTGGAACGCACACCTGGATTATCAGCGCGGCCGGCTGGCGCAGCAGAACGGCCGTAGCGACGAGGCGAAGCGGGATTTCGCCGCGGCGCTGGAGCTGGCGCAGCGCGGCAGCGATACGGCCTTCGCGGCGGTGCTGGAGCGGGCGCTCGACCAGGAGGCGCCGGCGACAGCAACAGCGGGCGTCAGGAAAGGTTGATATGCCGCGTGCCGGGGTGGTTACCAACCTTATTCACGGGGAAGCATCCTAGTACAATGTTCCTTTCAATATTCGCGCCTTGCCGCTACGGTTTCCGTCGCGGCGGCCAACGTTTCCACTAATCAGCCCTGATGGCGCGTCCCAAGAAAAAAACCGGTTTCCGACTGCTGCAATCCCCGCTGGTCCGCTGGCTGCTGATCGGCCTGGGCTTGGCCGTGAGCGTGGGGCTGCTGCTGTTCACCATCTTCCTGGTCAAGCTCGACGGCGATGTGCGCACGCGCTTTGCCGGGGTGCGCTGGGTGCTGCCGGCACAGGTCTATGCGGCGCCGCTGGAAATCTATCCGGGCGCCAGCCTGAGCATGGAGCAGTTGCGGCACGAGCTGGACCGCCTGGGCTACCGCGCGGGCGATGAGCTGGTGGGGCCGGGCACCTACATCGCCGCCAAGGACTCCCTGCGCATCGACACGCGCGCCTTCGCTTTCTGGGATGCGGCGCAGCCGGAGCAGCGCATCGAGGTGCACGGCGACGACAAGGGCATCGGCAGCATGCGCGTGATGGGCAGCGATCAGTCGCTGGATCTGCTGCGCTTCGACCCGATGCTGATCGGCAGCATCTATCCCTCGCACAGCGGCGAGGACCGCGTGCTGGTGAAGCTGTCGGATGTGCCGGCGCTGCTGCCGCAGACGCTGATCCTGGTGGAGGATCATGATTTCTATAGCCACGGCGGCGTCAGCCTGCGCGGCATCCTGCGCGCGGCCTTCGCCAACCTGCGCGCCGGCCGCACGGTGCAGGGCGCCAGCACGCTGACGCAGCAGCTGATCAAGAACCTGTTCCTGTCCAACGAGCGTACCGCCAAGCGCAAGATCACCGAGGCCTCGATGGCGGTGCTGCTGGAGCGGCACGTCAGCAAGGACGAGATCCTCGAGGCCTATCTCAACGAGGTGGACCTGGGCCAGGACGGGCCGCGCGCGGTGCACGGCTTCGGCCTGGCCAGCCAGTTCTATTTCAACAAGCCGCTGAACGAGCTGCAGCCGCACGAGATCGCCCTGCTGGTGGCCGTCGTCAAGGGGCCGACCCAGTACAACCCGCGGCGCGCGGTGAAGCTGGTGACGGAGCGGCGCAACCTGGTACTGAAGATGATGTCCGACGCCGGCAAGATCACGCCGGACGAATACCAGGACGCGATCAACCGGCCGTTGAGTGTGACGCCGGGCGGCGGCGGCGGCGCGGCGCGTTACCCGGCCTTCGTCGACCTGGTGCGGCGCCAGCTGGCCGGGCTGTACCAGGAGCAGGACCTGACCAACGAGGGGCTGCGCATCTTCACCACGCTCGATCCGCGTGTGCAGGAAACACTGGAGGCGCGCATCAGCGCCGACGTGCCGGAGCTGGAGAAGGCGCGGCGCATGGCGGAGGGTACGCTGCAGGGCGCCGGCGTGGTGACCTCGGTGGAGGGCGGCGAAGTGCTGGCGGTGGTGGGCGGGCGCGACGCGCGCTATGCCGGCTTCAACCGCGCCATCGACACGCGCCGGCCAATCGGCTCGCTGGCCAAGCCGTTCACCTACCTGACGGCGCTGGAACAGCCCGACCGCTACAACCTGCAAACGGCGCTGGACGACTCGCCGGTGGACCTGAGGCTGCCCACCGGCCAGATCTGGTCGCCGAAAAATTTCGACCATCAACTGCACGGCGCGGTGCCGCTGTACATGGCGCTGGCCAAGAGCTACAACCTGGCGACGGTGCACCTGGGCCTGGATGTGGGGGTGGGCAAGGTCAAGCAGACCTTTGCCTCCGCCGGTTTCGAGGACGTGCCGGAGCTGCCCTCGATCTTCCTCGGCGCCATCGACATGTCGCCGTTCGACGTGGCGCAGATCTATTCGACCCTGGCCTCGTCCGGCTACCTGACGCCGCTGCTGGCGATTCGCGCGGTGCTGACCAAGGACGGGCAGCCGCTCAACCGCTACGCCTTCAAGCTCAAGCACACGCTGCCGGAAGGGCCGGTGTACCTGACCACCTGGGCCATGCACAAGGTGATCGAGCTGGGTACCGCCCACTGGGCCACCTCGGTGCTGCCGGCCGGGCAGTACTATGCCGGCAAGACCGGCACCACCGAGGACCTGCGCGACAGCTGGTTCTCCGGCTTCGGTGCTGACCGCGTGGCGGTGGTCTGGGTGGGCCGCGACGACAACAAGCCCACCGGCCTGGAGGGCGCCACCGGCGCGCTGCGCATCTGGGGCAAGCTGATGCGCGACCTCAACGCCAAGGGCATCGAAACGCTGCCGCCGGCCGACGTGGAGGAGGTGGCGGTCGATCCGGCCAGCGGCCTGCGCGCGGACCCCGGCTGTGCCGAAACGGTGATGGTGCCGTTCATGCGCAATGCCGAGCCGCAGCAGTACGCGCCGTGCGCGAATCAGTCAAAATCCACCCCAATTGACTGGCTGAAGAGCATATTTAAATGATCATCGGGAGTTTCGGGTTGGGCCGCATGATGGTGGCCGTGGCG
>JAQGNS010000487.1 GCA_028291705.1 Nevskia sp.
CCGCCGCGCGCCACTTCGCGTCCGTGTCCGGGCACGAAGGCGGCGAACACCAGGCCGGTCTGGTAGCGGTAGCCACGCAGCTCGGCCAGGTCGATGTGCAGCGGCACGTCCGGTGCCACCCGCTTCAGCTCGGCCGCCGCCTGTTCCACCGCCGCCAGGGCATCCGCCACCGCGGCGTCGCCCAGGTCCAGTGTGTGGCGCGCACGTTGTAGAACGGTGACATCGCCGTTCAGCTCCATCAGCGCCGCCAGCCCGGCCAGCGATGACGGGGCCAGACGCCGGGCCGCGGCGAAGTCGCGCAGGTCCGGCTGCGACTTGCGCTGCAGGATATCGAACACGGCGGTTTCGGCGGCGGCGTCGAGGCCCAGCTTGGCCGCCAGCGCGCGGTAGATGCCGACGTGGCCCAGGTCCAGGTGCCCGGTCTTGATGCCGGCCAGGCGCAGGGTATCGAGCATCAGGTGCAGGGTTTCCAGGTCGGCGGAGATGCTGGCCTCGCCGAAGATTTCGCAGCCCACCTGGCGCGGCGCGCGCGAGCCCCCGAGGCTGTCCGGGCGGGTGCGCAGCACGGTGCCCAGGTAGCACAGGCGCACCACCGCCTGGTCGGCGAAATGGCGCGTGGCGATGCGCGCGGCCTGCGGCGTCATGTCGGCGCGCAGGCCGAGCAGGCGGCCGCCGGCGGGGTCGGTGAGCTTGAAGGTCTGCCCTTCCAGGTCGGAGCCGGCGCCGGTGAGCAGGGTGTCCAGGTGTTCCAGCAGCGGCGGCAGGATCAGTTCATAGCCCTGTTCACGGTAACGGTCGAGCAGGGCGCGGCGCAGGGCTTCGATGCGCCAGGACACCGGCGGCAGCGCTTCCTCCACGCCTTCGGGGAGCATCCAGGGTGTGCTCATCTCAGGCCAGCCAGTGGATCAGCTGCAGCGCCAGCAGGCCGCTGAGCATGCTGAGGAAGCCGACGGTGCGCAGGCCGCGGTCGTCGACCGTGGCCATGCGCGTGAACATGCCGCGCGCGCGAACCGGCGACAGGAACGGCAGGATGCCCTCGATCACCATCACCAGCGACAGGGCGCGCACCACGTCGAGCCACTGGATCATCATGTTGCGTCAGCCGGCTTCACTTGCCGCTCCCCGCGTCCTTGAAGTATTTGAAGAACTCGCCCTTGGGCTCGAGCACCAGCACGTTGCGCTTGCCCGTGAAGGACTCGCGGTAGGCGTTGAGCGAACCGTAGAAGGCGAAGAATTCCGGATCCTGGCCGTAGGACTTGGCGTAGATCTCGGCCGCCTTGCCGTCGCCCTCGCCGCGCAGCGCCTCGGCCTTGCGGTAGGCCTCGGCCAGGGTGGTCTGCGCCTCGCTGTCGGCGGCGGCGCGGATCGACTCGGCCTCCTCGTTGCCGCGCGCGCGCAGGTCGTCGGCCTGGCGCTTGCGGTCGGCGCGGATGCCGTCGAAGTAGGCGTCGGCCTGTTCCTTCGGCAGGCTCAGGTTTTCGATGCGCACGTCGGCGACTTCGATGCCCAGGTCGCGGGCCTTGTCCTGGGCTTCGCGGCGCAGGACTTCATCCATCTGGTCGTGGTTGCCGGAGATGATCTGTTCGAGGCTGCGGCTGCCCAGCACGTCGCGCAGACTGGTCTTGACCACCTTCATCAGGCGGTCGCTGACCACCAGGTCCTTGCCGCCGGTGGCGCGGTAGTAGGTGGCGACGTCGGCGATGCGCCACTTCACGTAATACTCCACGTTCAGTGTCTTCTGGTCGCCGGTGGGGATGCTTTCGGTCTCGGTGCCGGTGAGCAGGCGCCGGTCGAATTTCTCCACGGTCTGCGCGAACGGCACCTTGAAGTGCAGGCCTGGGGCCGGCACCGCGCTCTTGAACTTGTCGAATTCGAGCACCACCGCGACGGCGCGCTGATCGACCACGAAGATGCTGTTGGCCAGCAGCACCAGCAGCAGGGCGAAGCCCAGCATCAGGCTCTGTTTCCGGTTCATCAGCGACCCTCCCGGTTGCGCGAGCGCGCGCTGCTGTCATCGTTGCCGGAGGCAGGGGGCGCCGCGGCGCTGGGGGCGGCGGCGGCCGGAACCGGGCTTTCCGGCGCGGCGTTGAGCATCTGCTGCAGCGGCACGGTGATGCTGGGGTTGCCCTTGTCCACATCCATCAGCACGGTCCCTGACTTCGAATAGATCTCGGTCATGGTGTCGAGGTAAAGGCGCTTGCGCGTCACCTGGGGCGATTTGCGGTATTCCTGCAGGACGGCGTTGAAGCGCGCCACGTCACCCTCGGCGCGGGCGATGACCTGGTCGCGATAGGCCTGGGCCTCGGTGACGCTGCGCGTGGCCTCGCCCCGGGCCACCGGCACGCGGCTGCTGGCGTAGGCCTGGGCGTCGCTGCGGGCGCGCTTCTGGTCGTCGGCGGCCTTGATGGTGTCGGCGAAGGCCGGCACCAGGGCATCCGGCGGCGACACCTTGCTCAGGGTGAGTTCGGTGATCTGCAAGCCGCAGTGGTAGCTGTCCAAGGTCTGCTGCAGCAGTTGCCGGGTCTTGGCCACGATCTCGGCCTGGCTGTTGCGCACGTCGCTTTTGCCCACCACCTCGTCGATGGTGTAGCCGGCGACCACCTGCTGCAGGGCATTCTTGGCGGCATAGCGCAGGGTGTCGTCGGGGCTGTCGACGTTGAAGGCATTCTCCTCCACCGAGGACACGCGGAACTGCACGGTCAGCCCGATATCGACCAGGTTCTGGTCCTTGGTGAACAGCTCGCTCTGCACCGGGGCTTGGCGCGGCACGCCGACATTGACCATCTTCACATGCTCGAACGGCGGCGGCAGATGCCAGTGCAGGCCGGGATTCTCGGTGCGGGCGTAGGCGCCGAAGCGGATCACCAGGGCGCGCTCCTGCTCTTCCACCTTGTAGAAGCCGAACAGGAGCCAGATCAACCCGAGCAGGGCGGCGAGCAGCAGCACCGGCACACCGCCCAGCCCCTTGCCGCCGCCCCAGCGCTCCTTGAAGCGCTTGAGCAGCTGGCTGAGGTCGGGCGGCAGCTCACCGCGCTTGCCCCCCGACCCCTGGTTCCAGGGGTCGCGGTTGTTGTTACCCGGCTCATTCCAGGCCATTTCTGCTCCGCTGAAGGGGAATAGCGTCTTTCGTGGACGCAAAGCTTACGGGAAATAATCCCAGGAAAATCGTGTTTGAAAGCGGGATTTTAGGAAGCGGCGGCCACTGCGGCAACCGCGCGCGGCGGCAGCTTGATCCCGGCTTCCCGGAACAGGCGCTCCAGCCGCGAGTACGGCAGACGCACGACCAGGCGCAGGCCGCCGTCGTCCTCGACCTTTTCCGAGCGCACCGCATGAAGGGAAAACAGCTGCGCGCGCAGGCGCGCGGCGCTCGGCGGGAGCAGGATTTCTTCCTCGACCAGGTCGGGGTAGAGGCTGGCGGCGATGGCGGTGCGCAGCAGGTCCAGCCCCTCGCCGGTGCGGGAGGAGATGAAGACGCGGACCGGCCGGCCTTCCTCGTCGCGCTCGATACGCGCCAGTTCGGGCTCGGTGCCTTCCTTGCGCAGGTCGATCTTGTTGTAGACCAGCAGACGCGGCACCTCATCGGCGCCGATCTCGCGCAGCACCGCGTTGACCTGTTCCATGCGGGCAACCCGCTCGGTGTCGGCGGCGTCGACCACGTGCAGCAGCAGGTCGGCTTCGCGTGATTCTTCCAGGGTGGCGCGGAAAGCGGCAATCAGGTCGTGCGGCAGGTCGCGGATGAAGCCGACCGTGTCGGCCAGCACCGCGGTCTCACCGGTGGGCAGGGCCACCTTGCGCACGGTGGTGTCCAGCGTCGCGAACAGCAGGTTGGAGGCGAAGGTGTCGTCGCCGGTGAGGGCGTTGAACAGGGTCGACTTGCCGGCATTGGTATAGCCGACCAGGGAGACCGTGGGGATTTCGCTGCGCTCGCGGCCGTGCCGGTTCTGCGCGCGGCGGCTGCGCACTTCTTCGAGACGCCGCTTCAGCGTATCGATGCGGGCGCGCACCAGGCGGCGGTCGGTTTCGAGCTGGGATTCGCCCGGGCCGCGCAGGCCGATACCGCCCTTCTGGCGTTCCAGGTGGGTCCAGCCGCGCACCAGGCGGGTAGCCAAGTGGTGCATCTGCGCCAGTTCCACCTGCAGCTTGCCCTCGTGCGAGCGGGCGCGGCGGGCAAAGATGTCGAGGATCAGGCCGGCGCGGTCGAGCACTCGGCATTTCAGGCGGCGCTCGAGGTTGCGCTCCTGGCTGGGCGACAGGTCATGGTTGAAGATGACCAGTTCCGCCTCGGCAGCCGCGGCCGCGGCTGCCGCTTCATCGACCTTGCCGCTGCCGACGTACAGCCCGGCATCGGGACGGTCACGGCTGCCGCCGAGCACGGCCACGACTTCCGCGCCGGCGGAACGGGCCAGTTCCAGGAACTCGGCGCGATCGGCTTCGAAATCGGTGCCGGGAAACTCCAGGTGCACCAATACCGCTTTCTGCCTGCCGGCCGCGTTGGCGGCCGGTGCAGTGTTGGAATCCGGATTGGTGCTCAGCGGCTTGACTCTCGCAACTCAGGCATCAGCGGGCTGGGCTTCGCCGTCGTCGGTTTCAGCGATGCGCACGGCGCGGGCCGGCACGATGGTGGAGATCGCATGCTTGTAGACCATCTGGCTGACGGTGTTCTTCAGCAGGACCACGAACTGGTCAAAGGATTCGATCTGGCCTTGCAGCTTGATGCCATTCACCAGGTAGATCGAAACCGGTATGCGCTCTTTGCGCAGGGCGTTGAGAAACGGCTCCTGCAGAGTCTGTCCTTTAGACATTTTTAATCCTTTTTCATTTTGAACAACGACAGTTGCCTGTCTATACAGAGAAAGTGTAGCACGCGTCTGGTCCATGGGGCCGTATGCCAAGTTCAGGCTGATTTGACTAGATTCAAGACCGCGCCGGCGGCATTCGGTTCCGTAGGATCGATCCATACCCATCCGGATTCGCCGCGCAGCCAGGTCAACTGGCGCTTGGCGTATTGCCGGGTGGCGATCATACCCAACTCGATCGCCTGCTCCAGGCCGTATTCGCCGTCCAAGTGGCGCCAGAGCTGGCGGTAGCCCACGGCGCGCATTGACGGCAGCTGCAGGTGCAGGTCGCCGCGGGCGCGCAGGCGCATTACTTCGCCGAGGAAACCCTGCTCCATCATGATGCGGAAACGCTCCCGGATACGTTGGTGCAACGCGGAACGGTCCGGCGGGCAGACCGCGACCCGCACCACCGCGCCGCTCCAGCCCTCACCGCGCGACCGCAGGAACTGCCGGCTGGCAGCCTCGCCGCTCAGCGCATGGATTTCCAGCGCGCGCTGGATACGCTGGGCATCGTTCGGATGCAGGCGCGCCGCGCTTTCCGGATCGACCTCGGCCAGGCGCGCATGCAGCGCGCCCCAGCCGAGCTGTGCGGCTTCCGCCTCGGTGCGCTCGCGGAAAGCGGCGTCGGCCGAAGGCAGTTCGCTCAAGCCGTGTAACAAAGCGCGAAAATAGAGCATGGTGCCGCCCACCAGGATGGGCTGGTTGCCGCGGGCGTGGATTTCACCGATCAGGTTTCGCGCATCAGCCGCGAAGCGTGCCGCGGAATAGACCTCGGCCGGATCGATCAGGTCGAGCAGATGGTGCGGCACCCGCGCCCGCGTCGCAACATCCGGTTTTGCGGTGCCGATATCCATGCCGCGATAGATCTGCGCTGAATCGACGCTGACGATCTCGGCCCTGCCCTGCAGGCGCTCGACCAGCTGCAAGGCCAATGCCGACTTGCCGGCGGCGGTGGGGCCGGCAATGGCGATGAGGGGCGACGGCACAGCCTGTTCTTCGGAAGTCACCCGGGCAATTTTAGCGGCTCGGCACCAAACCCTGCTGCTGCGACTGGCGGCTGTCGGCCTGGCGCAAGCGCCGGATGCGCTCGCTTGTGGCCGGGTGTGACGATAGATAGCTCCGCATCTCGCCATCCCCGACGCTGCTGCTCTTGCTGTCCTTGCTGCCTTTCGCGCCCTCCTTGTCGCTATCGCGGCGCGCCAGCAGGCGCTCCAGCAGATCGGCCAGGCGCGAAGGCGGGATGCCATTGGCCAACAGGGTAGCGGCGGCGTAGTCGTCAGCCTGCGTCTCGAAGTCGCGCGAATAACGAGCCTGCAACAAGCCGGCGGGCAGCGTCGCCAGCAGGCTCGAGACATCGCCGACCCAGGCGGTCAGCAGCAGCGCCACGGCGGAGCCCTGCAACAGCATGCGCATGCCGTGGTGGTAGTGCACGTGTCCCAGTTCGTGCGCCAGAACGCCATAGATTTCTTCGTCGTTTCCAGCCAGCGTGACCAGCTGGTCCAGCAGCACCACGCGGCCGTCCGGCAAGGCAAAGGCATTCGGCCCCAGCTTCGGACTGGAACGGAATTCGATGCTCAGCGGCGCCCCTCCTTCCGCGGGCGGGTGCAGGCGCGTGAATCCCCGGCTCAGCGCTTCGCGCCGCGGCGCATCGAGCTTGGTGGGTTCCAGCCAGAAGTGATCCAGCGCCTGCAGGGTCGAATCGCTGAGCTGGTGGCTCACCGCGGGCGGCATCCGCGCCGCGATCATTTCAGCTGCCAGCGGTATGCCCCAGCGGTAAGCGGCAAAAGCCGCAATTGCGCACAGCAGCAGCGACAGTGCCGCGGCGCGCCAACTGCGCTGCAGGCGTTCGACCAGTCCCTGCCGATGGCCGGCAGCCGCCAACTCCGCCTCCAGCGCGGCATGATCGCGCACCTCGCAATGGGCGCCATCGCCGAGGGAAAGCAGCCGTGGAGCCTGGCCCAACCGCTCCGAAACGCGTACCGCCGATAGCGGCTCTTGGCGCTGGATCCCGTCTCCCTGGATCAGCAGCGAGCCGTCCGCGACCGAGATTTGCACCTCGTGGCGGCGCGCCGTCCTGCCATCGTAATAAGCGGCCGCGGGCATGGGCTAGCCGTTCGCCGATTTGATCAAAAGGAAATATCGATGTCGAACACACTGGCGGCTTCTTCGCCGATGGCGCCGATATCCTGCGACTGATCGTCGATGAATGTTTCCAGCGAGCCGGCCGGCAGCAGGGTCATGTGTTCGGCGTGGTAGCGCGCCAGGCGCACCGCCGCCCACGGCGAGTAGAAGCCCAGGGTGAGAATCACCGCAAGGGAATTACTGAAGTAAATCCACAATAGCCGACGTGCGGACAGGCGATAGTCGAAGCGATGCTCGCCGAGCCGCGTATTGGTCCAGATCAGGCTTTGCAGGCGAGCGCCGAAGTATGCGGCCAGAAACAGTACGGTCGGAAGATAGACCACCAGCATGATGGGAAGGATGAAACGCATCATCTCGCGAGGATCGGGCTTGGTGCCCGCGACAATGTGCGGCGCGTGCCCGTGGAACAGGAAACTGCTCAGCAACCCGAGGCCGAACCCCAACCCCAGAAGCATCAGCAGGCCGCGCCCGTAAATCCCATAGAACTGGCTGGTGGTGGCATGAAAGCTGAATCGCGTCCGTCCATACCAGGAGTTGCCGTGCTGATACGCCTTGAGCCGCCGATGAAACAGCGGCGCCAGCAGATACAGGGAAAACAGGGAACCGAAAAAGCCGCCCAGGAACACTCCATAGGCACTCGCGACGCCGCCGCTGAAGTGGAAGCGCAAGCCGCGATAGCTGCTGTTGTACAGACGGAAGCGCAAGGAATTTCGCAGCAGGATGGGCAGCAAGGCCGCCAGCAATAGCAGGGACAACACGCCGACGATGAACGAAACCTGGAACCCGAAACGATAGACCAGCAGCAGCATCAAACCGACGATGCGGCCCTTGAGGATGGTCAGGGGCTTGCCGTGATATTCGAAGGTCGAGCCGGCGAGCTCGGTATTGCGGTAAAAATATTGCAGGCGCCGCACTTTTGCCCAAGCCGAATAAATGCCGAGCGTGAGGATGGTCAGCAGCAGGTTGACGATCCAGATCTGGAAATACTCACTGCCCTTGCCGTGAAAGCGCACGGCCTCCGGCTCCAGCTTCAACGGCTGTGTTTGATCGAAGTCCATGACCGCCCCTTGGTGTTTTCTATTTGGACTGTGTGGTACCAGACAGTCCCCCGCCCCACGATAGCGGATTTATACCCCCGACTTCGACGATCCGGTCACACTTTACTCAGCGGTCGCACTCAGCGGCCGCGCAGGAATAGGCGATCCAGATCCTCGGCGCCGACCTGTACCCAGGTCGGGCGGCCATGGTTGCATTGACCGGAAAGCTCGGTGGTCTCCATGTCACGCAACAGGGCGTCCATTTCCGGCAGGGTCAGGCGGCGGTTGGCCTTGATGGCGCTGCGGCAGGCCATGTCGGCCAGGATGCGGTGCTGGGCATCGAGCACTTCGCCGAAATGCGATTCGCTGTCGCTGTCCTCGCCGCACAGTGAGCGCAGCAGCGCGCCCAGGTCGGTCTTCGCCAGCAGGGGCGGCAACGCGCGCACCGTCACCGCTTCCGGTCCGGCGCGGTCGATGACCAGGCCCAGCCGCGACAGATCTTCGCGCTGCGTTTCAAGCTGGTCAGCCTCGGCCTCGCCCACCCGCACCACTTCCGGCACCAGCAGGGCCTGCGCCGGGATGCCGCCGCTTTCGAGCTGGTGTTTGTAGCGTTCGTACAGCACGCGCTCGTGCGCGGCATGGGCGTCAACCAGGACCAGGCCGGTGCGATTCTCGGCCAGGATGAAGACACCGTGCAGTTGCGCCAGGGCGCGGCCCAGCGGCTGCTGTGCCACCGCCACGGCGCCGTAGCCGTCCGCTGCCGCCGCATTCCCGCTTGCGTAGAGCGGCCAGGCGGTGGAAGCCAGTGTCGGCGCCGGCTCGCGGATTTCCGAAAACCCGCTGCCGCCGAGGCTTCCCGTGCCGCTGCCATAGGAGACTGGACGGGCATAGCGCAGCGGCTCTTGCACCGGATCGGGCGCCGTCCCGGATGGTGCATGCAGTTCCACCCGGTGGTGTTGCAGCGGATCGGGACGGATGCGGCGCAGCAACTGGTGCACGCAGCCGAACAGGAAGTCGTGCACCTGTGCCGACTGGCGGAAGCGCACCTCGGTCTTGGCCGGGTGCACATTGACGTCGACCCCGGCTGGGTCGAGTTCGAGGAACAGCACGAACGCCGGGTAGCGGGTGGAATGCAGCACGTCGGCATAGGCGCGGCGCAGGGCATGGCCGAGCAGCTTGTCGCGCACCATGCGGCCGTTGACGTAGAGGAACTGCAGGTCCGGCTGCGCCCGCGCGAAGCTGGGCAACGCCACCCAGCCCCACAGGCGGAAGCCGAGGCGCGTTTCGTCCAGCATCACCGCGTTGGCCATGAACTCCTCGCTGCAGACTTCGGCGATGCGCGCTTCGCGCGCGGCGTCGTCGGTCGCGGGCGCGAGGTCCAGGGCGCGGCGGCCGTTGTGGCGCAGGGCCAGGCGCAGATCGAAGCGCGCCAGGGCCAGGCGCCGCGCCAGCTGATCGATGTGGCGGAATTCGGTGGACTCGGCGCGCATGAACTTGCGCCGCGCCGGGGTGTTGAAGAACAGGTCGCGCACTTCCACTGTGGTACCCACCGCGTGCGCGGCGGCCTGCGGCTCGCTGGCATCGACCGCACCGGCGCCGCCGATGCGCCAGCCATGCGCGTCCCGCGCGGTGCGCGAGGTCAGGGCGAAACGGGACACCGAGAGGATGCTGGGCAGCGCCTCGCCGCGGAAGCCGAGGCTGGCGACGCTCTCCAGGTCTTCCAGCGAGGCGATCTTGCTGGTGGCGTGGCGTTGCAGGGCCACGGCCAGCTGCTCGCGCGGAATGCCGCCGCCGTCGTCACGGATGCGGATCAGCCCGAGACCGCCCTGCTCCGCTTCGATCTCGATGTGGCGGCCGCCGGCGTCGAGGCTGTTCTCGACCAGTTCCTTGACGACGGCGGAGGGACGCTCGACCACTTCACCAGCCGCGATCTGGTTGATGAGCTGGTCGGGAAGAACTTGAATGGTCACAGCGGGGATGGTCACGGCATGCTCGACGGAATCATGCCGTAAGGATAAAGGAAGGCCCGGGCGTTCTGTGCCCGGGCCTTAAGGCTACGAAGATCTGATCAGTTGTCGCTTTCGTTGCGCGCGCTGTGCTCGTAGCTCACCGGCATGGCCTTGCCGCGCGCACGGCGCCGCGATTCGGCCGGGCGGTCCGGCTGCGTCACCGCCACCAGCTGTTGCTGCTGCAGTGGACGGTAGCGCGAGAAATAGCCCTTGATGCCTTCGAAAATACCGTCGGCGAACTGTGCCTGGTAATCCGGGCTGCGCAGCATCTGCTCCTCGCGCGGATTGCTGATGAAGGCGGTCTCCACCAGCACCGAGGGGATATCCGGCGACTTCAGCACCATGAAGCCGGCCTGCTGCACCATCGGCTTCTGCAATTCGTTGACCTTGTGCAGCGAGTCCAGCA
>JAQGNS010000490.1 GCA_028291705.1 Nevskia sp.
AAGGCGGGGCTGCGGCTCCGCCTTTTTGTTAAGTGCCGCGGATCATTCGCGGATTCATCCGCAACATGTGTAGAGCGGGCAACGCATACGCGGACGTGTCGATGGTTTTAAGTGTGACGCGTGCGCGGTGCGCACCCTACGCCTGCTGGCGGAACCGAAACGGTAGCCTCACCAAGGAATTAGTTCGCACGTTGTGAGGTGCTGACGCGTAGGATCGGCGGGGTCGGCTGAGAAGTCGAGCCAGGGGCGCAAAACTGTGGTCTGTCCATCTCCGACTTGCAGCACACCGGAGCAGCGGCCGCTATAGTGGATGCTGCCATGAGCGACAATGTCGGCGACAAACTGGAAATTGTGTGCACCAGGCACGAGTTGGAATTTTAACTGGGGATCGGGATCGCCGAGCTGCAGCTCGCCGACGGACTTACCGTCGATGAGGAGCTCAACCCTGCTTGCCTCGGAAACCATAGTCATCGTCTCAGGTGGTACCGGAGGGATGCCGAAGATGTAATGGCCAGCTTTGGGCTTAACCCAAACTGCATAACCGGCGACAGCATCATTGCGGTGGAACTTGACTGCCAGCGCGATCACGCCAATGCCAGTAGTTAGTAACGCCAAGACTGCGATCACGACTTTCACAAAGATTCTCTCGCAGAAATCGTTCTATTGACTAAGGACAGACTACCTCAAAGTCGCCAGTCCCCACCGACCGCTCCGGGCCGGCTGCGGCCGCTTGTCCCGCTGGCCTACCGAGTTCCTCTCGCACGAAAAAGGCGGGGCCGTAGCCCCGCCTTGTTGTGAAGTGCCGCGGATCATTGGCGGATTCATCCGCGCATTTATCCCTGCGCCCACTCGGCGGCCATGGCCTTGGCGAAGTCGCGGTAGCCGTGCGGCGGACGGCCGAGCAGGGTGGTGAGGCGCGCGATGTCGGCGGGTGTGGCGACGGCGCCGTCCGACTGGTAGCGGCTGAACATCAGGCGCAGGTCGTAGGCCAGCCAGGCGGGCGAGAAGGCTTTCAGGCGCTGTTCCAGCGCATTCAGATCGTTGCCGGCGTAGGCGATGGGGCGGGCCAGGGCTGCACTCCAGATGGCGGCGGCCGATTCGGCGCTGACCACGTCGGTGCCGACCAGGGCGTAGGTTTCGCGCGGCAGCGGGGCATTGGCTTTCTCGCGGCGCAGCAGTTCGCGGGCGGCGGCTTCGCCGATGTCGCGGATGTCGACCATGGACAAGCCCTTGGAGCCGATGGGCATGCCGTAGACGCCGTGCTGGAGCAGGGCGTCTTTCTGGCGGCTGTCGTTCTGGATGAAGTAGGCGGCTTGTAGCACGGTGGCCGGCATTTCGTACTGCTCGATCATGCGCTCGACGGTGTGCTTGCCGGTGAAGTGCGGGACGTTGGTGTATTCGGCGGACTTGAAGACGGACAGGTAGACGATGCCTTTGACGCCGGCTTCACGGGCGAGGTTGAGGGTTTGCAGGGCCTGGGTCAGTTCGTCGGAGGCGTTGGACACCAGCAGGAACAGGGTGCTGACGCCGGCCAGGGCCTGGCGGGTGGATTCGAGGTCGGACAGGTCGCCCTTGACGGCGGTGACGCCGGCGGGAAAGCGGGCTTTCTCGGGCGAGCGGGTCAGGGCCCGCACTTCGATGCCCTGGCCCTGCAAATGGGCCAGGACCTGGGAACCGATGACGCCGGTGCTGCCGGTGATGAGGATGGACATGGTGGATCTCCTTGAAGGGGTGAAGCGTTGATGAGTGGAACCGCTACGGGACGAACGATAGGTGTTCCACCGAGGCTGCATAAGTAGGAGAATCGGAACACTTCGTCTCATTAATGGAACGGTCTATGGAAAGCGCAATGGATCTGGCGGCCCTGGCGGATTTCAACCTGGTGGCGGTTCACGGGGGTTTCGGCCGCGCCAGCCGGGCGGTGGGGCGGCCGAAGGCGACGCTGTCGCGCCGGGTGGCGGAGCTGGAGCAGGGCTTGGGTGTGCGGCTGATCGAGCGCGGCGGGCGTGTGCTGCGCCTGACCGAGGAAGGGCGGACGCTGCATGAGCGCACCGCCGGGCTGATGGCGGAGTTGGCGGAAGCCGGGGAGGCGGTGGCTTCGCGGGCGCCGATTCCGCGCGGCAAGTTGCGGGTGAGTGCGCCGGTGGTGTTCGCGCATGTGGCACTCGCGCGGATCGGGGCGCGCTTCGCTTTGGCCTATCCGCAGGTGGAGCTGGAGATCGTGGCGGACGACCGGGTGATCGATCCGGTGGAGGAGGGCTATGACCTGGTGATCCGCATCAATCCGGCCGAGGATGCGCGGCTGGTGGGGCGGTGCCTGCTCCACGATCAGCGGCTGCTGGTGGCGGCGCCCGGGGTGGCGCGGCCCGCGGTTGCGCGCAAGCCTGGCGCCGAAGTGCCGGTGCGGGCGGTGATGCCGGCGGCGGCGCCCGCGGGTGCGCTGTGGCGGATGCGTGGCAAGAGTGGCGCCAGGTTGCTCAGGCCCGAGCCGATCCTGAAGCTGTCTTCGCTGCTGATGGTGCGCGAGGCGGTGTTGGCGGGCGTGGGCGCGGCGCTGTTGCCGAAGCTGCTGGTGGCTGCGGACGTGGCGGCGGGGCGGCTGGCTTGCTGGGGGATCGAGGATGGCGCGGCGGTGGAGATCTGGGCGCTTTACAATTCGCGGCGGCTGCTTAGCGCGAAGGTCAGGGCTTTTCTGGATGCGCTGATTGAGGCGTTCGCGGAGGGAGGCGCCATTCCCGGGCCCTGAACTGGTGCCGTGACGCACGGCATTGGCGATTCACGCGGCGGCTGATGCGGATCGGTGCGGCGCGCGGGCGG
Source organism: Nevskia sp. (assembly GCA_028291705.1). Taxonomy (GTDB): domain Bacteria; phylum Pseudomonadota; class Gammaproteobacteria; order Nevskiales; family Nevskiaceae; genus Nevskia. The sequence continues at coordinate 2,818 of JAQGNS010000490.1, forward strand.
GTAAATTTTTGTTACGACTGGAGCCGTCTTGTGCGGCTCGGGATGAACCGGATGCGGGGTTCGCGGCACTCACGGCGAAGGCCGGCTTCGCTGCGCCGGCCATGTGATCGAATCGGGCGCATCGCAGTCTGTTTGCGATTGCCCTACTGGCGCTGCGTGGCGCCGGGTGCGTCCGCGTTCAGGCCAGGTATTTTGCTATGTTGTAGCGATGGGGTGCGATGCGCGATGCGGGCGCGTCATGGCCCATTCAGTGCGCCGGCATTTTGCATGGCGGCGCAGGATTTCCGATCAACGCTGCATCCTCGATTACCCATCCATCAACGCATCCAAGGAAAGAAACGATGTGCGAACACGACGATTTCGATGAGTTTGCGCGGCGCTCCGGCAAGCTGACGCGCCGGCAGTTCGGCGCCATGGCGCTGGGCGCCGGATTGACGGTGATGCTGCCGCGGTTGGCGAACGCCGCCGAAACCAAGGGCGCGGCGGTCGAGGTCAAGACGCCGGATGGCGTGGCCGATGCCTATTTCGTGCATCCGGCCAAGGGCAAGCATCCGGGTGTGCTGATCTGGCCGGATATCTTCGGGCTGCGCCCGGCGTTCACGGAGATGGCGACGCGGCTGGCCGAGTCCGGCTATGCGGTGCTGGTGGTCAACCCGTTCTATCGCACCAAGAAGGCGCCGACCGCGCCGGATCATGCCGACTTCAACGATCCCGCCACGCGGCAGTCGCTGATGACGCTGGCCGGCACGCTGAATCCGGATACGACGGTGAGCGACGCCAAGGCCTTCGTCGCCTTCCTGGATGAGCAGGCGGCGGTGGACAAGAAGAAGAAAATTGGTACCACCGGGTATTGCATGGGTGGGCCGATGGTGCTGCGCACCGCCGCGACCTTGTCCTCGCGCATCGGCGCGGGCGCCACCTTCCACGGCGGCGGCCTGGTGACCGACAAGCCGGATAGCCCGCACCTGCTGATTCCGCAGATGAAGGCGCACTTCCTCATCGCGATCGCGGAAAACGACGACGGCAAGCAGCCCGCCGCCAAGGACACGCTGCGCGATGCCTTCGCCCAGGCGAAGCTGCCGGCGGAGATCGAGGTGTATGCGGGGACCATGCATGGTTGGTGTCCGACCGATTCGCAGGTCTACAACCATGACCAGGCGGAGAAGGCCTGGGGGCGCTTGCTGGCGTTGTTTGGCAGTTCGCTAGCTTAGGCTTCGTGATCCGCTTCTGACGCCCGCTGTGGTTGATGGCCGCGGCGGGCGTGCTGCGACGAATCAGCCGTTGTAGTCGTCCGGCTGCTGTGCGGGACAGGCGGCGAGTGGTGTGCGCTCGTCCCTGGTGGAGTCGACCATCCAGCACTGGTCGAGTACCGAGCAGTAGCAGGCCTTGAACTCGACCTTGAAGCGCTCGGCGTTGAGCCGGTCCCAGTAGGGGGCGTTTTCGGGGGTGTCGATGAGCGTCAGGAACGCCCTGGGGCGGTTGGGGGCGAGTACCTGGCCGTGCAGGGAGTTGGCCCACAGGTTCGGTTTGCCCTTGGCGTCGAGCAGGTCCGAGCAGCAGGCGAGCATCAGCTCGCGGACGTCGTGGATGGGCTTGTCCTTGTAGCGCAGCGAGACCGAATGCACCTGCGCCGGGCCGACGCCGACGTTCTCGATATCGAAGCTGATGATCTTCTTGCCGTCGTCGGTGCCGTTGCCGGTGCCGTATTGCAGGTAGGGCCAGATGCTGGCGGCGAGCTGCCGTTCCATGATCTGGCTCTGGCGCAGGGCCACGACCAGGGAAATGACGGCGATGACGATGGCACTGGTGCCAACGACCATGTCGAGCCAGCGCCGGGAGGTGCGTTTGGGGACGATGTCCAGAGAGTCCATGTGGGTGCCTGGGCCGGGGTTTCAGTGAACGGGATGGGGTAGCGTAGCGTATTGCGGCGCGTGGATCGGAACCGGCGGGAGCGGCTATGCTTCGCGGACGGCCGCAGCCGCGGCCATCGACCGAATATCCCCAACACAGAAAGCCATGAAAAAGTCCTTTGCCGAAAGAATTGCCCTGATGAATGCGATGTACAAGCTGGCCTCGAACGAGGCGCCGGCGATTCCGGCTGATGTGGCCGACCGGCTCAGGAAGTTCAAGGTGACGCTGGCGGACGAGGTGGATGAGATCGACGAGATCGTGGCGAAGGCGGAGGAGGGCGCGGCGCCGATCGAGATCGCGGTGGCGCTGGCCGACCTGCTGGGGGACGTAATCGTGTATTGCCGCTCCGAGGCCTTGAAGTACGGGCTGCCGCTGGAGGCGGTACTGGACATCATCATGGACAGCAATGAGAGCAAGCTGGGCGCCGACGGGCAGCCGATCTATGACGGCAACGGAAAATTCCTGAAGGGGCCGAATTACTGGAAGCCGGAGCCGAAGATCAAGGTGTTGTTGGAGGGGTTGGGGTCGGTTTAGGGGGCGGCGTTTGTTCCATTCGGCGCAATGCGCTTCGCTTATTGCGCCCTACGGGGTGAGTTGTTGCGTTGGAGTGTAGAGATATGGATAAGCTGATCGTTCAGCTCAAGGTGGGGAAGGACACCGACTTCGATCAGCTCATCGGTATTGAAGAGGCACTCATCCAGAAATTCATGGGGAACCGGACAGTAGAGGTGGACGGTCACGACTTTGGAGAGGGTCGTTTCAATATCTATATTCATCTGAGTAAAGGCTGGGAGCCGGCGTTGGCAACAATCACGGCAGCGCTCGACGGGTTTGGTTTGTTGTCAGTGGCCGTGGTGGCTAAATTCCACGGGGAGACGGAGCAATATGAAGTTGTCCGCCCTGATTCGTACTCAGGCCCGTTTACGCTCTAACCCCGGATCCCGTTCACTACCATGAGTAACGATATGTCGATCGTTTACCTCGGAAAGGCGACGGGCCCTACTGCGGAAATGCTGGCCGCGGCTCCGGTTGAATCGCTGGGGTTCTGGATGTTGGTTTTGGCTTTCCTGCTTTTTGTCGGGTCATCTGGTGCGCTCGCAATTAAGGCGCGAGCGGCTGGAGCGTGGCTGACGCTCTCGGGTCTTCTGATCGTGCTGCTGTACTTCGTATTCCAGAACACGGTGGCGCAGGATGCGGACCTTCGGCATGGGTCCTTGGCGGATGCGATCGCTTTTGTCGCGTATGGCGTAGGCGGCTTTCTCATCGCACTGGGCTATGCGCGCTTGGCGTATCACATCATGAGGTCTACATCCAAGCGCTAAAAAGTGCTGGGGGCACAAGCGTTTCGTTCAAGACATCGACCTTTCCTGTGGTGGACACTGTGACCATTCCACTGAGGATCGTCACATGACACAGCCCGCATTCACTCCTGCCCTGGGGCGCTTTGGCGCTGGGTGGCTTTATGATGCGGTTGTTGCCCTTACGGGAGAGCGTGGCTGGCGGTTGGCCGCAACGCGGGAGCT
>JAQGNS010000509.1 GCA_028291705.1 Nevskia sp.
ACAGCCAATTGGCGATCTGGTCCTCGAAATCCTGCGGATTCTCGTTCGGAAACAGGTTGCGGTTCAGGTTGCGCTCGCCCGAGCGCTGCTCCAGTTGGTAGGCCAGGGGATTGGTGACCGGCACGAATGTGACGCTGCCGGCGGCGATCAGCAGCTTGCCGTTGTCGATCTCTTCCATGATGCGGCGGATCGCCTTGGTGCCGCAAGTCTCATTGCCGTGCACGGCGCCGGTGACGATCAGGCGCGGACCTGTGCGCAGTCCCGTGTACTTGATCGATTTGAACTGCAGGTCGCGTGCTTGAGTCATTGCTGGCTATCCAAGAGAAAATGTCGGTGGCGACATTTTATCGGGATTTGTTGGTGACAGGTTCTGAACAATAAAGACTGCTTGACAAAGGGGTGAGAAACGATTTAAATATTAACAAATTAGTTAATCATTGAATCCATGCTGCTCGACCAAGTCTTTGAAGCGCTTGCGTCCCGTCCGAGGCGCCAGATCCTGGCGTACTTGTCGGAGGCGGAACTGTCCACGTCCGATCTTGCGACGCGCTTCGCGATGAGTGCGCCCGCCATTTCGCGCCATCTCTCCGTGTTGGAAAAGGCCGGCCTGGTGAGCAGTGAACGCCGCGGCCAGTTCGTCCTGTACAAAGTCAACCGGGAAAGCCTGGTGAGCACACTTACCGGATACGCGTTCGAACTTTGTCCGGAGGGGCGTCCATTGAAGCGCGAGTCGCGCACGATCGGCAAACCCGCCAAGACACCACCCAAATAGCGGAGCCGACAGTCATGGACGATCTACCTGCAAACCTTACCCACCATCGCGCCATCGCGCCGAATGCCAATTGTGTTTTAGACGGCACGGTATGGTACTCTCCGGCAAAATCGTTCTGGTTCATAGGCATGGCTTGTGGCGCGTTCATCGGCGGAGCGCTGACCTTCAGCGTTGGGGCAGTTGCGTTGTTCGTGGCAGCGACTGCAACGGTATTGTTGTTCGGCCACTCGCTTGGCAGCCATCGTAAACTGATCCACGATAGTTTTGCCTGTCCGCTTTGGCTCGAATACATCCTCGTCTACTGCGGGGTGCAAGTCGGCCTGGCGGGGCCGCTTGGCCTGCTGCGCCAGCATGAATTGCGTGACTACGCGCAGCGCCTGCCCGACTGCCATGATTACCTTCGGCATGGCCAATCTCCGTGGCGCGACGCCTGGTGGCAGCTCCATTGTGAGCTGGAACTGGAAAATCCACCCGAGGTTCGCATCGAGCCGCGCATCGCCAACGACCGTTTTTATCAGTTCCTGGAACGCAGCTGGATGCTGCAACAACTGCCGATTGCGCTGCTGTTTTACCTGTGGGGCGGTTGGGCCTTCGTGTTTTGGGGCGTGTGCGCCCGTGTCACCGCCGGCGTTTTCGGCCATTGGCTGATCGGCTACTTCGCGCATAACCACGGCGGGATGCATTACGAAATGCGCGGCGCCGCTGTCCAGGGCCGGAATATCTATTTCACCTCGTTGCTGACGATGGGCGAATGCTGGCACAACAACCATCATGCCTTCCCCGGATCCGCGCGGCTCGGCTTGCGGGCCGGAGAATTCGACCCGGGATGGTCGGCGCTTGTGCTGCTGCGGCAGCTTGGCCTGGTGTGGGATCTGAGATTGCCCGCCGACCTGCCTGCTCGTGCCGAGCTACGCGAGATTAACTCAAGGATTTCAGTGTCCTGAATTGCTAGTTCGTTGAATAATAAATGGGGTGAAATCGGTCCGAGACAAGGAACCAAGCGCAGCAAGGCCGAGGCCTTGCGAGCATTTGTGACGCTGTATCGGGCGGATTCTCACCATATTTATTCAACGAATCTGCAATTCAGGACACAGGATGTACTCACTTTAAACGCCGTCGGATGCTAGCGTCTCGGATGCAGCGGAAACCAGCGGGGCAGCATCGAGACGAGCACGTCGTCTTTCAGCACGAGATGATGATAGATGGCGGCGACGGCATGGATTCCCGCGATCCACATGATCGCATCTCCGAGCCAAGTGTGAATTGTGGCAAGCTGGCTTCCAATGGCGGGCAATGGCGCCACGGGGGAGGGGATCTGCAAGCCGCTCAGCAAGGTCAACGGGTGTCCTTCCAGCCAGGCGCCGGCGATCCGCCGTCAGCGGCACCGCGAACAACAACAGGTACAAGGCGTATTGGACGACGGTTCCAATTACGCCCATCCATTTGACGACATCCGGAGGGTCCGGGTGAGGCGCCGTCATGCGCCAGACGATGCGCATCAGGGCCAACACAAACACGCACAATCCCAGTGTTTCGTGCAATTGGAGGGCCGCGTCGTTTTGTGGCGAATAGACGCGCAGCTCGGATCCGCCCGGGCCGTAGAGGAAAGCGGCGAGCACCAGGACCGCCGTCAGCCAATGGAAGATCTGGGAGATGGCTCCGTAACGTTCAGCTACCGGGGTTTGCAGACAGGCGATCCATGTCTTGAAATAACCATTATAGCGAGCGAATCTGAAAGAGGGCATGCCTCAGCAACGCCGTCGAAACCGTCAACCGGCAATTGCAACGCATTTCGACTTCACCAACCTCGACGTTCCCATCCGTCATGAGATTGTCACAGTACTTCCAGGCTGTAGCCGTCACGCGATGCCGGGCCTGGGGATTGGGCAAGGGAAGGAGTGTTCATGGTTTGCCTCCTGCTTTCCAGACGAATAACTGGTTTGGGCACGGATGCCGGCGGCGAGTTCCGGCAGCGCAGAGTGTGTTGCAAGGCAAGTTTGTCGCATGTCAGTGCATCCAGCGCTGCTGATGAATGCACGCCGCTCCAATTTCAGAGCATTGTCCCCATGATTCACGTGATGCTTGCGTTGCCAAGGGCGACTACGCTGGCTCGGGCCGAGTCGCTCGGCCTGATGCCGAGGAAGCCGCCGGGGGCCAGAACACGCTGCAGATGGCACATGGATTGCGCGCACCCGGTCGATGGCGATGCGGCGAGCCGTACCGGTGCTGCCCGGGCAATGTCGCGCATAGCCTGAATCCGTCGCTATCCTTGCTGCCTCGCAGGCGTCGGCGTTACCTCAGGCGCCGCGCGGTCAACTGTCGTCACCCCTCCGAACGGATCGTTCTAGAATGGGCCAGACTGGCCGGCCAAGAGCAATCGCGCGCCGCCGTTTCCCGCAGCCTCGCCGTGGCGAGCGGGCATTCCGGCTGTGCGGACTCGCGGACTGATCGTTCGGAGGTAGGCGCAAATGAAATTTTTACAGGCGATCAACGAACCGGCCCAGTTGCGCAGGCTGCCAAGGGCGCATCTGGCGCCGCTCGCGCAGGAGCTACGCCGTTTCCTGCTCGATTCGGTGTCGAAGACCGGCGGCCACCTGTCGTCGAACCTTGGCACGGTCGAGCTGACGATCGCACTGCACTACGTGTTCGACACCCCGCGCGACCGCATCGTGTGGG
>JAQGNS010000513.1 GCA_028291705.1 Nevskia sp.
CGCCTCCGAGGAAGGCTGGACCCTGACCCTGTTCGGCCGCAACGTCCTCAACGAGTTCTACACCGTCGGCACCATCAATACCGGGGACACCGTGGCGCGCTTCACCGGCATGCCCCGCACCTACGGCCTGCGCCTGTCCTACGAATACAAATGAGCCCGGTTCAGCCCGACACCATGCAGACACGCACCAGCACCTCCGCGACGCCTCCATCCGGCCTGGCCGCCGCTTTCGCCTGGATCGGCGCCGGCTTCCTCGCCGTTGCTGCCTGGTGCTGGATCCGCTGGGCGGCTTCGGCGCATTTCCATCCGGTCGATCCCGGCCCGGATCCGCTGCCGCAATGGCAGTACTGGGTCCTGCTGCTGCTCCAGGTCGGCGGCCTGCTGGCGGCCCTGTACTGCCTGTGGCGTTACACCCTGCGGCCGTACCTGCGCACCGGCACCTTCACCACCGAGGGCCTGCTGTGCCTGGCGCTGCCGACCGTGTGGTTCCAGGACCTGATGTTCGCTTACTCGCAAACCTGGATGGCCTACAACGCCCATCTCTGGAACATGGGCTCCTGGGCCGCCGAGATCCCGGGCTGGATGGCGCAGCATCCGGAAAACATGCTCGAGCCGGTCGTCACGTTCTACGGCTACATCTTCTGGATGTTCGCCTGCATGCTGCTGATCAGTGCGTTCATGCGCAGCCTGCGCCGGCGCTTGCCCGCCATCAGCAACGCGGCGCTGCTGTGGTATGCGTTCCTGTTCACGCTGGCGCTCGACATGGTGGTCGAGGAAGGCGCCATCCGCATCGGCTGGTACGCCATCCCCGGAGGCTGGCGCGCGATGTCGCTGTTCGCCGGTACGCCTTACCAATTGCCCCTGCCGGAATTCCTCTTTGGCGCCGTGCAGACGCTGTCTTTCGCCTGCGTGCTGCATTTCCGCGGGGCGGACGGCCGCAGCTTCGTCGAGCAGGGCGCGCGCAATGCCCCGGTGCGCTACCTCGCCCTGGCCGGTGCGCTGCACGTGTTCTTCTTCCTCAGCTTCAGCATGCCCAGCCTGTGGTCCGGCCTGCATTCGGACCGCTGGGTGGAAGGCATGCCGTCCTACTTCACCGCCATGTGCCCGGAATACCACACCCGGCCGGAGACCTGTGGCGGCCCCGGAATTCCGGCCTACCGGCCACCGGAGGTGTGGTTGCCGCAGCGCTCAAGCAGCGATCCACGGTGAGAGTGGATCCTGAGATGTCGGGGGTGAAGCCGGAACGCGGCGCTGGTTGATCGCACCCTTTGGGCAACGGGAGCGCGTTACTGGCTGCCCATCCGGCACAAAGTTTACAGCAACGATTTAGATTTTCTAAGCTTTATGAATTCTAAATCTCAATTGTTGCGCCGCAACAGGAAGCCTATAAATGCTCCAGACAAATATTCAGGAGCATTGCCGTGGATTCCCTGGTGAGCTTGTTCGAACTGATCGTTCTCGGTGCCACCGGCCTGTCCGTGGCAGCCTTGGTTGGCTTTATCGTCTGGGATTCGTTGGTCGACGCCGCGCTGCGACGCAAGGTTTCCGTTCGTGTGCATGTATCGCCGGTCGGAAAAACCCGCGAAGTCGCCGAGTTGCAGCAGTTCGCGAAAGCCGCCTGAACCCCCTGGAACGCATTCCGCGGCGGTGAGCGCAGAATGCTGCGGGGTCTGATCCTACTGAGACAACCGGCGTTCAATCCGTTTTTTGCGTCGCCCCATCGTAGACCCTGGCGACCTCAAGTCGCGCGCCGCCCAGCAGCTTGAGCAGCAGGCGCTGTCTGCCGCCCAACTCGTCAAGTAACCCCCGCCTCAGGACCGCTACCTCGTCGGTCTTGTAAACATCGATCCTGCTGCGCAGATCGGCTACGTTGGCACGCATCGCTTCCAATGTTTCATGGTCGGAATCCGTGGTTTCCGCCGTTTGACCATTGTTGACATTCGCGAACCTGGCCAGGCCGGCATCGTAAGCCTTCAGGTTGACCGCCAGGGCTTCGAGGTCCCGATACCGCCGCAGACCGCTTTGAAAGCTCCAGCCGGCAATGAAGTTGTCCAGTTGCATTGCAACCACCGGCTTCGGCAGGTTGCGCAATACGTGATCGAAACGAGGGCTCTCCTTTCCCACGGAGAGGATATCGCCTACCCACTGCCCACCCTGCACATACTGCTCCGAATCATCCAGTGAACGGCTGGAGGATTCGAGCGCCGCAGCGGCCCGGACGTACAACTCCGCGGCTTCCTGGTGGGCGCCCAGATTGTCGAGCGCCAGGGCGGCGGCCAGCAGCCCTTCCTGCACCGGCTCGCTGGCCGCATCCCGTCCGATCAACTCCGACCAGATGGCCAGGGCCCGCCTGGTCCTGGCGCCCTTGTCCCCCTCGAGTTTCGCGCGGATGAACGGGCGCAGGTGATAGCGCTGATAGAGATTCTGGTTATCGAAGGGACGATGCAGGGCGCCGACCGTTTCCGGCGGCGGCCCCACGGTGCGCTCGTCGCCCAGCATCACACGGGTCTGCTTCTGCCCCGTCGGGGCCAGCCACGCCCAACCCAGGTTGAGCAGGGCACGGTCCGAGTAACGGCCGTTGATCTGGATGCGTTCCAGAATGGGGATCGCCGTCGCGCCCTGTCCTTGCTCCAGCAGGTAGGAGCCCAGGGCCAGGTTGGCGCTGTCGCTGAGGGCCAGCATGTCGCGGTCGTTACTGATCACCGTACCCACACGGTCGAGCACGGTGACGCCCTGTGGCACCAGCCCGTCCGTGATCAGGGCCACGCCGAGGTTGTAGTAGCGCACATAGGACTCGAAGTCGGCGCCGATCGCGGCGGTCTTGAGTACGCCGTTGGCCTCGTCGAAACGGCCTTGTGCCATCAGTATCCTGGCCTTGAGATCCTGCCATCCAGTCAGCAGCTTCTTGTCTCGATGGGCCGGTGACTTCCCCAGCGCCTGTTCCGCATGCGCATAGTCATTGCGCTGGTAATAGCCTTCGGCGATGCGGATGCGCAGCGCCGCGGCGGTGGCCGCATCGATGCCCACCCCCAGGGCCTCGTGATAGGTGCTCTCCGCCCAGCCCAGCGTGCCGTAGTCGATCAGGGCGCTGGTCAGCAGCCGGTAGTAGTCCTGCGGCAAGGCGACATCGGGGGCTTCGGCGGACAGGTGCATCAGCAGGACGATCGCCTTGAAATAGTCCTGCGTCGCAAGCAGGAAACGGGCATTGCCCAGCCGCGGATCGCCGTCGCTGCCCGGCCGGTACGCACCATCCGCCACCCCGGGGCCATTCACCGCGTTCCACAGGCGGTGCATGTCCCATCCGTCCGTTGCCGCATCCGCCGCCGCGAACTGCTGATGCAGATTCAGGACCGGCGACGAAATCCAGCTCTTGCCCTCCGGCACCATGACGATCTCGGAAGCCGCATCGGGAATGTCGCAGCTGCCGTCCAGGGACAGCGTGTGCGGTTCCGTATCGCCGGCGTATTGCAGCAGGACTTCGGCATGCACTTGATGCGCACCGGTCTTCAGGACCAGCCGCGCCAGGCGATACATACCCTCCTGGAGCAGCGCCTGCGTTTCCTCGGGATCGAAGCGGCGGCGGACCGCTGGAGCACCGTCTACCGCAAAGCTCACGGCGACGATGGAGGCGCCAGAATTGCCGGCGCTCAGGTAAACCGTCGTCCCGTGACCGGCGCGGTCCAGGATCCGGCTTTCCAGGTCGAGCCCCTTCGCTCCCAGTTGCAAAGCTTCCTGCTTGATCGCATCAGCCTCGGCTTGCGGCTGTGGGCCCGCCTCGTCGGCGCGCACCGCCCCGCCGCAGCACCAGAGCAGCAACAGCGCGAGCGCCGCCCTGCATACGGCCGGCGGGCTAGGGTTCATTGCGGTTCACCGGCGTGAGGGGGCTGCGGCACAATTCCGGATTGACCGGCAGGCCGGCCAGCAGCACTTCGTAATGCAGGTGCGGCCCGGTGGTGAAGCCCGAGGAACCGACGAAGCCGAGGATATCGCCCCCGCGCAGGATCGAACCGGGCCGCAGGCCCGGCATGATGCGATGCAGGTGGGCGTAGATCGTTTCCACCCGCTTGCTGTGGCGCAGGCGCACGTAGATTCCGGAATGATCCTGCAAACCTACTGCTTCCACCGTTCCGTTCTGCGCCGCGTAGACCGGGGTTCCAGTTGCAGCGCCGTAATCCACCCCTTTGTGGAATACCTGTCTGCGCATCACCGGATTGAAGCGCTCACCGAAGGGGGACGTTATCTGCAGGTGGAGGAGCGGCGCTCTCAACGAGCGCAGTTCCGGCTCCTCTGCAACCAGGATGCCGCGTTCTCTGGGCGCAGCGGATCGGGACTCCATGGGGCTTTCTTCATCGTACGCCGCCAGTGCCGTTGTTCCGGCATGGCTCGTATGCGGCATCAGCACACAAGCTGCGATCAACAGCCCAAGCGCCGGCATCCTTGGAGGTAACAATCGGCTGTTTGACATCACGAGCCTCCTCACCACTGCTCACTCTAAACACCTAATCACCATCAGGCACGGTATGGTCCGGAATTTTCGGCCCGGCGGACTCCATGCACAGTTTCAAGCGTCGTTGAGGTCACGAAAGCGCGTTCTCAACGCAATCCCTTCACCGTGAGGATCATGTACATGGCAACGCCCAAAAAGAGCATCCACCCTGCGACGATAAAAAAACAAGTGGAAGTTCGTATCGGTTGAGCACGTCGGCCAACTTCGGCTTCCGATCGCCCGGCTGAAGTCATCTGATTCAAGCGCTCATTTTGAATATGTTCCATTGCTATACCCTCCTCAACTTCCTCTCCTCAACCAGCCGATAAGCTGCCGCTCCTACCGCGCCTTCAGCGCATTGTTACGGTCGATTTCCGTCGTAATGAACTTGATCCAGTTGGCCGCCGCTTCGCCATTGGGCGAGGAATTCGGAATCGCCCCGAACACGCCCTTCGCCTGCGCCAGCTTGCCGTCGTTGTAGTAGGCGGTGCCTAGCTGCATGCGCATGCTGTCGGCATTGCCGACATCCTTGGCCTTGAGTGCGGCGTCGAAAGCCCCGGCGGCCTTGGCCCAGTCGCCCTGCTGCATGTAGGCCTGTCCCAGGTAGTTGTAGTGCTTGGACTCACCGCTCATCGACGCCAGCTTGTTCAGCACGGGAATCGATTCGTCGATGTCCTTGGCCAGGCTGAGCCCCTGGGCCAGCAGTTGCAGGTTCTCGATATTGAGTTCGAGGGTCTTGTCGCGCAGCCTGGTCTTGAGCAGGTCCACCGCGCGCTGCGGCACTTCCTGCGCCATGTACAGGCGCGCCACGTTGAGAATGTCGCCGGGCTGGCTGACGTAGCCGCCGATGTAGGCGACATGCATCATCTCGGCCTGTTTCTTCTGGTCGCCCTGCAGGCCATACAGGCCCGCAAGCTGTACGAAATAGGTGTCCTTCGGATAGGTCGCGACCAGCACTTCCATCACCTTGGTGGCGTTCGTATAGTCCTTCATCTCGTAGAACACCGCGCGCAGCAGGCCCAGCCAGTTTTCCTTGAAGGGCTGGTTGCGTTGCTTGGCGACAGAGAGCGCCTTGATGATCGGCTCTTTTGCCGCCGCGTAGTCCTGCATCTGGTAGTAAGCCTGGGCCATCAGGATGTAGGCGTCGGGCTGCACGTCCTGCACCACTCCGAACCACTTCTTCATCACCTCGACGGAGCGCTTGTAATCTTCCATCAGGAACAGCGTCTGGGCCAGCGCGAACAAGGCGTTGTCGCGCAGCCCTTCCGGCAGGTTGTTCTGCTTGAGCACCTGCACGTAGGCATCGACGGCCCGCTTGTTGTCGTCCTCGCTGCGGTAGATGGCCGCATAGAGATTCCACAGCGTGGCCTTCTCGAAGTCGTTGAGCTTCTCGTATTTAGCCTTGAGCGGGTCCAACGCCGTTTCGGCGCCCTTGTAGTCCTTGGCCTCGAACGCCTTCTGGGCAGCCTCCATCTGCTTGTAGGTGGCCTGGCTCAGGGTCTGGGTAACCTTGGTCTGCGGCTTTTCCGGCTTCTTGGTATCCGCCTGCGTCAGCCCCGCGGAGCCGCCCAGCACCACGCTGATCACTGCCGCGGCAAGCATCACGGAAAAACGACGCTGGAAATGCATGGCACTCATTTCTTGTCCAGCTTGAAAGTGATGACATGCCGCACATGCTCGACACGGACCGGCTTGCCGTTCTCGACACGCGGCTTGTACTTGAACTTGAGCACGGCTTTCTTCGCGGCTTCATCGAAGATGCCGGAAGGTTGGGATTCCAGCACGGCAGGGTCAGCTGTGGCCCCGGTCTCGGTCACCGTGAATTCCAGCAGCACATAACCCTCGATGCCCCTGGACGCAGCGCTCTCCGGATACATCGGCGCCACTTTCACGATCGGCAGGTATTCGCCGTCGGAAGCGGAGAGGGCGAAGCCGGTGTTCTTGGCGACATCCTTATCGACTTTCATCGTCCCGATATTGACGGTATTGCCGCTCGGCCCCTCCACCTGCATCTTCTGCGTCGGAATCTCCGGGGCCTTTTCCTTCTCCGGCAGCTGCGGCGGCGGCTTGCGCTCACGGGTCTCGACTTCGAAGCTTTTCTTCAGCCGCACGAAATCGATGGTCGGCAGGACTTCGGATTTGCCCGCGCCCACACCACTGTGGGTGATCAGCGCATGCAGCAGCCAGAACATGCCCACGATCAGGCCCAGCCCCATCAGCATGGGCGGACCGAAACGAAAGGGACCGAGTGTGGTGCGCATGGGTTCTATTCGCCCTGGCCCTTGGTCGCGACCGACACCGTCAGGATGCCGCCGGCACGGACCTGATCCATCACCTTGGTCATCACGCCGGACTCGGAATCCTTGTCGGCCAGCAAGACGACCGTATCCTCCGGGCGCTCGGCATGCATGCGCTCCACGTTGGCGCGCACTTCCGGCAGGGTGACTTTCTTGCGATCCATCCAGATATCGCCGTTGGGACGGATGGCGATGAGGATATTGCCGTTGTCGCGGTGCTCGGAGGTCAGTGCATCCGGCTCGATCACCTTGACGCCTGCCTGTTTGACGAAGGAGGTGATGATGATGAAAAAGATCAGCAGGTTGAGGACGAAGTCCAGCATCGGCGCCAGGTCGATGCCGTGATGGTCGTCAGCGCCTCCGTGTTGGGGTGCTCGCATGGCAGTTTCCTAGCGGGTTCCGCCGGCATTGGAGGGAGCGACCGAAACATTCATCACGCCGCCCTGCCGCACCTGATCCATGACGCCGACCACGATGCCCGTGGGAGCCTTGGTATTGGCCACGATGATCACCGGGCCTTCCGGCTTCTCGCCGTGGAAGCGCTCGACGTTGGCGCGGATCGCGGCCTGGTCGATCAGGCGCTGATCGATGGAGACGTCGCCGTTGGCGTGTACCGCGATGTACATGGTGCTGGAATCGTCGTTGTTCTGCTTGGCCTGGTTGTTGGGCGGCGGGCTGCTCAGCGTCAGGCCGACTTCCTTGACGAAGATCGCGGTGATGATGAAGAAGATGAGCAGGTTGAGTACGAAGTCCAGCATCGGCGCCAGGTCGATGCCGTGATCGTCGTCGTCATCCTCCACTTCGGAGTGTCGTGCCAGCCGCATGGAAATCTCCTAGAACTTGAAATGATCGGCAAGCAGTTCGGTCTGGCGGCGGATCGCGGCCTGAAACGCGAACACCGGGTACATGCCGGACACGCTCACCGCCAGGCCGGTCATGGTGCAGTTCATCGCCTTGGACACGCCGCTGGCCATGGTCCTGGCATCAGCGGAGCCGAGGATGGCCATGGAATCGAAGACTTCGAGCATGCCCGAGACGGTCCCGACCAAGCCCAACAGCGGACACAACGGCACCAGCACTTTCAGCATCGGCAGATTGGCGCTCATCTCGCCGTTGATGCGGGAGATGATGGCCTTGCGGATCTGGTGGGAAGCCCAGGATTTGTGCTCGGGACGCAGGTTCCAGTACTGGAGCGCTTCCTGGGTCAGACCGGGCAGCTTGGTCCGGAAAAACCAGAACCGCTCGAAGATCAGTGTCCACATGGTGACGCCGGCGACGAAGATCCAGGCCACCAGCTGGCCGCCGGCGCCCATCAGCGCCTCGACGGCGTCGAGGGGAGCCAGCAGGTGATCAAGCATGGGCGTGGCCCCGGGCTTCCAGGGTTTCGGCCAGCAGGCCGGTGCTCTGCTGGTCGAGGATCTGCACCAGGCGCTTGGAGCGGGAAGCCAGGGCGGAATTCATGAACAGCAGCGGGATGGCGACGCCGAGACCGAGCACGGTGGCGATCATGGCCCGGCCGATACCGGCGGCCATCAGCTTGGGATCGCCGGAGCCGGATTCGGTGATGGTCTGGAAGGTCTCGATCATGCCGATGACGGTACCGACCAAGCCGAGCAAGGGACCGGCGGCGACGACCAGCTTGAGGAAGGGCTGGATCCTCTGGATCGGCGGCAGTTCCTTGAG
Organism: Nevskia sp.; assembly: GCA_028291705.1. GTDB lineage: Bacteria > Pseudomonadota > Gammaproteobacteria > Nevskiales > Nevskiaceae > Nevskia. The sequence continues at coordinate 8,467 of JAQGNS010000513.1, forward strand.
GACGGCCTCGGAGATGCGCAGTTCGACCACTTCGGCGTCTTCGTCCTGGGGAACGCTTTGCCCCTTGAAGGCGAGCATGACTCTTCCCAGGGGATTGCTCTGGGAGAGCTTGCTCATGTTGGAGAGTTGTCCGTTGACCTGGGCCGAGGTCAGGGTCAGGAAGAAGAACTGGTAGATGCCCAGGATCGCGCCGATGACGCCGACGGTGATGATGACGTAGGCCACCCAGCCGCCGAGTTTGATGCGGTCGATGACTTCGGGACGCTGCGAGAACAGGCCGATCAGCACGCCGCGGGTGGGATCGACGACCATCTTCTGGTAGCCGCCGGTTTCGTCTTCAAACGAGGAAGCGATGCTGCGGAAGTGGTGCGGCGGCTGCTTGGGCGGAACGGAGAAGCTGTCGGCGCCGGTGTCGTAGGCGAGGAATTTTCCATCGGAGACGGCCACAAAAGGACCGACCCGGAGGACTTCTTTCTTGGTCTTGCTGCCGTCCGGGGCGGTGACGCTGGCCTGGAAGCGGGTGACTTTGCCGCCTTCGGTCATTTCCCGCTGCATTTCGAACCAGAATTTCTGCAGGTCCTCCATCGGCGGCATGGTCTTGGTCTGGGCCAGGCGGTCGAGCTGGGCGATGCGCTCGGGGAACTGGACGGAGAGCATGGAGTTGCGGGCAGCCGAGGCGAAATC
>JAQGNS010000530.1 GCA_028291705.1 Nevskia sp.
CACGCCGCCAACGGCTACCTGATCGACCAGTTCCTGCGCGACGGCAGCAACCATCGCACGGATAGTTATGGCGGCCCGATCGAGAACCGCACTCGCCTGCTGCGCGAAGTGACCGAGGCGCTGATCGAGACCGTGGGCGCGGACCGCATCGGCGTGCGCCTGTCGCCGAATGGCGATTCGCAGGGCGTGGATGACAGCAACCAGGACGCGCTGTTCCCGGCGGCGGCAGCGGTGCTCGATGCGCTCGGCATCGCTTTCCTGGAACTGCGCGAGCCGGGACCGGATGGCACCTTCGGCAAGTCGGACCGTCCGCCGGTAGCGCCGCTGATCCGCAAGACGTTCAAGGGTGTGCTGGTGCTTAATGCGGATTACGACTTCGCACGCGGCCAGGCGGCGCTTGCCAGCGGGGCGGCGGATGCCATCACCTACGGGCGGAAATTCCTGGCGAATCCCGATCTGCCGCATCGCTTCGCGAAGGACATTCCCCTCAATGTCGATGATCCGAAGACCTGGTATTCGCAGGGCCCGGAGGGATACATCACTTATTCGGCCGCGTAAGCCGGAAGCGGCGCGCCGCCTGGGCAGCGAAGCCTAGGCGGCGGTGGCGCTGCCCCAGTAGTTGTAGGTGAGGGGGCGCGGGCCGGGGAGGTAGAGCTGTTCCATGTCTTCGATGTGGAAGCCGCCTTCGCGCAGCAACGCGGGGATGTCGCGATTGAGGTGGCAGCCGCCGGCGATGGGTTTCCATAGCGGGGTGAGGCGGTTCTGCCATTGATGCACCGAGGCATCCGGGGCCTTGCCGTGTTCGCAGAAGAGCAGGCGGCCACCGGGCTTGAGGACGCGGCGCATTTCGCGCAGGGCGGCGACGGCGTCGGGAATGGTGCACAGGGTGAAGGTGGTGACGACGGTGTCGAAGCTCGCATCCGGCATCGGAATCTTTTCGGCGGGCAGGTCGAGCATCTCCACTTCGATGCCGGCCGCGTGCATGCGCTCGCGCGCCTTGGGGTGCATTTGCAGGGCGGGATCGAGGCCGTAGAGTTCGGAGAGGCGGGTCTTGTCGTAGAACGGCAGGTTGCGACCGGTGCCGATGCCGATCTCCAGCACGCGGCCTTGCGCGCGCGGCACGAGCTTGGCGCGCTGGCGCTGCACCGGCTTGATACCGCAGAGCAGATCGATCAGGGTGGGCAGCAGGTAACGGTCGTAGAGGTTCATGATGAAACCGATCTCGTTGGGTGCGTATTCACGTGTGGTGTTCTTCACCGGCGCCGGCATGTCGGCCGAGAGCGGCGTGCCGACGTATCGCGGGCGCGGCGGCATCTGGGCGCAGTACCGGTGGGAAGAATACGCCTGTCAGGAGGCTTTTGACGCGGATCCGGGGAAGGTACTGGATTTTCATGAGCAGCGGCGCGGGCGCGTGCTGGCTTGCGCGCCGCATGCAGGGCATGTGCACCTGGCGGCGTTGCAGGCGGCGCATCCCGGCTTGAGCCTCATCACGCAGAACACGGATGGAATGCACCAACGAGCCGGGGCGCGCGATGTGGTCGAGTTGCATGGAAGTTTGTGGCGCATGCGCTGTGCGCGGCATGGGGCGGTCGAGGACCTGAGTGCGGCCGAGTATGAGAACCGCGATTGTGGGTTGTGCGGTGGGCTGTTGCGGCCGGATATCACCTGGTTTGCGGATGCGGTGAATGCGGCGGTGTTTGCGCGGGCGCAGAAGCTGATCGAGCAGGCGGAGTTGTTTGTGGCAGTGGGGACTTCGGGGATTGTTTATCCGGCGGCGGGGTTGGTGCCGGTGGCGGCGCGCAGCGGGGCGCGGATGATTGAAGTGAATCCGGATGAGACGGAGTTGTCGGGACTGTTCGGGGAGTGTGTGCGGGAGATGGCGGGGGTGGCGGTGCCGCGGGTGTTTGTGGTTTAGGGTTGGCGCGCAGACCGGTTGCGTTGCACTCGTCCAGTGAATTCAAAGCAAAACTGGATTCCCGCCTGTGCGGGAATGACGGCTCCTCATCCGGGTGTCGGGGCCTCGTCGAATTCGGCGATGCGGCGGGCAAGCAATCTTCGTTCGGGTTCCAGCCTCGCGGATCTGAGGGCGGTGCGGTACGCGTCCAGGGCTTCTTCGCGGCGGCCGAGGCGGTGCAGGAGTTTGGCGCGGGCGGCGGAGAGGAGGTGGTAGTCGTCGATGCCGCCGCGAGCGGCGAGCGAGTCGACGAGGTTGAGGGCGCGGGCGGGGCCGTCGACCATGGAGACGGCTACGGCGTGGTTGAGTTCGACCACGGGTGAAGGCTGGATGTGGAGGAGCACTTCGTAGAGGCCGACGATCTGCGGCCAGTCGGTGGCGGACTCGCGCGGGGCTCGGGCGTGCAGCGCGGCGATGGCGGCTTGCACGGTGTAGGGGCTGACCTTGCCCTTGATGCGCAGGGCGCGCTCGACCAGGGCGAGGCCTTCGTCGATCTGGGGCCAGTTCCACAGGGTGTGATCCTGATCTTCCAGTAAAACGATATCGCCGCCCGGCGTCACGCGTGCTTTGCGCCGCGCGTCGTGCAGGAGCATCAGGGCGAGCAGGCCCTGGATGGCGGCGCGGTTTGGCAGCAGCGCATCGAGCAGGCGGCCGAGGCGGATGGCTTCACTGCACAGGTCTTCACGAATGAGGTTTTCGCCGGAGGTGACGGCGTAGCCTTCGCTGAAGACGAGGTAGACGGCGGCGAGTGCGCCGGCGATGCGCTCGTCGAGCAAATGGGGCGGCGGGGTTTCGTAAGGGATGCCGGCGTCGCGGATTTTCTTCTTGGCGCGGACCAGGCGTTGCGCCATGGTTTCTTCGCTGACCAGGAAAGCGCGGGCCACGGCTTCGGTGCTGAGGCCGCAGATGGCGCGCAGGGTGAGGGCGACTTGCGCTTCGATGTTCAAGGCGGGATGGCAGCAGGTGAAGATGAGTCGCAGGCGGTCGTCGCCGAAGGCGGCATCGTCTGCTTCATCTTCGCCTGGCGCGGCGGCGGCTTGTTCGATTGCGCTCGTTTCCAGGTCTGGATACTTGCTGCGGAACAGGGCCTGGCGGCGGATGAAGTCGATGGCCTTGTTGCGGCCGACATCGACCAGCCAGGCGCGCGGGTTCTCGGGGATGCCTTTGGCTGGCCATTGCTCGAGGGCGGCGGTGAAGGCTTCCTGTCTGGCTTCTTCGGCGAGTTGGAAATCGCCGAGGAGGCGGATCAGGGTGGCGAGGACGCGGCCGGCTTCTTGGCGAAAGACTGTTTCCGCGGTTGATGCGGCGGTTGCTGCTGGCGTTTGGGCTTCAGCTTGTTGTGTCATGGAGTTTGGCCTCCATGACTAAAAACTGGCCCTGGTCCGCATCGCGTCCTTGGTCCCTCGATACACCGCGCTACGCGCGGCACTCGGGACGAACGGAGTGTGGAGAAGAATCCATGACAAGACACAGCAAGACGCAGCGCCGCATGGCGCGAGCTATCGCGTGCGGCGCTGCGTGGCATTGCGCTAGGACATCGGCCAGATGGGGCGGACTTCGATGCTGCCGTTCTTGGCGCTGGGGATGCGGGCGGCGATGGCGGTGGCTTCGTCGAGATTCTTGGCTTCGATGAGATAGAAGCCGCCGAGCTGTTCGCGGGTTTCGGCGAAGGGGCCGTCGGTGATGACGGTCTTGCCGTTGCGGATGCGGACGGTGCTGGCGGTAGCAACGGGCTTGAGGCGCTCGCCGCCCTTGTACTGGCCGCCCTGGATGATGGATTGGGTGAATTCGTGGTATTCCCCAATGATTCCGGCGACGGTGGCCTCGCTCATCTTGGCCTCTTCGGATTCGCTGGTGTAGATCAACAGTAGGTATTGCATGGTTTGCTCCTGATGCATGGTCGGCGTGGTTTGCCGTCCTACAGTCGAACGGGAGGCTGGAAGATCGACAGGGATTTTAGGGGGCGGCGAAATATTTTTTTGGCGGCTTTATCTTAGACCTGTGCCTGACAGTTGGGGGGAATTGCGGAAGGTGGGCAGGAAAGCCGGCGGCCATAGGCCGCCCTACAAAATCGGGGTGAGCCGGGATTTGGTGAATGCGGGGCTTTGTGTGATCGCGGTCACGGCCGGGCTTGTGGGCTGATGCGATGGTGTAGGCGCGCGTCGCCGGTGGGGATGGGGGTGTTGCCGGCGGCGCGCACTGCCTATTGTCACCACGGAGCCTGACATGCCGACCGTTAAACTGACCGCCGCCCTGCGCACCGAATACGAGGGGCTGTTCAACTCCTGCCAGATCAACCCGGCCAAAACGGCTACGGTGTTGAAGCTGGTGAATTCGCTGGTTGCCAACAAGACCCGCTATGCGACGGTGGAGCGAACTTCCGGCGTGCCGTGGTTTGCCGTGGCGGCGATCCACAACATGGAGTCCAGCCAGAATTTCAAATGCCATCTGCACAACGGCGATCCGCTGACGGCGCGCACGGTCCATGTGCCGAAAGGTCGCCCGATCACCGGCAATCCGCCCTTCACCTGGGAGGCGAGCGCGGCCGATGCTCTGGCCTGCCAGAAATTGAACGGCAGTTCCGACTGGAGCCTGGCGGGCACGCTGTACAACCTGGAGGGGTACAACGGCTGGGGTTACCGCACGCGGCACCCGGAGGTGCTAACGCCTTACCTGTGGGGGTTTTCCAACCACTACACCAGCGGCAAGTACATTGCCGACGGCACATGGTCGCCGACCGCAACCACGCAGCAGTGCGGGGCCGCGGTGTTGCTCCGGCGCATGGCGGAGCTGGGGCAGATGGAGTTCGACGACCAGCCGGCGCCGGACGATGACGCGCCGCCGCTGGTGCCGGCTTATTCGACCAAGACACCAAAGGACGCGGCGACGCTGGCGCAGGTGAAGGATCTGCAACGCTGGCTGAATACGCATCCCGGAATTTTCGTGAAGGTGGATGGGGGGCCGGGGCCGCTGACTTCGGATGCTTATCGCAAGGTGACGGGGAGTTATTTGCCGGGGGATCCACGCGGCGGGAAGTGAAGGATTTTTTTAATGGGCACGCGGAATTCTTGGCGGAGTGCGCAGGCCCTCTCCCCTGCCCCTCTCCCGTCCCACGGGGACTCCCTTCGGTCGCAGCGGGAGAGGGGAGCGTTAGCTACGAGGAGTGCGGCCTTGAGGAGTGCGAGGCCAGATCCTTCGCTGCGCTCAGGATGACAAGCAGAGACGAACGCGCGTGGGGCTGCTAAGAGTGGATGTGGTAGGTGCCGCCGGTGGGATAGACGTAGAGCTCGCGTGAACCGTCGGTGTGGTTGATCAATTGGGTCTGGGCGCCGTCGGCTTGCAGGGTTGCGGTGAAAGAGGCGGGGATGAAGAGGATGGTGGCGTGGGTGGTGTCGCCCAACGCTACTTGCGGGGAGGTGGCGACCATGTCGAAGGAGGGTTGGTCGGGGTTGTAGGTGAGGCTCTGAATGGTGCCGGCGGTGTAGAGGGGATAGACGCGCGCGGTGAATTTGAGGCGGCTGGGGAATGGCGCGCCGGTGGGGAATGGGCCGTGCATGACGGCGAAGCCGTCGGTGTTGTCGGCGTTGCCGTCCTGCTTCCACAGCCAGAGGGAGCTGCCGATGGTGTACTGATCTTCGAGCTGGTAGTGGCCGCGCAGGATGGTGTCGTCATCCGATACGCCGTTGCCGAATTCTCCCACCCACAGCGGCAGGCCGAGGGCCTTGGCGTCGCCTACGGCGTTGGCGTAGCCGCTGGAGAGGGGGAACAACGGGGCGAGGATGGCGCTGGGCAGGAGGGAGGCGAGCTCGGCATCCAGCGTGAAGACGTGGGTGTAGACGTGCGGGGCATACACCACGTTTGGATAGTTGCTGAACAGCGACCATGGGGTGAATTCGCTGCGCTGGTCGGTGATGTTGCGCAGGGCGTCGGGCTCGATGAAGAAGAGCTGGGTGAAGTCCGGCTCGGCGGCGAGGACGGACTTGATGACCTTGGCGTAGAAGGGAAAGGTGGACGTGAGGTCCACCAGTTCGGGCACGACCAGCAGGCCGGGCAACGGCTCGTTGAACAGCTCATAGCCGGCGACGGCGGGCTCGTTGTGGAAGCGGCTGACGAGGGCGACGACGACCTTGGCGAAGTGGTCTTGCAGACCGGCGCCGTCCGGCGCGGGCAGGTTGGCCCAGAAGCGCGAGAAGTCTTCTTCCACGGCGGGATCGATTTCGCGGATGCCGGCGAGTGCGCAGACGGGCGTCAGATGATTGCTGGCCCACTGGGGGGCGCCGTCCGCTTCATGGGCGCCGCTGACGGCGGTGAAGGGCGGCGGGCAGATGGCGCCGGGGGCAGTGAAGACGTATTTGCTCCAGGCGTCCTGGTGCATGTCGATGACGGTGTAGATGCCTGCCTGCTTGAACCAGGCAACGATCTGCACGATGCGCTCGATGTAAGTCTGGTCGATCTGGCCGGGCTGGGGCTCGAGCAGGGACCACGAGACGGGCAGGCGCACGGAGTCGTAGCCGAAGGACTGGAGCTGGGCGGCGTCCAGTTCGCAGATGGGGATGGTGGGGACGCCGGCGCCGCGCGCGGGGCAGGCTCCGTTGGTGTAGGCGCTGGGGTCGATGGGGTACGGAGTTTGCAGCGGGGTGGCGGAGTCGACGTAGTCGTCGCGGATGCCGTTTAGATTCACACCACGCAGCAGGACGATGCGGTTGTTGGCGTCGACGATTTGCGGGAGTGCGGCGGGGCCAGTGGCGGGGGCTACGTGGAGGAAGCTTAGTTGTGTTGTGGTGGTGGAGGTGCTTGAGGTGTTGGCGGGGGTGCTGCTGGTGCAGGCGGAGAGTGTGGCTGCTGACAGGGAGAGGCTTGCCAGGAAGAGGCGGTGTGCGTGTTTTTGTTTTGGTTTCATGGCCACCCCTGGGATTGGCTGCGTGCACGCTTGGCCGGCTTTTGCTGGCTTGCGTGGCGGAATTTTTGATATTGGTTATCTAATCAGTGTGGGCTTGAGGGGGCTTGACACTTGGTGCCAGGGGGGCGGGGAAAAATGGCCCATGGGTGGGGATTGCGCGAGCCCTCTCCCCCTGCCCCTCTCCCGTAAACGGGAGAGGGGATTAACGACGGGTTTGCTTTGAGTGCGGTGCTGGCTCATCCCTCGATACAAATCGCTTCGCGATTCACTCGGGACGAACGGGGTTTGGTGTTGGGGTTGGTAAACAGCAAAGCCGGCGGCCATAGGCCGCCCTACAAATGCCCGCTCAAGGTGAGGGAGTTGAAGGGGTGAGAGGGGAATCCGTGGGGTCAATTTCGGGGGAAGCGGGATTTGGCACGCATGGGGTTTCGGGTGGGTTTTCTTCATGCGTGCCATGCGTGCCAAGGGTTTTTGTTGGCACGCATGCGGGGAGTGGTTGGGACTGGAGGCGCCAGGTGTAGGTGGCATCCGGGCCGAAGCCGGTTCTTTGGGAGGTGATGCCGGCGGGTTTTTTGGCGCGTTGGACGGTGCGCCAGGGGAGGCCGGCTTGGGTGGCGGCTTTTTTAACTTCGGTGGCGGGGAGGCTGGATTCCGCCAGCAACTCGCGGAGCCAGGTGGCGGCTTCGGTGAGTTCGGGGTGGGGGTCTTCGGGGGTGATGCCTGCTAAGGCCTGGTCGGCGGTGATGGTGACGGGCTCTGATTCCCAGGTGATGCGGGGGGCGCCGTTGGGGGCTGGGGTGATGCGGTAGGCGAGGCCGTGGGTTTGCTGGCCGAGGTTGTTTTTGCTGGGGAGGAGCAGGCGGCGCTCGGGGTGGGCGGGGTCTTTCGTTACCAGGAAGCTGGCGCGGGCGATGGCGACGAAGGCGAGGCTACCGCTGACGCGGTAGAGGGAGGAGGCGCGGTGGCCGGACTTGTTGAGATGGAGGACGGCGACGATGGCGACGCCGGCCTGGGCGGCCAGCTCGCCCAGGGGCTGGAGCAGGGCGCGCATGGTGGCGTTGCGGTGGCTATCCGACTCGCCCAGGTATGAAGTGAGGGGATCGAGGCAGACGAGGCGCACATTCGGGTGGGCGGCGAGGAAGTTGGCGAGGCCCTGGAGGTCTTGCTCAAGATCGAGGCGGCGGGCGCCCTGCCCTTGCGGCGTAACGGTGCGGAGGATGTGGATGGCGTTGACGTCTGCCCCGGCGGCGTCGAGACGGGGGCGGACGGTATCGGCGGTGCCGTCCTCGTCCGACACGAGGAGGACTTCGCCGCGCGGGCAGGCGCCGCCATTCACCGGCCAGGGCGCGCCGCGGGTGACGCGGGCGGCGAGGTCCACGGTGAGGACGCTTTTGCCTTGGTCCGGATCGCCGACGATGAGGGTGAGCTTGCCCAGGGCGATGCGGCCGGGCCAGAGCCAGCGCACGGACTCGGCGGGGACTTCTTCGGCGCGCACGGTGAGGAAGCTGGGGGCGGCGGCGCGGCGCGCGGCCTGGGCCTGCCAATCGAGCGTGGCGATGGTGGCGGCGACGGGATCCGCCGCTGTGTCTGGCGATGGGCCGGCGGGCTCCAGCTCTTCGACGGTGCAGCCGAGTTGGCGCAGGTGGGTGGCGAGTTCACGCTGCTGGCGCCGGGCGGCGATGCCGGAGGAGACGGGCCAGAGGCGCAGGCAGCGGCCGCGCAGGGGGGACCAGTCCGTGACGGCGAGATCTGGACTGGCGGTGGTGGCGGGGAGGCCGAGGCTGGTGAGGGCGGCGGCGGCGGATTCGTCCCACACCCAGTAGACCGGCCTGGAGACGGGCGCGGCGAGCAGCTCGGGGAGCATGAAGAGGGGGCGGCCCTGGGGCGGGGCCGGCGGTTCGCCGCGGCACCAGGCGCGGCCGTTGTAATGAAGGGTGACGGTGCAGGGGTTGAGCGAGCGGCCGGGCTCGTGGCCGAGGGGGCGGACGAAGCGCAGGCGGTGGAACAGGGCGGTGCCGTCCGCCGCACGCCAGGTGTGCACGCCCGCGGGCAGCCAGCCGGCGCGCATCTTGTGGGCGAAGACGCTGCCGAGGTCGTTGCCGGCTTCGGCGTTGGCGGAAGCGGAGGGGGAATTAGTGCGGGGCATGTTCAGGCTCCTTTACGCGGGCGCGATTCGACCCAGGCGGTGACTTCGCCTTCGTACCAACCGGTGGCGCGCAGGCCGAGCTCGACGCGGCGGGGGAACTGGCCGGCGGCTTCGAGCTTGGCGAGGGTGCTTCTGCTGAGGGTGGTGCGCTCGCGCACGGCGCGCAGGCGGATGATCCGCCGGACGGCGGGGGCTTGGGATTGCATGGGGACTCCTGGGTACGAGGGCGGCGGGGAAGGCCGCGGGCAATAAAAAACCGCCTTGCGGCGGTTTGGGTTCGGTGCGGCTATTTGGGGCTTTTTGGGGCTTTGGGGCTTTTCAGGGCCCGGAAACGACGAAGCCCGCCAGAGGCGGGCTTTTGGGGTGGTGCGTGAAAACCACCGCTTACTCTTTATATTCCGGGTTTTACCGGATGGCAAGGGGTAGGAACCGCGGGCGTGCCGCATTAGATTGTTTACTCCGCCTCCTTATCTTCAGCCACCTCTGGCCTTGCCCACGACATCAAGCGCCTTACATGCTATGGCCGTAATCGTCGTTGTGGCCGTGATCAAGGCCACGACGGACACCAGCGCTATCAAGGCTGCCGGTGAAAGGTTGCCGAGTCCCTGAATCAAGCTGGCTGCCTGCGCAAAGGTAGTGGGTAGCGTTTCCATCTCTTTTCCTAGGTTGCTCGGTCTACACAGATGATGCCGTCCCGACCAGAAACTGTGGTCGTGGAAATAGTTCGCCGTAAAAAAGAAGATGGCTTTCGCGACCGCCTTACGCCGGTCACCTACAGGTTCTGCTAAATCTGGCGCCTAGCGACAATGGTTTGTGTAAAGAGTCTTTTGATGCGTGCGACTTTGTTGCTATTTGAATAATGTCCACCGAATACTGATGGTGGGTGGTAGTTTTGCTAAAGACAAGTTGCTAACAAGCGTAATAGCGATCATCAGGGGGAGCCGTGGCTACACACAAGGCACATGCGACACCGACAAAGGATTTCTTTGTTCGGATGATCACCAAAGATATCTCTCTTGAGGATTGCATCCTCGACCTAATCGATAATTGCTTAGACGGGGCCCGTAAAGCTCGACACGCAGAAGGTCCCGGTGTGCGTGTTGATGACTACTCGGGGTTCGTTGCCAAAGTCGATTTCGAAGCGAATAGATTTGATATTGTCGACAACTGTGGCGGCATTAAAATTTCAGAAGCGATCGATTATGCGTTTCACTTCGGACGGCGCGCTAATACTCCAACCGATGGCGACTACTCGATAGGTCTATATGGGATTGGAATGAAGCGCGCTATCTTCAAAATAGGCAATGTCATTGATATTCACAGTTCAACCAGCGCGGAGGCATTTAAGACGCACATTAACGTAACGGAATGGCTGGGTAAGGACGCGGTACCGGAACCGGGGAAACAGCCTCCTAGTGAAGACTGGGACTTCGATTTGGACGACGCGGAGCGAATTCAAGAGACTGGTACCAAGATCGCAATTACGGAGCTGTATCAAGGGATATCCGCCCAGTTTGCGAATCCGACATTTGCGAATAGTTTGTCACGAATAGTGGGCCGAGACTACGCTCAATTCTTGGCAAAAGGGTTTGAAATAATCGTCAACGGCCAAAGGGTGCTTGGATTTGATTTTGTTGTCCGCGAAAGCGAGCACTTCAAGGCTATTCGTCTGCAGTACACAGATGACTCCGGCGTTGAAGTGGACATAATCGCTGGCATGGCTGGATTGCCCCCAGAGGATCTCGAGCCTCCAGAAGGCAAACGAGCAGAGACGGACTACTACGGCTGGTTTGTACTTTGCAATGATCGAGTTGTTATTGCTTCGGATAAGTCCAACAGAACGGTATGGGGCGACGATGGATTTCCATTTTGGCACTATCAGTACAATGGATTTATCGGCGTAGTTTCGTTCCATTCGCGAAATGCGAATCAACTTCCCTGGACTACAACAAAACGTGAAGTCGATAGCAGTCATCCTGCGTATCGGCGAGCGGTGGTGAAGATGAAGGAGATTAGTCGTTCGTGGATCAACTATACCAATGAACGGAAATCGGACATGGATGAGGCCAAGCGCCGCGAGGCCGGCGCCACTCCAATGCCATTGTTCAACGTTGCTCCCCGTGCATCCCTCGAAGTGCCGAGATTCGTCGCTACGACGAACCGAGTTGTCGTTGCGAATATTTCGTACGCAAAGCCAGCTTCAGAAGTGGCCAAAGTAAAGAAGTCATTGGGCAATTCGAACATGACGAATAAAGAAGTTGGGTTGAAGGGGGTTGCTGCTGATCCCATTATGGTGCCACACCTAACGATAAAGGAAAAAATTGCGCTTGATCGAATGATGCCATCTCCACATTCGCCGACAGATGGCGAAATGGATGGCGCCGCTGGATTTCGGTTGCTCCGTGATCAGATAGACGCCTATCATCGGCACTATCGTCACTATCCGATGTTTGGCGAAATTCAGTTGTAATATGATCCCGCCGCTTGGTGTTGGCGGAAGTCCTTTGTTCGCTTCTGTTGTTCCAAAAAACTAGTATGGCGAACGCGATCTTCACAATCGCAGAAAGCTCGGTATACGACGATCAGGCGGACGTTCGTTATCACTTTCCTAAGACCTATCTTAGCCAGGCGAAGCAAGCAGAAGGCGACTGGATTCTTTATTACGAGCCTACCTTTGAATTCCTACTGCTTCCGACAGTGCTGAAAGAATTAGACGGCCTGAAGATGCTTCATCGAAATCCTGAGGTCAGGGACAAGGCCAAAAGGGCCATCACCCGGATTAAGGGCTGGCGGGCACAAGGTCCGCTTCTCGAAGGGGTGATTGCCGACAAGACCATCCGGATTCGCGCCGTTCACAACGAGCCGGACGTGTCGAAGAGCATTTCATGGCTCGATCCCAAAAATGAAGACGATCGGATCATCGCCAGTATCCTGCAGATCCAAGCGGCGCGCCCGACCGCCCGTGTTCTACTCGTCACCGGCGACATTAATCTGCAGAACAAAGCAGACGCAGCGATGATCGAGATCGCTGAACTGGACGAGACCTGAGGCTATACCGTTGGAGCAGATCAAACGAGCCGAGCGCTACCTTGAGCGAAATCGGGAAGCGTAACTCGCAGGCAAGTAGCTGCAGAGTATTCCCAAGCAATTTTTGGGCTTGTTGCCAATTTAATTTGAGACGTAGGCCACAGTTGGCACACGAAATTTTCTCCCGCGTAACCCAGTCGCACGTCAAAAAGATGTCGTCTAGAACGACATTAACTGGTAATTTATATTTCCATTGTGCAACATCAGGCGGTTACTTTGAATCGCTTTTGTTTGACCATCCCGTTCGCTTCCCGTATATATTCCGCAGCCTCCCTCTCCACCGGACTACAGTAATGTTGATTACCCACGAGCATAAAGAAATCTACCGCCAGGTCAAAACCTTCGTCGAGAAGGAGCTGAATCCGCATGTGGCGGAGTGGGAGAAGGCGGGGATCTGGCCGGCGCATGAGGTGCTG
>JAQGNS010000539.1 GCA_028291705.1 Nevskia sp.
CATACACCGAAAGATCGTACGCGCCCGCCACCGCCCAGGAATCCGCCAGCGACTTGCCGGCTTCCACCGTGTAGCTCCACGGCCCGCTCGCCGCATCGGCGGAGCGCACATGGAAGCAGGCGCCGGCCAGGCCGGTGTTGACGAAGTCGATCCAGAAATTGCCTTGATCCGACCAGCCCGCCGCGTGCAACTCGTAGGGCAGCGCACGCGCCGGGCGCAGTCCGCCTTCCTGTTCCGGCAACGCCTGATGCGCGGGCGGCACCGCGTCGAAGTCCGGATGCCGCAGTTGATCCGGCGGCGCGAAGGAGCTGGTTTCCGGCAGCGTCACGCTGCGCGAATCCGGCTTGGTGAAGTCGAACGCACTGCGCAGATCGCCGCACACCGCGCGGCGCCTCGGCGTGATGTTCGGCTCCGTCAGCGGCGCCTTCACCGTGCCGAAGCGCTCGCTGATGAAGCGGTTGATCGAGGTGTGATCGAACACCTGCGAGTTGACCCAGCCGCCCTTGCTCCACGGCGACACCACCATCATCGGCACCCGCGCGCCCAGGCCATAAGGCCCGGCGGGATTGCCCGAGCTGCCGGCGAAGATCTCGTTGGTCGTCGCCACCGTCGACTTGCCCTGCGTCGCGGAAGGCGGCGCATACGGCGGCACCACGTGGTCGAAGAAGCCGTCGTTCTCGTCGTAGGTGACGAGGAATACCGTCTTGGCCCACACCTCGGGGTTGCTGGTCAGCGCATCCAGCACCTGCGACACATACCAGGCGCCGTAGTTGGCCGGCCAGTTCGGGTGCTCGGTGTAAGCCTCCGGCGCCACCACCCAGGAAACCTTCGGCAGCGTGTTATTGGCCACGTCGGTGCGCAGGATGTCGAACAGCGTACCGCTGGCCGAGATGTTGGTGCCGGTGCGCGCCTTCTCATACAGCGCGCTACCCGGCTGCGCGTTCTGGTACTGGTGGAAATACAGCAGCGAGTTGTCGCCGTAGTTGCCGATGTAGGGATCGTCGGTCCAACCCCAGAAGCCCGCGGCATCGAGGCCGGTACCGGCGTCCTGGTAGATCTTCCACGAGACGCCCGCCTTCTCCAGCACTTCCGGATAGGTGGACCAGCCGTAGCCGGCCTCGGCATTGTCGATCACCGGCCCGCCGCCGGTGCCGTCGTTGCCGACATAGCCGCTCCACATGTAATAGCGGTTCGGGTCCGTGGGTCCCAGCAGCGAGCAGTGGTAGGCGTCGCAGATGGTGAAGGCATCGGCCAGCGCGTAATGGAACGGGATGTCCTTGCGCGTCAGGTGCGCCATGCTCGCCGCGCCCTTGCTCGGCACCCACTGGTCGTACTTGCCCTGGTTCCAGGCCTGGTGCGTGGTGGTCCAGTCGTGCGCGAGATCCTCGACGAACTGCAGGCCCAGCTTGTCCGCGTTCGGGCGGAACGGCAGCACATAGCTGCTGCCGTCCGGCTGGTACCACACCGGCTTGCCCGAAGGCAGGTTCACCGGCCGCGGATCGCCATAACCGCGCACGCCGCGCAGCGTGCCGAAGTAATGGTCGAACGAACGGTTTTCCTGCATCAGGACGACGATATGCTCGACGTCCTCGATGGTACCGGTTCGATGATTGCCGGGAAGCTCCAGCGCGCGGGCAATGCTGGCGGGGAACATCGAGGCAAGGGAGGTGCTGCCGAGCAGCCGCAAGAAATTGCGACGATCCGTCGTGGTCATGATCAGTCCTTTGATTGGGTATGGCTCAACCAACCGAAGGCTAGGCCGCCAAAATGTCAGCGCCTTGACACATTCATGACCGGATTGCTGCTGCCAACTGGCCGTAACATACAGCGCGATAACCGCGCCATCCGCCAAATATTGCGGCCCCACCGTAGGGCGGAATAAGCGCAGCGCATTCCGCCGTTCATCCCTTCGCCCTCGGGAAGGGCAACTCAGAATTACGCTTCGCTATCAGCAACCTTACAGTAGGATGTGCTGAGCGCAGCGAAGCGCATCAATCGCGCGCTTCCGCCGCAACCCTCGCAAGCCCGCCGCACCAGCCACCATCAACATCACCCCTGGTGCAAACGCACCACCACCACCACCGCCGCTACCGCTGCTCCCCCCATCCGATGCCGTATCCCCATCCGCCGCCACCGCCGGCGCATGGCAACCCAACGCATCCTCGAAAGCCTTCGCCGTCGCGTAGTAAGTCCCAACCGGATAGTAAGGCCCCAGCGTCTGCTGCTCCGTGCCGCGCGTGGCGCTCTGCACCGACTGCGTGAACGAAGCATCCGGCAGCATATTGCGCATGATCACCCCGGTCTGGATCGTCGGCCCCCACGGCAGCCAGGCCACGCCGCAATCGTCGGTGGCATTGGCCGGCCGGTCGCTCGCGGTGGAGATGGCCACGGTGTAGGTGCCGTCGGCGGCGAGCGGCATGTCCTTGTCCACCAGGCAGTCGTAGGTCTGCGTCGCCACATCGCCGGTGCACATCGACCAGAAGCGCATCTGCCCCGTGCCCATCGTCGGCTGCCCGTCATAGGTCTTCGGCGTGGTGGGCAGGCGGGCGTGGAAGGCGACCACGTCGCCGTACTCGCGCGAGATCAGGCTGGAGACATACTTGTTGTCGGCATTCTCCCCCAGCCCGGCGGGAAGGTTGGCGGCCAGCGCCGAGAGCGGCGCCGTCAACGGCCCGAGGATCTGATTGTCGGTGAGGATGTTCACCTCGCTGACGCCCAGGTTCACATACTTCTGCCATGCAGGCACCTTGGGCCCGAACAGCCCGATCGGCGGCAGCGGATAGTCGGACAACCCCGAGGCGGCGAGCAGGTTGGTGAGGAAGCTGGTATCCGGCACCGGGTCCGGGCAGGTCGGGATCGGCACGCGCACGCCGCCCGGCAATACCTCCGTCAGGGCCGGCGCCAGCTCCGCCCCGAACGGCTGAGTGCCCGCGTCCGGCAGGTAGATGCGGTAGACCAGCACATAGCCGATGCGCGAGCCCGCGCTGCCCAGGTAATACAGCGTATTCGGCGGCCCGCCGGAAGCCGGCGCCTGTTGCAGCAGCACGCGCACCGTGTAGTCGCGCTTCGCCGCCGTACGGTCGGCGCCCGGCAGGAAGGGATTGGAAGAGCCCGCATCCGGCTGGATATCGGTATCGCGCAGATTGCTGATCGTCTGCAGCGTCGCCGTATAGGTTTGCAGCGACATGTACCGGGAATGCGGGAACTGTCCCTTCACCTCCACATAACCGCCCGGCAGCGCCGGGATGATCGCCCCGAGGTAGCGCGTGGTCACTTCCGGGAACAGGATGTTCTCGCGGTCGGTGGTCGGCTCCACCAGCCACGCGCAGGACTTGTCGGTAACCGCATCCGCCCGCGCCGCGGCGGGCAACAGCAACAACGCGGACAGCCCCAACAGCCACGCAGCCGTGATGATCCGGATCATGCGGGTTTCTCCCCTGGCTTTTTGTATTCCGGCGTGAACGCAAGCGCCCCGCCCGGGTTTTATTCGTGCCCCACTATGGCACGAGCCAGGCAGGGATGAACACCAAAAAGCCCGAAAAACCCTTACCGGCGCTCCGCGCCTTCCCGGCCACCAAGAAACCCTCTTGGCCCGGTCCAGCGCCTCCGCCATCCCCCGTCGAAGCCCCCCAAAAACCGCTGCTTTCTTTAACGCTCACCACATGCGTGCCAACAAAAACCCTTGGCACACATGGCACGCATGGAGTTTTTGTCCATGTAAATCCAATGACGGTCAGCATCAAGATAACCCCCACCGTAGGGCGGAATAAGCGCAGCGCATTCCGCCATCACTCCCTTCACCACTCAGAACCGGCAACTCAGGCCTCCGCCCCGCTATCCGCCTTCCCACCCCCCAAAGCCTCCACCAGCTTGCTGGTCAACGGCTTCAGAAAATAAGACTCCGTCGGCATCAGGTCCACCCGGATGCCCTGCGCCGTCAGCGCCTCCGCCACCACCGGTCCCACCGCCGCCACGCAGATCCGGCCCAGCGCCGCCTTCAAGGCCTCGCCCTGTTCCGCCGACTCCGCCACCGTGATCAGCCGCTCCACCTGCGCCCGGCTGGTGAAGGCGATGGCATCCACCTCGCCCGCGGCGATGTGCACGATCAGCTCGATCACTTCCGCATCGTGTGTGTTGTCGGCATAGATATACGGTGCCACGGTGCGCACGCTGGCCCCTGCTTCTTGCAGGAACTGCGTCAGCGGCAGGTTGGGCTCGGTGCCGTAAAGCTGCACGCCCACGCCGCGCCCGCCCAGATCAAGTTCGCGCAGCGATTTGATGATGCCCGCCGTGGTTGCCACTTCTGCCGCGATATCCGGCTTCAACCCCAGTTCGCGCAGCGCACGCGCCGGCTTGGGCCCACGGGTGATCTTGCGCACGCGCGTGAGGTGGGCAATGAAAGGCGTGTGCAGCGCCGGCTCGTGCTGCTCGATGCAGCTCAACAGCCTGCGCAGCCCCTCGCCGGTGAGCACGATGAAATCATCGCAGGCGCCGCTGTTGAACCAGCGCACCCATTCCAGCACCGGCGCCGGATTCGGCGCATCGAGTATCCCCACCAGCGGGCAGCGCAGCACGCGCGCCCCGCGCCGTTCCAGCATGGAGACGAATACGTCCAGCTCGCGGCTCTCCGCCACGGCGATGGTGCGTCCCTGGAGTGGATGCTCCGTCATCTGCGCAAATCCCCGGCAATGCAATGAATACGATGAGGCGCAGCAAGCCTAACGTATTCGGCCGGGAATGCAGCAGGGGCAATGAAGCGGAGGAGACGAAGCGGGAGAAAGAAATGCGGGGCGATTTCCGCCCCCGCAAAAAAATGGCGCCAGCGAACGGGGAATTCACTGGCGCCGCCACTCGGACAGCGTCAAAGGGGGAAAGCCGCTGCCCTACTACGGCGACCCAGGGAGGGAAGTGCCGTAGCGAAGATAAGGCACCACCCCGGGGCGTAAGTTCGGCGCTTTACGTTTTTTAACGTCCGGCCAATTCCGCCGCTCGATTTTCTCGTGCAACAGCCTGTATTAATTGAAGTTTACGGAACGCGCAGCGCATGCACGCTGAACAGCTGCCGCTCGTCCGTCCAGCACGCCGCCGGAACATAACCGGCGTCGCTGGCCAGCGCCTGGAACGAGGCGATGCTGTACTTGTACGAGTTCTCCGTGTGGATGCTTTCACCCGCCTGGAACTCGAAACGCGCGTTGCCGATGCGCACGCTCTGCGCGCTGCGGCTGACCAGGTGCATCTCGACCCGTCCCTCGGCTTCGTTCCAGCGCGCCGCATGCTCGAACTCGCCGATCCTGAAGTTGCCGCCCAGCTCGCGGTTGATGCGGCGCAGGAGGTTGAGATTGAACTCCGCCGTCACGCCGGCCGCGTCGTCGTAGGCCGCGTTGAGCACGCGTTCTTCCTTCTGCAGGTCCACGCCGACGATCATCACCGCGCCCGGCCCGAGAATCTCGCGCGTGCGCGCGAGGAACACCGCCGCTTCCGGATGAGTGAAGTTGCCGATGGTCGAGCCGGGGAAGAAACCGGCCAGCGCACCCGGCGCCGCCGAGGCAGCAGCGGGCAGGGCGAAGTTCTGCGTGTAATCGGCGCACACCGGCGCGATGCGCAGGCCGGGGAAGGCACGCGCCACGCCGGCCGCGCCAGCGAGCAGGTGCTTGCGCGAAATATCCACCGGCACGTAGGAGAACGGCTGCTCCAGCCGCGACAGGATCAGCCCCACTTTGCTGGCCGAGCCGGCGCCGAACTCCACCAGGCTGGCCTGCGGGCCGAGCAGTGCGGCGATGGCGGGTGCCTGGTCGTCGAGGATGCGCAGCTCGGTGCGCGTCAGGTAATACTCCGGCAGCTTGCAGATGCGGTCGAACAGCACCGAGCCCGCCGCGTCGTAGAAGAACTTGCAGGGCAGCGTCTTCTGTGCGGCGGAAAGCCCGGCGACCACCGCCGCCTCGAATTCCTCCAGCGTCGGTTCCAGGTCCTGCAACTGCTGTACCCCGAGTTGAGCCGTTGCTGCTTGAGCGTTCATACATCCTCCGCAAGGCGGAAGCCATTGAATTGCCAGCGTGCAGCTGGGGGAAAGAAATTCCGATACGTAGCCCGCGCATGGCCCGGCGGCGTGGCGCAGGACTGCCCGCGCAACACCATCTGGTTGACCATGAACTTGCCGTTGTACTCACCCACCGCGCCCGGCGCCAC
>JAQGNS010000597.1 GCA_028291705.1 Nevskia sp.
GCCTGCTGGAATTGCAGATCCACACCGCGCGCAGCCCGGCGGATCTGCAAAGGGCGCTCGACCGCCTCACCGACCTGCAGGGCCGTTACACCTTGAACAAGCTCGAGCTCAATGCCTGCCTCAGCAGTCTGAACTCGAAGTTCAAGATCCTGCTGAGCGAAACGAAAAGCTGAGCCAGCCGCCGTAAACGGATTTGCCGGCCACCGCTGCCGGAGCAAACAGTTAAACCAAGGATCAGGGAAAGAAGTCATGAGCAGCCGTTTCGAAGTGCCCCGTTTGACCGCCTCGTCCGCGCTGGCAGCCTGCATCATGCTCACCGCCTGCGGCGGAGGCGGAGGTAGTGGCGGCAGCGATGCGGCCACGCCGCCGCCCGCCACGTCGGCAAGCCTGGGCTTGATGCGCATCACCATCAGCGGCATCGGTGGCGGGCAGATGACGTCCAATGCCGAAATGCTGTCCGGCACCTCCGGGCCGCAGGCACACGTCGCCCTGCCGACCGCGATGCCCGCGGGCCTCGATGTGCAGCAGGTCTCCGCCAGCACCGTCGATGTCGGCACTCGCGGCGCCGGCGGCGAGCGCTATTTCACCGTGGCCTATCAGGTCCGCAACGCCCAGTTCTGCAACCCGGCGGGAACTTGCGCGCCGTACACCACGGCCAGCCATAACCTGACGCTGCTGGCCGCCGATGTTCCCGGCAACATCGCCGGCACCGCCATCAGCAACATCAGCCTGTACGACGGCAGCAGCACCGCCGACACCCAGGCCCTGGCACCCAGCCTGCTGCCGACACACGGCATGCAGTTCAATACCGGCACTGGTGCGGGCGTGATGGTGCAGCCGGGACTGGAATCCCTGCAGGTGTTCACGGAGGGCGAGGTCGCCGCCATCACACTCGACCCGGGCGCCACGGGCCTGTTTCCCTACGGCTACGTGGTGAGCAACGTCAACACCGCCGCCAGCCGCGCCCTGCCGGCCAGCCCCGCCAACAACCAGTGGGACGGCGAAGTCAGCTTCTCCTTCAAGCTGCCGCTGCAGGCCACTGCGAAGCAGGACCCCTACAGCATCACCATGATCTTCCAGGTCATCGACGACGCCAACACCCGCGTCACCGAGAGCGCCGAAGAGCAGACCATCGCCGGCGATGTCGCGGCGAGCCTGCGCGCCGCCACGCTCGGCAGCATCGATCTCGCCGTCCTCGGCGGCCGCGTGGCGCAGACCAATATCGGTGATCCGGTCTGCACGGTACGTACCGCCGGCGCAGCGGCGGCGCCGACCGCTACCCTGGTCAACAATGCCGGGATCAGCGTGGCCAGCGCGCCCTACAGCATCGCCAACGTCAGCCCGGCGGCGCCGGTCAACGTCGGTTTCTGCGCGCCGATGAATGCGGCCAGCTTCGCCAGCTTCGTGGTCAGCGGCAGCCAGTCCGGGCCGCGCAGCGCCGCCGGCCTCTATAGCGGCGCCTACAGCGCCAATGCGCTCGACAACATTCTCAGCTTCACCCCGGCCAAGCCATTCCTCCCCGGTGAGACCGTCAACTACACCCTGACCACCGGCCTGGGCGGAGGTGGTGGCGGCACCTTGCCCCAGGCCTTCAACGGCAGCTATGTCGTCGGCGGCATCGTGCCGTCATCGGCCACCTTCGTGCAGGGGAGCCCCATCACTGGCGGCGGAACACCGGACGGGCTGGCCGTGGGCGATTTCAACGGCGACGGCAAGCTGGACTTCGCCATCGTTTGGGACAACAACGAGGCCGTCCAGGCGCAGCTCAACAACGGCGACGGCACCTTCACCGCCGGCCCCCTGATCGGTCTGCCCGGGATACCCCAGGGGGCCGCCACCGCCGATTTCGATGGCGACGGCCACCTCGACCTGGTGGTGACGACCCAAATACCGGGGACCGCGACCTTCCTTCTCAACGACGGCTCGGGCGGTTTCTCGGTGGCCAGCGTGGTAGCGGTGGGCGGCGGCGCAATCAGTCTTGCGGTGGGCGACTTCAACGGCGACGGCCATCCCGACGTGGCGGTGGCGAACAGCAACGACAACACCGTGTCGATCCTGATCAACGACGGCAGCGGCCATTTCACCACCAAGGCCACGCTGCCGGTCGGCGGCGGCGATACTTCGCCGAAGGTGGCGGACTTCAACGGTGACGGCACGCTGGACCTGGCGCTAGCCCTTCCATACGATGGCGCGGTGCAGTTACTGCTCAACGACGGCCATGGGAATTTCACCGTCGGCCCGGAGCACCCCATCGGCGGCTACGCCTTGGCCCTGGCGGCCGGTGATCTCAACGGCGACGGCATTCCCGACCTGGTGGTCAGCAACCTGAACACCAATCCGGGCGTCGTCATGCCGCTGTATGGCGATGGCAAGGGCGGTTTCACCGACGGCCCCAGCCTGGTGGTCGGCAAGACGCCTATCGCCATCTTCATCGGCGATCTCAACGGCGACGGACACGCCGATCTGATGGTCGCCAATCAAAGCGAGCCGGGCACTATCAGCATCCTGCTCAATGACGGCAAGGGCGGCTTTCCCAGTGTCAGCACCATGGCCGCCGGCAGTGACATATTCGCCGCGACCGCCGGTGACTTCAACGGCGATGGCCGGCTCGACCTGCTGGTGACGAATACCGACGACGACAACGTCACCATCTTCACCGGGCAGCCCTGAGCGCAAGCGATATAGCCAAAGCCCGGCACGGGATTCAACCCTGTGCCGGGCAAACCGGGCATCCTCGGCCTGGTGAATGAACCTGCGTTGTTCAGGTTGCCGTCGCTTGCCACCTGATCCGCCGGCAAGCAGCCAAGGCGTGCACCATTGCTTTAGAACACCTCCTTTCAATCGACGCTGATCCTGCCTGACCGATCAGGCGCCCCCGCTTGCACTCGCCGGAAAGTCGGAGTAGTGTATTTAACAGATTGGTTAAATACGGAACCGCACCCGCCGATGACGCCCGACCGCCTCAGCACCACCTTCGCCGCCCTGGCCGATCCCACGCGGCGCGCCATCCTGGCGCGGCTGGCGGATGGCGAGGTCTCGGTGCAGGAACTGGCCGAGCCCTTCGCCATCAGCCTGCCCGCGGTATCGCGGCACCTCAAGGTACTCGAGCACGCCGGCCTCATCGTGCGCGGCCGCGAGGCACAGTGGCGGCCATGCCGCTTGCAGGCCGGCCCGCTGAAGGACATCGCCGCCTGGGTGGAGGAATACCGGCGCTACTGGGACGAGAGCTTCGACCGTCTCGATATCTACCTGAATGAATTGCAAGGCAAGGAGAAGAAACATGAACGCAAGAAGAAATGACTACGCCGCCGAGCCCTCGGCGGACCTGGAACTGGTGATGACGCGCGTGTTCGACGCGCCGCGCGCCCTGGTCTATCGCGCCTGGACCAAGGACATGTCCCGCTGGTCCTGTCCGCGCGGCTTCGTCTTCACCCACAACGAGGGCGATGTGCGCCCCGGCGGCAAGTGGCGCTCCTGCATGCGCTCACCCGAAGGCAAGGACCTCTGGCTGGGCGGCGTCTACCGCGAAGTGGTCGAGAACACCCTGCTGGTCTTCACCCATAGCTGGGACCAGCCGGATGGCACGCCTGGTCACGAAACCCTGGTGACAGTGAAGCTGGAAGACTACCAGGGCAAGACCCGCATGCTGTTCCACCAGAACTTCTTCGACACCGTGGCGAGTCGCGATGGCCACCGCGGCGGCTGGGGCGAATGCTTCGAGCTGCTGCAGGAATACCTGGCGGCCTGAGCCCGCGCCAGGCTTATCATGGTTGCGGCATCCACAGGAAGGAGAACCGACATGCAGAAGACCTACAGCGGCAGCTGCCATTGCGGCGCGGTACGTTTCGAAGCGGATATCGACCTGGCCCAGGGCACCAACAAGTGCAACTGCTCCCTCTGCGCCAAGTCGCGCGCCTGGTTCGCCTTCGTCCCCGGCAACCGCTTCCGCCTGCTTGCGGGCAAAGAAGCGCTGACCGAGTACCGCTGGACCCCGCCGGGCAAGTCCGAGTCCTTCCTGCACTACCTTTTCTGCAAGATCTGCGGCGTGCGGGTTTATGCCTGGGGCGAGCACGCGTCCATGGGCGGCGTGTTCTGCGCCGTTCCCGTCACCGCGCTCGACGGCGTGGATGCCGACGAACTGGCGACAGCGCCGGTCAAATATGTCGACGGCCTGCACGACCGCTTCAATCAGGCGCCGCAGGATACGCGGCTGTTGTGAGTGATACTCGGCTGCACAGGCTGAGAGAGGAGAGCCTGGAGAGGCGAGTTACTCCGCTCCTTTATTCACCAGCTAACTGCGCCGATCAGGCCCGGTGCGCCAGTCCCCTCTCTCCTTGGGGGAGAGGGTCAGGGTGAGGGGTAGGTAGCGGAGCGCATCATTCGTGCCCCGGATCACTGCCTTCGCGTGATCAACGAAGGCCAGCAATATCGCCACAAGCACAAATCCCCCAATCCGTTTGTATGTCACACTGCCGAATTGGAGTGAACTATCGATGCTGAACATTGGTCTGGCGACTGCATTCAAAGCCTACGACGCAAAACAGAAGAACCACCGGTCCGTCTGCGCTGTCGCAAGGGATGGCTCATTGGTGGTAAGCCTTTGGGAACACCATTTCGCGCCGGAGCCGGGCTATCTCGTCGCCAGGGGCTCATTTGACCGGTGGACCGGCCCCGGCAATGACGAATTCCGCGCCAACGTGAAGCAGGCCTTCGACACCAATCAGCGGGTCCGGGTCATCATCACCTCGACCAAACAGACCGAAGAAGTCGAGCGCGGCGCCGACGGCAGCACCTTGAAAAAGGAATGCAAGGTCCGCAAAGACCTGATCGGCGAAGTCTTCGAGGCCGACGAAGCCCGCTATGCCATCCGCTTCAAGAAGGCGGCTGACTCCACGGCGGTCGTTCCGGCGAATCGCGATTAGTAGGGCGCGACTAGCGAAGTGACGCTGCTGAGGCTGTGAGAAAGCTGCCGGCCTAAGGCTCTCCCTCGGCGGCCGCCTCATCCACGCGCTCACGTTGGGAGCGCGCCGGCAGTTCCCGGTTCACCAGCCACAGTGCAAGCCCGATCAGGACGCCGCCTGCGGCCTGCAGCCAGGACAGCGTCGTGTTCAGGATGAAGAACGAAAGCAGTACCGTGAACAGCGGCGCCAGAAACAGGTAGCCGCTGGTCTTCGTCGCGCCGCCCTTGTTGAGCGCCACGAACCACAGGCCGAACGATCCCGTGGAGGCTGGAATCGCCAGCCACAGGAACCAGCCCCATTGGGCATTCGACGTCTGCG
>JAQGNS010000607.1 GCA_028291705.1 Nevskia sp.
TGCCGGTGTATCGCTGCGGTCTTGCCCGATTATCAATTGCGAATGAAATAAGAGCAACGTTGTCATCGTTGTCTTGCTTTCGTTATTGCGTGGATCGGGGTTTTGCGCGCGCCGAACCTGGGCGGACTGTCTGGGGTTGGTTATTGGTGAATGCCCAGTGTATTCAGGTCATTTTGTAAGTAGGCGCCACAAAATATTGATTGTAAAAGGGCATTTTTACGCGCCGGCATCCTGATTCGCCACCCCGGCCGGGATGCCGTTCATGGCTCATTTGGATGTCTTGCGGTCTCATTCTTGACAACGTTGTCATTCGGAGAGAGACTCGGTTCATCAAGAGCACACGGCCAGCGATTGGCCGTCGTGATCGAAGGGTTAGTGGTACCGAGAGGGGAGTGCAGGTTTGATTCAAGTCGCCAGCCAGATCGACTCAGTCCAGGCCCAGCAGGGCAGCAGGCGCTTCATTGCCGCCGACGTCGGCGGCACCCATGCCCGTGTCGCCATCGTCAACGCCCGTCGCGGCGATGCCGCTTCGGTACAGGTCGAGCAGTTCCGCAAATACGTTTGCGCCGACTATCCCAGCCTGACCGCCATCCTGCGGCACTTCCTCGACGCCGCCGGCGGCAGCATCGAGGAAGGCGCGGTCGCCTGTGCAGGCTACGCGGTCGCCGGCCGGGTCATCAATACCAATCTGCCGTGGCCGGTCTCCATCGACGAGATGCGCGATGCGCTGGGCCTGCGCAAGCTGGCCCTGGTCAACGACTTCGAAGCGGTGGCGCACGGTGTGCCCTGCATCGACAACGCCGGCACCACCCTGCTCAGCGGCCCGGCCGAAGCAATCGCAACCGGCCCCGTGCTGGTGGTGGGGCCGGGCACCGGGCTGGGCGCCGCGGCGCGCATTCCCGCCGGCCGCGGCACCACCGTGGTCCTGGCCACCGAGGCCGGGCAGACCAGCTTCGCCCCGGGCAGCGATGTGGAAATCGAGATCCTGCGGCTGCTGCGCCGTGGTACGACGCATGTGCCGGTGGAACAACTGCTGTCCGGCCCCGGTCTGGTCAATCTTTATGGCGCCATCTGTGCGCTGCGCGGAGCCACCCCGGTGCTGCGCGCTCCGGCGGCGATCAGCGACGCCGCGATGCAGGGCCGTGATGCCCTGGCCCATGAAGCCCTCGAGGTGTTCTGCGGCCTGATGGGCGGCGTGGTCGGTGACCTGGTGATGCTGTATCGCGCCCAGGCCGGCGTCTATCTCGCGGGCGGCATCCTGCCGCAGATCCAGTCTTTTCTTTTGCACAGCACCTTCAAGGCGCGCTTCCTCGACAAGGGGCAGATGCGCCCGGTGCTGGAGCGGGTACCGGTGCGCCTGATCGAGCACGGCCAGATCGGCGTGATCGGCGCGGCCAGCTGGTACCTGGGTGGAGCAGGCGAAAACGCAGGCGCAGCGGAGCGCGCCGGCGGGCGGTGAGCCGGTTGTTTCGAGTTGGGAGTTTTAGGGAAGTGAGAGAGCCATAGCAGATGCCTTAGCAGATGTGCGTCCGGCGGTATCCGGATGCAGCCACAGCCACGAGGGGAGTAGAAAACATGCCTTACCGTAAAAAAGCACTCATAGCCGGCATCGCCGCGTGTTTCACCGTTTCTGCTGGGGCGTACGCTCAGGACACCGCACCCGCGGCCGCGACACCGGCCGACGACAGCGCGTCGTCCACCAGCAAGGCCGAGCAGTTGCAGGGGGTGACCGTCACCGGCATCCGCGCCAGCCTGAAGAAGTCGCTGGACCGCAAGCGCGACAACGACTCCATCACCGAGGTGATCACGGCCGAGGACATCGGCAAGCTGCCGGCGACCAACACCGCCGAAGCCCTGGCGCAGGTGCCGGGCATCACGCTGGATCATGCCCTGGGTGCGCAGCAGCGCGTCTCGATCGACGGCCTGGATCCCAGCCTCAACCTGAGCTTCCTCGACGGCCATCCGGTGGCGCAGGCCATCTGGCTCTACGGCGACAGCCCCAACCGCGGCTTCAACTTCTCGCTGCTGCCGCCGGAAATCCTCGGCGCCATCGAGGTTTACAAGACGCCGGAAGCGCGCCTGATCGAAGGCAGCATCGGCGGCACCATCCTGATGCACACCCTGCAGCCGCTGGACCTGCCGGCCAACACCCTGACCGGTTCGGTCGGTTACGACTACAACGACATGGCGGAAAACGGCAAGCCCAACGCGGCCGTGTTCTACAGCTGGAAGGATCCTTCGAAGAGGATCGGCTTCAACGTCGCCGTGCAGCACTTCGAACAGATCACCAACCGTGAAGGGCTGGAGATCTTCGGCTATTCGCCGCTGTCCGCCATCGCCCCGAACAGCCTCTACGTGACCAGCCAGATCGCCAGCGGTGCGCTGCGTCCCACCGATCTGCTGCCGCAGGAAATCAATGCCGCCTACTTCCAGCAGACGGAAAAGCGCGACAGCGTCAACACCAACATCCAGTTCCGGCCGACTAAAAATATCGACGTCGGCGTCGGCGCGATGTGGATGCAGGATCGTCTCGACAACCTGAACCAGTCGATGTACGCCTTCACCGCGTGGACGCCGAGCACCCAGGCCGGCATCGACAGCCTCACTCCGGGCAACAACGGCGTGATCATCGGCGGTCATAACTGCGATCCCTCGACCGCGCCCAGCACGAAGCCCTGCAGCGGCATCGGCGGCACCATCCTCGACGCCAATGCGCGCCGTTCGCTCATCACCACGCAGGGCCTGGACCTCCACGGCACCTACAAGGGTGAGGGCTGGAAGCTCTACGGCCAGGTCGGCATCAGCAACTCGCACGACGTGCTGCAGCAGGCCTTCATCGAACCTGTATACACCGGCGGCTACACCTGGAGCATCGGCCAGGGCTTCGCTTTCGACGATCCGAACGCGGCGCAGAACCCGGCCAATTGGAAGGCCAACGGTGGCTTCTTCGGCAACTACGCATCGGAGCCCTACAGCGCGCGCGACAACTACGGCCAGGTGGATTTCACCAAGGACTTCGACGGCTTCATCAACCAGTTGCTGATCGGCTTCCGTTACGCCATTCATCACGAAGGGCAGACGCTCAACGTGTACACCGGCGTCAACGCCGGCACGGCCACCGATCCCGCCACGTTGGCGCAGGTGGGTGCCGGTCCGCTGACCGACCTCTCCGGCCTGAGCAGCTTGAATTTCCTGCCGGGTTCGATCAACCACGTACAACCGGGCAGTGGCGACGCGGTCTACAACTGGGTGCTGGGCACGCCGAACCTTGTGAGCCAGGCCAACCTCTACTATCCGTTCTACTACCAGAACACCTTCCTCGTGTCGCAGGCCACCGAGGCCGCTTATGCCCAGCTGAATTTCGGACGGGACAAGCTGCGCGGCAACGTCGGCGTGCGCGTGGTGCGGACGGATACCAGCAGTTCCGGCTACCAGCTCACCGGCGGCGCGGATCCCACGGTTGCCGGCGCCGGCGTCTACACCACCGAAGACACCATTCACGTCGATCCGCTGCCGTCCTTGAACCTCAGCTACGACCTCACGCCGCACACGGTATTGCGCGGTGCGGTGTCCGAGGTGATCGCCTATGCGCCGTACAACCAGATGGCGCCCTACGTGGTGACCAACGATACGGTGCTCACCGGCGCCGGCGGCAATGCGCATCTCGATCCGTACAAGTCGATCAACCTCAACCTGGCGGCCGAATGGTACTTCGCGCCGGAGTCGCTGCTGGCAGCGACCTACTTCCACAAGCAGATCATCAACTACATCGAGCAGGGCGCCGGCACCGAACGCCTGTTCGACAGCTTGTTCAAGACCAGCCCGATCCAGTACGGCCAGCTGCCCACCAGCGCGGATTGCGACGGCAACGGCTTCTGCAACTTCGGCATCACCCGTCCGGAAAACGGTGGCCGCGCCGCGGTCGACGGCTTCGCAGTGAGCTTCCAGGAGCCCTTCAGCGATACCGGTTTCGGTATCCGCGGCAACCTGACCTATGCCGACGGCAGGACCAAGACCGGCGGCGCGCTGCCTTACACCTCGAAGGACTCGGTCAGCATCACGCCGTACTTCGAACAGGGACGCCTGACCGCCAGCGTGTCGTACAACTGGCGCAGCAAGTACCTGGCGGGCGGCTACGTGGCGGGCGCTCCGGCGACCTACACCGCGGCCTACACCCAACTGGATGCGATCGCCGCGGTGGAGATCACCAAGCACATTTCGGTCAGCTTCGATGCGCTCAACCTGCTGGACTCGACCTACTCGCAATACCTGGGCACGCCGGACCTGCCCACCAACCGCTACAAGAGCGGTCGTGAGTTCCTTGCAACGTTGCACCTGAAGCTGTAACCACGTTTCTCCCACAGTGGTAAGGTGCTGTGCGGGCCCGGTGGTTTCGGGCCCGCTTTTTTTTATGCAGATGCAGCCGGATGTTCGGGATTGCGATCGCCGCCGGCTGTATCCCTACATATGCCCTGGCCGACCATGACATTCAGGCTTCGTATCGCCATCTTTTCCCTTGCGACGGCCTGCGCCGCCCTGTTCGGCGTCGCCGCCTGCGGGTCGCATCCGGTCATGCCCACCACGGATGCCGTGAAAACGCCGCGCAGCTTGCCCGTGCTGCCGCTGCCGGCCCTGGTGGAGCGGCGCGATGGCGCATTCACCGTTGCCGCGGATACGCTCATCCTGGTGCCGGACGGCAATGCCGACGCGCTGGGAGTCGGTGAACTGCTTGCCGGGTATGTGCGGCAGGTGCGCGGGCTGAAGCTGGCCGTCGGCACGGGGCAGGGCAGTGGTGCTACCCGGTCCACCATCGTCCTTGCCATCGACCCGCAGGCCGGCGGCGCAACGGACGAGGGCTATCAACTGGATGTCTCCGCGCAAGGCGTCCGCGTCGCGGCGCGCGCGCCGGCGGGCCTCTACTACGGCGCGGTGACGCTATGGCAGCTGCTGACGCCGGATTCCGCCCAGGGCGTACCGGTGACGGTGCCGGCCATGCATATCGTCGACGGCCCACGCTTCGCCTGGCGTGGGGTGATGCTGGACGTGTCGCGGCACTACATGCCGCCGGAATTCGTCAAACAACTCATCGACTGGATGGCGCTGCACAAGCTCAATATCCTGCACTGGCATCTCACCGACGACCAGGGCTGGCGCCTGGAGATCAGGAAATATCCCCGGCTGACTGAAATCGGCGCCTGGCGCACCCCGCCGGAAGGCGGCGCCAGGACCGGCGGTTTTTATACCCAGGAACAGGTACGCGACATCGTGCGCTATGCCTCGGCGCGCTACGTCACCATCGTGCCGGAGATCGACATGCCCGGCCACGCCCAGGCCGCCATTGCCGCCTATCCCTGGCTCGGCTCGCATGGCGACCGGCCGGCGGTGTCGGTGGACTGGGGCGTCAATCCCTATCTGCTCAACGTCGACGAGCGCACCTTCGGCTTCGTCGCCGACGTGCTGGCCGAGGTGATGGAGCTGTTCCCCGGCCGCTATATCCATGTCGGCGGCGACGAGGCAATCAAGGACCAGTGGAAGGCTTCGCCGCGGGTGCAGGCACGCATGCGCCAGCTCGGCATCAGCACTGAAGATGCCCTGCAAGGCTATTTCATGCAGCGCCTGGAAACCCTGCTCGCCGCGCATGGCCGCAAGCTGGTGGGTTGGGACGAGATCGTCGATGCCGGCCTGCCGGCGGACGCGACCGTCATGTCCTGGCGTGGGGCCCAGGGCGCCATCGCCGCGGCCCGCGCGGGCCACGATGTGATCATGGCGCCGTCGAACGCCCTGTATTTCGACTACCTCCAGGGCGATGGCCATGATGAGCCGCCGGGGCGCCCGACACTGATCACCCTGGAGAACGTCTACGACTTCCAGCCGTTGCCGGCCGAGCTGGATGCGGCGCAGGCGCGGCACGTCATCGGTGTGCAGGCCAATGTCTGGACCGAGCACATGATCACCCCGCAGCGGGTGGAGCACGCGCTGTTTCCGCGCATGGCTGCCCTGGCCGAGGTGGCGTGGTCGCCCGCGGCCGCGCGTGACTGGCAGAATTTCCTGTCGCGCCTGCTGCCCGAACTGGGTCGTTACCGGGCACTGGGCATCGACTACGCCGACAGCGCCTTTGCGATGCGTATCGAGGCGAGCCCCGGCACCATGCCGGGCAAGGCTACGGTCACGTTGTCCAGTCAGACCGGTTTCGGTGAAATCCGTTACACGCTGGGCGGCAGCGAGCCGGCGATGGATTCGCCGCGCTACCAGGCGCCCCTGCAACTGGCGCTGCCGCAGCAGGTAACAGCCGCGGCTTTCATTGACGGGCGGCCCATCACGCCAGCCAGACAGCTGCATATCGACGCCGCCAGCCTGCTGCTGCGCAACAGCGACGAGCTGCAAGGCTGCTCGGCCAAGCTGCCACTGCGTCTGGGCGGGCCCCTGCGCGACGACGGCACGCAAGCGGTTTACCGCGTGGACATCATGGATCCCTGCTGGATCTATGCAAACGCGCCGCTGAATGGTGTCTCGCGCATAGAAGTACGCCTGGGCCGGCTGCCGTACAACTTCCAGCTCGGCACGGATGCGCGCAACGTGGTGCCGCGGCCGCCCCGCACGCGCCATGGCGAGTTGCAGATCCATCGCGACAGTTGCGACGGCCCGCTGCTGGCGCAGGTGCCGCTCCAGGCTCATACCGCGGCGCAGCGACCGGAGACGTTATCTGCAGCTATTGTGCCGCAGGCCGGGATCCATTCCGTGTGCCTGTTCGTCGGCCACGGCGCTTCCGGTACTTTGTGGGTAATCGATACTGTGCAACTTCGGTCGGAGCGCTAGCCGCCTCCCTGTTCACGAGAGGTGTGTGCAAGCTGCTACTCCTTCGCCCCGGCGAGACGCTGCTGCCATTCGGGTGGAGAATGGCGATAGATTTCGCTGCGCCAGGCGGAGGCGATGCCGATGTCGTAGCCATATACGAGGGTGATGTCGATGTCGTCGACTCCGGATGTATCGGGGTACTGGACAAGTACGATGCCGGCCACGCGATCGGCAAGGGCTTCCTTCGTGTCCAGCTTGTGCGCCAGTATCGCTTTGACCCCGATCGTGCGCCGGACCGCGTTGCTGTTGAAATTCCTGAGAGTTCCGGCGGTTACCCCTGCGAAACTGATTTCCGGCTCCTGCATCAAGCTTTTTTGCGTGGCCAGCAGCGGCCCGAAAGTCGCGTTGTGCCACATTCCTGACAGCGCTAGCGGCGCCGCCAATGCGGAGATGATGATCAAGGCTATAACGATATAGTGGCCGCGCCATACCGGCGCGAGCACCCCCGGCGACAGAGTTCCGCTCGCATTGATGACGCAGGAGCCTGTAACCAGGTCGTGAAGAGACTGCCGGGTCCTGCGATTGAAAACGAGCAGATAGACGATGGACAGGCCAAGGCCGAATATTGCAACGGAAAGAAGCGTGACCAGCCTTGTGTCTTCAGCATCGAATCGAAAATGTATGCCGTTGAGGAAATAAGGCACTCCAACCAGGCAGAAACGCAACATGGAGGTGCCCAGGCCGAGCAGTGCTCCGTCGGTGCGCACCACCCGGATCTTCAATAGTCGCTTGCCCGGGGTTTGTCCTTGGGTGTAGCGGCTGTCCATCAGGCCGAAGTACGCCAGTGATATGACAAAGCCGAGCGCTCTGCCCCAGGCCCCGAGTTCGGCCAACCGATCGAAAGCGACCAGGCCAAGGGCGGCTCCAACCAGCCCGAGAATCAGGCCGTCGACTGCAAAAGCCGCCACGCGCCGCCAGAAACCGGCTATCGGCGAGGCTGGTGGAGCGGCTGAGCCGGTTGTGATCGGTTCGCTCATTTTCTGTCCTTCGACGGTACGCGATGCGGTGATGATCCCATATTCCGGGCTGGGGTCGGGCTGCAGCGGAGCCGACTCTGATATAGCATTGCAATAGAAATGTTTTAATGGGTCGCGCACCATAAGGGCCGGCCGTACCGGATGGAGGGATTTGTAATGGGCATGATGGAAACCGTCGGCAGCGCTCCGGCGCCGCGTCCGCCTTACGTGCGCGGCCTGCCGTTGATCGGCAGCCTGTTCGATTTCGCCAAGGATCCGGCGCGGTTCTTCGTGCGCTGCTATCGCGAATACGGTGCGGTGTTCCGGGTCAAGGTCTTGGCCAATACCTATACCTGCATCGCCGGCGCCGAGGCCGCCAATTTCATGGGTACGCGCGAGGGCAAGGAATGCCTGCGTTCGCGCGAGGCCTGGCAACCCCTGGTGGACGAGTTCGGCGCCTCCAAGATGCTCAGCGCCACCGATGGCGAGCTGCACAAGGATCTGCGCGGCATCATGAAGCGCGGCTTCTCCAAGGAGCCGATCAGGGGGCGCTACAACGAGATGCTGGCCATCACTAACGGCAGCCTGGAGCGCGACTGGAAGGTCGGCACCCTGGTGCCGGTGGTGGAGGCGATGCAGTACGTGGTGGTGGACCAGCTCGGCACCGTGCTGACCGGCTCGACCCCGCGCGAGTACGTCAAGGACATCCGCACCACCATCCTCTACATCCTCAACGTGCTGGTCACCCGGCAGCGGCCGCAGTTCATGATGCGGATGCCGGAATACAAGCGGGCCAAGGCGCGCATGTTCGAGCTGGGCCGCAAGATGGTGGCCGACTATCGCGCGGAAGATGCCGCCCGCGGCGGCGTGAGCAAGCCCGAAGAGCAGAAAACCCTGATCGACGACGTGATGGAAGCGCACAAGGCCAACCCGGAACTGATTCCGGAACGCGACCTGATCATGCTGATGACCGGCCCCTATGTCGCCGGCCTGGACACGGTGGCCAACACCACCTCGGCCATCGTCTACGCGGTGCTGAAGCACCCTGAAGTGCTGCGCCGCGTGCAGCAGGAAGTGGATGAGCTGTTCGCCAGGGGGCCGGTGAACGAGGACGAGTTCATGAAGAGCCTGCCGGCGCTGAACGGCGCCATCATGGA
>JAQGNS010000612.1 GCA_028291705.1 Nevskia sp.
AGAAGCGCAGGGGACCGAGTAAACACCGATAGGTGTTTGCTCGGCGCAGACATCGGGTCGCATTTCTTTTGGTTACTTTTCTTTGGGCGAAACCCAAAGAAAAGTAACCCGCCTTCAGGGCGGAACCGGACTTTCACCAAGCGCGGTCAATGACCCGCGCGCAAGCGCGTACGCAGAGGTTTCAGAGTACGGAGTAAAGTCGCGATTGATGCGCTTCGCTACGCTCAGCGCATCCTACGAATGCGTAGACTCCAGCGACCAAGGTGAGTTCATCCGAAACCCAGGTTCACCGAAACCTAGATTCCGGCTTTCGCCGGAATGACATTGGTTGGGGGGAGCGAGCGGTAACCGGCCCCACTCCATCACGTCGGCTTCGACAACGCGCGCCACAGCATCTCGAACAACACATTCGCCTGCTTGGTCAGCGACTCACGCTGCCCGCGGTGGAAGTACATCTGCACCAGCCGGAACATGACGCCGAAGATGTAGTCGAGCAGGATCTTCTCGTCGACCTGGTCGTTGAGGACGCCCTTGGCGCGGCCCTCGCCGAGGACGCGGATGAAGGTGCCGAACAGTTCGGGGTTCTGGAAGGTTTCCTGCTTGCGCCAGGTGTTGAGGTAGACCGAACTCATCACCAGCTGCATGACCTTGGGGTTGCGCTCGAAGAAGTCGAGCGAGACCCAGAACACCTTGCGGAAGCGCTCCTTGTAGTCTTCGATACCCTGCAGGTGATCGATCATGCGGGTGCCGAGCTTGCCCATCCAGGTATCGAGGCTGCTGAACAGGAGGGCTTCCTTGCTGCCGTAATACTTGTAGATGGTCTGCAGCGAGACGTTGGCGCCGCGCGCCACCTCGATCAGGCCGACGCGATGGAATTCGCGTTCCGAAAAGATATCCAGCACCGCCTGCTCGATGCGCAAGCGCGTTTCCGGATCGAGTTGCGAGCGATCCGCCGCTGGCTGCATTTCGCGCTCCGCCGGCGCGCCGTTCTCATCCAAAGCCGTACCCAAACCCATGATCGTTCCCGAAGCGCAGAAGCGCAGTAATAGTAGTTACTAGACCAAAATCCATGCCGCGCCGCTCCATACGCAGGCGTATTGACCTAGGCCTGGCATAGGATTATGCTCACCGGGTCAAGATTTCCGCGCGGAGCGCCACGCTGCTTTCGCCGCCAGCCTCGACTCGGGCTGCAGGGCGAGATGCAAGAGTAATATACATTACCGTCATCTTCAACCGCCCTCCCCCATTCACCAATTCCACGATCGTCCCAAGGACCGCCTCCCATGACCGAAGCTTTCATCTACGACGCCGTGCGCACGCCGCGCGGCAAGGGCAAGAAGGACGGCAGCCTGCACGAGGTTTCCCCCGTGCACCTGCTCGGCAACCTGTTCAACGCCGTGCAGCAGCGCAACCAGCTGGACACCAGCCAAGTCGACGACGTGGTGCTGGGCTGCGTCACCCCGGTGGGTGAGCAGGGCGCGGATATCGCGCGCACCGCGGTGCTGTACGCCGGTTGGGCCGAGAACGTGCCGGGCGTGACGCAGAGCCGTTTCTGCGCCTCCGGCCTGGAGTCGGTGAACCTGGCGGCGATGAAGGTGATGTCGGGCCAGGAAGACCTGATCGTGGCGGGCGGCGTGGAGAGCATGTCGCGCTGGCCGATGGGCTCGGACGGCGGCGCCTGGGCCATGGACCCGCGCATCAACCACCAGCTGGGCTTCGCCCCGCAGGGCATCGGCGCCGACCTGATCGCCTCGCTCGAAGGCTTCACCCGCAATGACGTGGACAGCTTCGCGGTGCGCTCGCAGCAGCTGGCCGGCAAGGCGCGCGAAGCGGGTTACTTCAAGAAGTCGGTGATCCCGGTCACCGACCTCAACGGCATGGTGGTGCTGGACCATGACGAGTTCATCCGCGCCGAGACCACGGTGGAAGGGCTGTCGACGCTGAAGCCCTCGTTCGAGCAGATGGGCCAGATGGCGTTCGACGCCACCGCCCTGCGCAAGTACACCACCATCGAGAAGATCAACCACGTCCACCACGCCGGCAATTCCTCCGGCATCGTCGACGGCGCCGCGCTGGTGCTGATCGGCTCCCCCGAGAAGGGCAAGTCGCTGGGCCTGAAGGCCCGCGCGCGCATCCGCTCGGTGGCGGTGATCGGCAGCGAGCCGACCATCATGCTCACCGGCATCGCCCCGGCGGCGCAGAAGGCGCTGAAGAAGGCCGGCATGACGGTGAAGGACATCGACCTGTTCGAGATCAACGAGGCCTTCGCCGCGGTAGTGCTGAAGGCGGTGCGCGCGCTGGACATCGACCTGGCCAAGGTCAACGTCAACGGCGGCTCCATCGCCATGGGGCACCCGCTGGGCGCCACCGGCAGCATCATCCTCGGCACCGTGCTCGACGAACTCGAGCGCACCAACAAGTCCACCGCGCTGATCTCGCTGTGCGTCGGCGCCGGCATGGGCATCGCCACCATCATCGAACGCGTCTAAGAACAAGGCACCAGAACCATGGCCGACACCAACACCGCAGTGCGCTACGAGCAGGATGCCGACGGCATCGTGACCCTGACCCTGGACATGCCGGGCCGTTCGATGAACGTGCTCAACGACGAGTTGTCGCGGCCGCTGGCCGAGGCGATCGGGCGCATCGAGGGCGATGCCGCCGTCAAGGGCGTGATCATCACCTCGGGCAAGAAGGAATTCCTCGCCGGCGCCGACATCGAAGGGCTGTACAAGAATACCGACGTGAAGCTGGTCTACGACATCGCCGAGGCCTACAAGGTGATGCTGCGCCGGCTGGAGAAGTGCGGCCGGCCAGTGGTCGCCGCGCTCAACGGCACGGCGCTGGGCGGCGGCCTGGAACTGGCGCTCGCCTGTAACTACCGCATCGCGGTCGATAACCCCAAGGCCAAGTTCGGCCTGCCGGAAGTGAAGCTGGGCCTGCTGCCCGGCGGCGGCGGCACGCAGCGCCTGCCGCGCCTGATCGGCATCCAGG
Source organism: Nevskia sp. (assembly GCA_028291705.1). Classification (GTDB taxonomy): domain Bacteria; phylum Pseudomonadota; class Gammaproteobacteria; order Nevskiales; family Nevskiaceae; genus Nevskia. The sequence continues at coordinate 2,995 of JAQGNS010000612.1, forward strand.
CTTCGCTGCCGCTGATGCTGGAAGGCAAGGAACTGCGCGCCGACCAGGCCAAGCAGCAGGGCATCCTCAATGAGGTGGTGAAGGACGGTGCCGAGATGCTGGCGCGCGCCAAGGCCTGGTGCCTGGCCAATCCGAAGCCGGTGCAGCCCTGGGACGACAAGAAGTTCAAATGGCCGGGCGGCGATTCCAAGTCCCCCGCCAATGCGCAGATGTGGGCCATCGCCCCGTCCATGGCCGATGCCAAGAGCCAGGGCAATTACCCGGCGCTGACCAACATCATGAGCTGCGTGTTCGAGGGCGGCATCGTCGATTTCGACAGCGGCTGCCGCATCGAGTCGCGCTACTTCGCCAACCTCGGCATAAGCCAGGTATCGAAGAACATGATCGGCACGCTGTGGTTCCAGCTCAACGCCATCAACAAGGGCAAGTCGCGGCCGGAAGGTTTCGAGAAGTCCACGGTGAAGAAGCTGGGTGTGCTCGGCGCCGGCATGATGGGCGCGGGCATCGCCTACGTCTCGGCCAAGGTGGGCATCGAAGTGGTGCTGTTGGATGCGACCGCCGAAGCCGCGGAGAAGGGCAAGAGCTATTCCGCCGGCCTGCTCGACAAGGCGATCAAGAAGGGCCGCGAGACGCCGGCGGGCAAGGGCGTATTCCTCGACCGCATCAAGGCCACGGCCGATTACAAGGACCTGGAAGGCTGCGACCTGGTGATCGAGGCGGTGTTCGAAGATCGCGCCATCAAGGCCGATGTGACGAAGAAGACCGAGGCGGTGATCCCCGCTACGGCGACCTTCGCCTCCAACACCTCGACCCTGCCGATCACCGGCCTGGCCAAGGCCAGCCTGCGGCCGGACCAGTTCATCGGCCTGCATTTCTTCTCGCCGGTGGACAAGATGCCGCTGGTCGAGATCATCCTCGGCGAACAGACGTCCAAGGCGACGCTGGCCAAGGGCTTCGACTACGTGCAGCAGATCAAGAAGACGCCGATCGTGGTCAACGATTCGCGCGGCTTCTACACCTCGCGCTCCTTCTCGACCTACGTGATGGAGGGCCTTGCGCTGCTGCTGGACGGCCAGCATCCGCGTTCGATCGAAGTGGCGGGCGTGCAGGCCGGCATGCCGGTGGGCCCGCTGGCGGTGCACGACGAAGTCTCGATGTCGCTGTCGCTGCACGTGATGGAACAGACCCGCAAGGACTTCGCCGCCGAGGGCAAGACCTACACCGGCCACCCCGGCGAGAAGGCGGTGGTGCTGATGGTCAAGGAGTTGGACCGCCCGGGCAAGAAGGCCGGCAAGGGCTTTTATGAGTACCCGCAAGGTGGGCAGAAGTTCATCTGGCCGGAACTAACCAAGTACTTCCCGCTGTCGAAGGACCAGTTGAGCCAGCCGGAACTGATGGACCGTTTGATGTTCGCCCAGGCCAACGAGGCGGCAAGGTGCTACGAGGAGAAGGTGGTCATGACCGTGGCCGATACCAATATCGGCTCGATCTTCGGTTGGGGCTTCGCACCCCACCAGGGCGGGGCGCTGCAGTTCATCAATGCCTACGGCGTGGCCAAATTCGTCAAGCGCGCGGAAGAGCTCGCGGCGAAATACGGCCCGCGTTTCAAGCCCGCGGCGGTCCTGGTCGAAATGGCCAAGGCCGGCAAGAGCTTCGCGTAACACTTGTTGACGCGCCGCATCAGCGGCGCGTATGAAACAGATTCTGGAGTAGATGCCATGTTTGGATTGTTGATGAACTGGATGAAGGCCAACAAGATCCTGCCGCAGATCTCGGATACCGAGCGGCAGGCCCTCGAGGCTGGCAAAGTGTGGATCGACGGCGGCTTCTTCGCCGGCAAGCCGGATTTCAAGAAAATCCTGGCGGAGAACTACAACAAGCTGTCGGCGGAAGAGCAGGCCTTCCTCGACGGGCCGGTGGAAGAGCTGTGCCGCATGGTCGACCGCTACGACATCGGGCGCACCAAGCAGATGCCCGAGGAAATCCTCGCGTTCATCAAGAAATCCGGCATGATGGGCTTCCTCATTCCGAAGCAGTACGGCGGCAAGCAGTTCTCGATCCTGGGTATCAGCACCATCATGGCCAAGATCGGCCCGGTCAGCGCCACGGTGGGCACCTTCGTGGTGATCCCCAACTCGCTGGGCGCCGCCGAGCTGATCATCCACTACGGCACGCAGGAGCAGAAGGACAGCTACCTGCCCAAGCTGGCCGCGGGCGAGTACGTGCCCTGCTTCGGCCTGACCGAGCCGACCGCCGGCTCCGACGCCGCCTCGATCAAGGCCGAAGGCCTGGTGTTCAAGGACAGCGACGGCGAAACCAAGATCAAGCTCAACTTCCGCAAGCGCTACATCACGCTCGCCCCGATCGCCAACCTCGCCACCATCGCCTGCCGCCTGCACGATCCGCAGAACCTGCTGGGCAAGGGTGAGGACGTGGGCATCACCTGCGTGCTGGTGCACCAGGGCACGCCGGGCTTCAGCAACGGCGATCACCATGATCCCATCGGCGATCCGTTCTACAACGGCCCGCTGATCGGCAAGGACGTGGTGGTGCCGGTGAAGAACATCATCGGCGCCGAGAGCGGCGCCGGCCAGGGCTGGCGCATGCTGATGGAACAGCTCGCCGGCGGCCGCATGGTCAGCCTGCCGGCCGGCGCGATCGGCGGCGCCAAGGCGGTAGCGGCCGTCACCGGCCCCTACTCGATGGTGCGCCAGCAGTTCGGCATCTCCATCGGCCGCATGGAAGGCATCGAGGAGAAGATCGGCAAGATCGCCGCCCTCACCTACATGCTCGACGGCGCGCGCGTCTTCGGCTGCTCCGCGGTGGACAGTGGCATCCAGCCGCCGGTGGTGTCGGCGATCATGAAAGCCTACACCACGGACCTCGCGCGCGAGCTGACCGCCGACGGCATGGACGTGTTCTCCGGCTCCGGCGTGATGCAGGGCCCGAACAACATCCTCGGCATGGGCTACAAGTCGGCGCCGGTGGGCATCACCGTGGAAGGCGCCAACATCATGACGCGCACCCTGATGGTGTTCGGCCAGGGCGCCACCCGCTGCCATCCGTATGCGCTGAACGTGGTGAAGGCGGTGGAGGGCAACGACGTCGCCCAGTTCCGCAAGAACCTGGTGGGCTGGATCGGCCACTTCATCCTCAACATCCTGCGCAGCTGGGTGCATTACCTGACCCGCGGCCTCCTCGCCGGCTCGCCGGTGAGCGGCCCCACCGCTCGCTACTACCGCTTGATGAGCTGGAGCGCGACGCGCTTCGCCGTGCTCACCGACCTCGCCATGTTCACCATCGGCGGCAAGCTCAAGGTGCGCGGCAAGCTCACCGGGCGTTACTCCGATGCACTGGCCTGGCTGATCCTGGCCACCGGCGCGCTGCGCCGCTTCGAGGCCGAAGGCCGCAAGCAGGAAGACCTGCCGCTGCTGCACTACTCGGTGCAGTACGCACTGGCCAAGGTGCAGGAGGCGTTCGCCGGCATCTACGCCAACTTCGGCACCGGCCTGCTCGGCTGGTGGCTGCGCACCGTGGGCACGCTGTTCCTGCGCGTCAACCCGGTCGGCCACCTGCCCGGCGACAAGCTCGGCAACCAGGCCGCCCTGGCGATCCAGTCGCCCAGCGAACAGTACCGCCGCCTCACCAACGGCGTATTCATCTCGCCGGACGAAAGCCTCGGCACCGGCCGCCTGATCAAGGCATTCAAGCTGCTGGCCCAGGCCGAGCCGGCGCTGGCCAAGATCCACGCAGCGCAGAAGAACCAGCAGTTGCCGCGCGGCGCCGCCGAGGAACTGGCGCAGGACGCGGCCAACAAGAGCATCATCAGCGCCGAGGAAGCGGCCCTGGTGCGCAAGGCCGCCGCGGCGCGCCTGGATGCGATCGAAGTGGACGTGTTCACGCCGGAGCAGTATTTCGGCGTGGTCGCCAAGAACGGCGGCCTGCAGCTGGGCGAAGCCCCGCAGCTCAAGCGCGCCGTCAACGCCTGAGCCAGGTACCAGAAAAAAGCCCGTCGCGGCTATCCCGCGACGGGCTTTTTTTCATTCAATCATTCATCTTGAAATTGATCGGCATGCTGAGATCGACTTCCGGGTTGTTCGGCTGGTAGTCGCCAGGCAGCGGCGGGAAACGGCCGATGCGTGAAAACACTTCCAGTGCCTCGCGATTGAGCTGGGCGTAGGGGCTGCGCTGCTGCATCTCGGCGCGAATCAGGCTGCCGTCGCGGCGCAGTCTGACCTTGACCAGGATGTCGCCTTCCTCGCCGGCCTGCAGCGACTCCTGCGGATAACGCAGGCTCTGGCGGACATTGCTGGTGGCTTCCCGGTACCAGGTCGGCCAGTCCGGACCGCTGCGGGTCGGCGCGGCAGCGCTGGCCACCATGGCCGGCGCTGTGGGTTGGGCCTCTTTCTCCTTGCGCAGGCGGTCCACCTCCGCCTGCAATTGCCGCAGATGCTCGGCGGCCTCGAGTTCAGCCTGCGATGGCGCCGGCGGTGTTGCAGCCGCGGCGGTGGTCCTGCCGCCGGCGGCTACGCTGGTTCTCGCTTCCTGCGCCGCTTGCTCCCGCTGCGTCTGCAACTGGTCGCGCGCATCGGCGACCTTCTTTTCCTTGGCCATCAGGTCGAGCGCCAGGCGGTCGAGCTCGGCGTCGCCCTGCGCCGGAGCGGGAGCGGCTGCCGCGGTGGCCGCATCCGTGGCAGCCGGTACCGCGGCGGCCGGAGCGGGTGCCGCGACCGTTCGGGCCTGGACCGCTGGCGCCACTGCGGCCGGCTCCTCCGGAGCGCCCCTGGAGCCCAGCAGGAAATAGCCGCCGGCCGCTGCCGCAACCACCACCACGCCGATCAGCAACGGCAGCCTGGAGCGCGACCGGGGCACGGCGCCCGGCGCCATGGGAGGAAAGCCTTCGACGACCGGTTCAGGCTCTTCGGTGCCCGCACCCTGCAAGGCATTGCGCCAGGCGGCTACCGACTGCGGCCTCTGCTCGGCGGGCAGGTGCAGGGCTTCGTCGATGGCGGCGCCCAAAGCCTCGGAACAGCGCACCCGCGCTTTCATCGCCACCGGGGCCAGGGCCGGACCGCTGGCGCGGCTGCGCGCATCCGGCGGCGCCTCGCCGGTGATGACGCGGTAAGCGGTGGCGCCGAGCGCGTAAAGGTCGGTCCACGGACCATGCGGACCAGCCATGTAGAACTCTTCGGGTGCGGCATAGGGCGGCGTGCCGGCGCTGAATACGGTGCGTGCCTTGAAGCGGATGGGCGCCCGCAGCACGCCGAACCCGCTCAGCACTGCGCTGTCGTCCGGCCGCACCAGCAGGTTCTCCGGGCGGATATCCCGGTGCAGCAGTCCCACCGCATGGGCCTGCTCCAGCCCGGCCAGCACCGGCGTCAGCAAACGGCGCAGCTGCGCCTCGCCCAACACGCCCTCGCGCTCGACGATGACGGCCAGAGTCTCCCCGGCGACGCGTTCGGTGACGTAGTAGCCGGTGCCGTTGGCCTCGAACTGCCGCAGCACCCGCACCAGCCCGGGGTGATTGAGCTTCTGCAGCAGCACCGCCTTGTCGAGGAAGCTGCGCAGCCAGAAGCGCAGGGGTGTGCGGTCTTCCACTTCCCGCGCCCTGACCGCACCGTCCTCGCGCACCGCGAACTCGTGCGGCAGGAACTCCTTGATGGCTACCTCGCCGCCCGCGCCATCGCGGGCCAGGTAGGTGATGCTGAAACGTCCTTGCTCCAGTACGCCGGCGATTTCATACGCATCAAGCCGCGTACCCGCCGCCAGAGGCGACGCAGTCTGCGCAGTACTCATTGTGACTCCCTTTCCCCACCGCGCCCCGCCGTATGTTTCGGCGATTGCACGGTTGCCGGCGTTCCTGTGGACCCGCCGACATCACGCTTGGTTGATGTGCCGATGCCACGGGGGGAGTCCGCCTGGGCGGACCCGCCTGCCGGGTACCGGAACCTTGATATGCCTGTATTTCAGGGTTGCAACAATCTTGCCGTCAAGTGGCGGCGGCCGCCGCCCACGTAAAGTTCTGGCGCCATGGCCAAAACCAGCACCAAATGCGCAGATTCGAGCGTGGCGACGGGCGTTTGGTTACGATGAGAGCCTCAGGAACGGGCTTTGGCAAAAACCCGCCCGCTTCACCAAATTCCCGAAAAGCCTCCAAAAAGTCGAGGAGACGATGAGCGAAACGCTGAACCCGGTGCAGATGCTGCTTCACAGGGCACAAACCATCCCGAATACCCCCTACCTGCACCAGCCCCGCAAGGGCGTCTGGCAAACCTATAGCTGGGCCGAAGTGGCCGAGCAGTCGCGGCGCATGGCGGCCGCGTTGCAGGCGCTGGGCGTACCGGCCGGCAGCGCCATCGCCATCACCGGCATGAACACCGCGCACTGGTTCATGGCCGATTTCGCCGCCGGCATCGGCGGTTATGTGGGCGTCGGCCTGTATCCGAAGCAGTCCGAGGATGCGGTGCGCTTCATCGTGGAGCACTGCGAGGCCAAGGTGGTGTTCGTCGGCCCGATGCCGGACGTGGACAGCTTCATGTCCTGCCTGCCCAAGGACACGATCCGCATCGCCCTGCCCTATCCGGGCGTGCCGGCCTGCGAGCACAACTGGGATGACCTGATCGCCAAGCATGCGCCCCTGGCGCAGCCGACGCCGCGCCAGCCGGACGATCCCTGGAGCCTGATCTACACCTCCGGCACCACCGGCAATCCCAAGGGCGTGATCGTCACCGAGCGCAACCTGATGTTCACCATCGCCGGGGCGGTGAAAGCCATGCCGGCGCGCCCCGAGGGCGAGCACTTCCTGTCCTACCTGCCGCTGGCGCACGCCTTCGAGCGCGGCGCGGTGGAAAGTGTCAGCGTCTACATCGGCGCCCAGGTGTGGTTCCTGGAGAACCTGGAAAAGCTGGGCGACACGCTGAAGGAAGTGCGGCCGACCCGCTTCTACGGCGTGCCCCTGGTGTGGACCCGCATCCAGGGCCAGATCCTCAAGCAGCTGCCGCAGAAGAAGCTCGACAAGCTGCTGAAGATTCCGCTGCTGTCCGGCTACATCAAGAAAAAAGTGCGCAAGGGCCTTGGCCTGGACCGCTGCTGGCTGCGCGTCAGCGGCGCCGCGCCGCTGCCGGTGCCAGTACTCAACTTCTACAGCAAGCTCGGTATCGACATCTACCAGGGCTACGGCATGACCGAGAACTCGATCTACGCCAGCGTCAACCTGCCCGGCGCCAACCGCATCGGCAGCGTCGGCAAGCCTTACGCCGATTCGTTGATGCGCATCGGCGACGGCGGCGAGATCCAGAACAAGCATCCCGGCGTCACGCCCGGCTACTACAAGGACCCGCAGAAGACCGCCGAACTGTTCACGCCGGATGGCTGGCTGCATACCGGCGACGTCGGCCGCCTCGACCAGGACGGATATCTGTACATCACTGGCCGCGTCAAGGAAATCTTCAAGACCCTGAAGGGCAAGTACGTCACCCCCGCGCCGATCGAAGGCGCCTTCAGCACCAACAACGACATCGACCAGATGTGCCTGGTCGGCTCCGGCCTGTTCCAGCCGATCATGGT
>JAQGNS010000022.1 GCA_028291705.1 Nevskia sp.
CGTGGTGGACTGGGCCGAGGCCAACCTGAACTGGCTGGCCTACGGCCCCAGTGTCGACGGCAGCGACCCGCACAATCTCATGCTGGGCGCCATCGGCCCGTCTTACGGCGGCGGCTACCAGAACATGCTGCTGGCGATCGACCCCAGGAAGCGGCTCGATGCGATCGTGCCGGTGGTGACCTGGCATGATCTGCGCTACAGCCTGGCCAAGAACAACGTGGTCAAGGAAGCCTGGGTGCAGGAGCTTGGCGGCTCCTGTACCAGCTCGTCGCCGGCTGTGCAGTGTGATCCCTGGGTGATTGCGGGACTCAAGCAGGCCTACGCCGACAATCTGCCCGACCCGGATCTGCTGCAATTCCTCGACTACCACAGCCTGTCCTATTTCACCGACGCTCGCGCTGCTGACGACAACTCCGCACCGCAACTGCTGGCGCCGTTGATCGACGTCACCACCGACGGCGGCCCCGGCACGGCACCGCGGATGGCGCCGACCTTTCCGCCGGAGGTCAACGCGCTGTACATCCAGTCGCCGCGCGACACCCTGTTCGATCTCAACGAGGCGACGGCCAGCTACGAAGCGCTCAAGGACAACGGCGCCGACGTGCGCCTGTTCACCGAACAGGCCGGCCACAACACGCTTGCCACGCTCTCGGACGCCGGCCTGGTTGTCGGCGTGAAAGACCCCTACGTCATCTACCAGCCTGATCCCCTATCCATCGGCACCCTCTGCGGCGGGGTAACGCTCAATAACGCCGTGCTCGCCTTCTTCGACGAGCACCTCAAGGGTGTGACCGGCCGCGTCACCCAGGTGCTCGGCGCCCATCCGGTGTGCCTGAGCCTGACCGCGTTCGATTCTGCATCGGCCGATGCGGTGCAGCACGGCGGCACCGCGTTCACCATTACCGCCGATGCCAAAGGCAACGCGGTGACGGTGGGAGAGGATGACAACCAGACCACTACCATCCCGCTGCTCACAGTCAGCGGCAGCAGCAACGTACTGGCCGGCATTCCGACACTGGACGTGACCGTTACCGATACCGACAGCCCCTCCGACAACGATACGCAGAACACCATCATCTACGTCGGCATCGGCCAGAAGCATGCCCTCGGCTTGCCCGGCTGGGACTTGGTGGACAACCAGCTCACGCCGTTGCGCGGCCTGGGTCATCACAGCCTCGACCTGAGCGGCGTGGCAACCCGCCTGCAAGTTGGCGATCAACTGGGCCTGATGATCTTCGGCGCCAATACCAATCAATACCCCACCGCCGGCCTGAAGACCAATCCGGCCGGCGCCAAGCATGTCACTATCCAGGGTAGCGTGCAGATGCCGTTGCTGGGCAATTTGCCGAATGCCGGAGGCTGAGCCGCATCCCTGAAGAAGCGGGATTCTCCGCACAGTTTTCATGAGCAGCAATGTCGCGTTGGGCATCGCGGCAAACAGGAGGTTCTAGAATGAGCAATCGCAAGGGCGTCGAATTCCCGGCAAGCGATCCACCCAGCCCGGAGCGCCGGCGTTTCATCGCCGGCATGGCGGCGGCCGCGGCCGGTGGCGCGCTGCTGCCCGGCTGCGGCGACAGCACCTCGCCGCAGGGCGGGGGCGCCCTACCCGATCCCGAGACTTCCGGCATCGACCACATCGTGGTGGTGATGATGGAGAACCGCTCCTTCGATCACTTCCTCGGCTGGGTGCCGGGTGCCGACGGCATCCAGGCGGGGCGCAGCTTCACGGACACGGCGGGCAAAAGCTTTTCGAGCTACGACCTGGCGCCGAATTACCAGAACTGCCAGCTTGCCGATCCGGATCACAGCTATGACGGTGGCCACACCGAGATCAACGGCGGCAAGATGGACGACTTCCTGCTGACCCAGCCCAACGGCGACACCTTCCCCATCGGCTACTACACCGCCGACAGCCTGCCGTTCTACCAAGGCTGCGCCGCCAACTGGACCATCTGCGACCGCTACTTCAGCGGCATCCTGGCGCCGACCACGCCCAACCGCATCTACATGCACGCCGGGCAGACCGATCGACTGAGCAACACCACCACGGTCTCCACGCTGCCGACGATCTGGGACAGCATGCTGGCGGCCGGCCGCAGCGTCGGCTACTACTACGTGGACGCGTCGTACACCGCGTACTGGGGCAGCAAGTACCGCGGCTTCTCGAAGAAGTACAGCATGAGCAGCTTCGCCGCGGACATCGCGGCCGGCACGCTGGCGGACCTGACCTATATCGACAACGTCGGCACCAATCTGCACGAGGGGCTAGGCCTGTCGATGGACGATCATCCTTATGCCGACATCCGCGACGGCCAGGCTTTTCTCAATGGCGTCTACAACGCAATCCGCCAGGGGCCGCACTGGGCTTCCACGCTGATGATCATCAACTACGACGAATGGGGCGGATTTGCCGACCACGTCGCGCCGCCGTTCGGGCCGATGACGTCGGCGGAAGCGGCCCTGGGCAACGACGGCCGCCTGGGCTGCCGAGTGCCCTGCGTCATCATCGGCCCACGCGCGCGCCGCGGACACGTCGAGCACACGCAGCTCGACCCCAATTCGATTCTCAACATGATTGCCTGGCGCTTCGGCTTCGCGCCGCTGGGCGCGCGCGCCGGTTCCACCAACTTCGCACAGGCCCTGGATTTCTCGAGCGCGCCGAACACCAATGCGCCGGCCTTCGACGTGCCCACCGGGCCCTTCGGCCTGCTCGGCGGCTTCTGCGTACCGACCGGTGAACTGGGCGTGCTCAGTGAAACCCTGGGCGATACCGCGGTGAAGCGCCGCGCCGAGCATGAGCAGGAGTTGCGGGAATTGCGCGAGCTCGGTCAGCGGTATCAGTTCTGAGACCGAGGTCGGCGACCGGGCGCAGGCGCAGTGTCGGGCCCGCTGCGCTTGGCCCGACCTACCGTTGCGGTCGATCTCAATACCACACCCTGACAAAGCGAGAGGACTCCCACAGTAGGGCGGAATAAGCGTAGCGCATTCCGCCTTCTGGGAGTTCATCGCCATGGCCCGCAAGGCGGAATGCGCTACGCTTATTCCGCCCTACGTTGCTAGCGTTGCCGGTCTTGCGGCATCAGGCACCATCCTGCCACCAGCAACGGCGAGCCCAGCGCGATCCACGACAAGGGCCACCACCAGCCTTCACCAAGCAGCGCGGCCAGCAGGCCGAACAACGTCAGCACCGCCAGCAGCAGCGGCATGCTCCAGACGCGCCTGAAGCCACCCGGCGCGCTCATGCGCCTTTCTCCGCCACGGCCACGTCCGCCCAGGCGGTGACATCCTGCGGCGCGCTGCTGCGGCGCCACGCCAACCACAGGTAGAGGCCGCTGCCGAGTACGGCGATGGTGACGAGATCGAGCAGCGCCCAGATCAATTTCAGCGGCAGGCCGCCGTAGTCCCCGAAGTGCAGCGGGCGCGACAACTCCAGGGCGGGGATGTACTTCTAGCCGATGGACGAGGCGGCGCGCTCCAGGTCATCGCACGGCCGCCTCACCCATGGTCGCGGCCGCACGGCTGATCCGACCTTAACGCCGTTTCGCAGCGAGGGCTTCCAGCGCCTCGCCGATGCGGACCAGTTCGCTCTCCCAGCCCATGGACATGTTGCGGGTCCACTCCTCGTCGTGCATCGCATCCATGGTCAGCACCATGCGCACGTCCCTGGCACCGGCGTGGAACTCCACCAGCATCGCCACATCGTAGGGCGCCACGCCCGGAATGAAGTCAGCGAGCTGGGTGAAAGCCAGGCGCTTCGGCACGCTGACCTCGGTATAGGTGAGCTTCGCCTCGGTGGTCAGCGGCATGCCGGCGCTCTGCATGAAGGCGATCTGCTCCGGCGCCACCGCGCTCATGGCGTAGCGCATCTCGCCGCCGGGACGCAGGTCGAACCTGTGTACCTTCACCGCGAATCCTTCCGGCCCCCACCAGGACTCGACGCCCTCCGCCGTGGTCCACAGCTCCCACACGTCCTCGATGGAAGCCTGGTAGGTGCGCTCCATGGTGATCCTGGGCTTGTTCTGCGTCATTTCATCTCTCCTCGGTTTTTCGGGTTGCGCGCCTTCTGCTTGCGCTCCAGGGTGGCGGCGAAGCGGTCGAGCCGCGGCTCCCACAGGCCGCGGCAGTTGGCGATCCAGTCGTCGAGTTCCTGGAACGGTTCTGGACGCAGCGAGAAGAGACGCTTCTGCCCGTCCGGACGCACCTGCACCACGCCCGCCTCATGCAGGATGCGCAGATGCCGCGAGACACCCGACTGCTGGATGTCCACCGCCTCGACGATGTCGTTGACCGCCTGTTCGCCGGCCCAGAGCGCTTCCACGATGCGGCGGCGCGTCGGGTCCGACAGGGTTTGAAAGATATCTATATACATGATGGTGTATATATTTATACATGAACGTGTATATGTCAAGGGGGCCCGTCATCCCGGCAAGGCGACGACGTCACGCCCGCTCCCGGATGGGGGTGACATTACTCACGCTTCCGTTGCAAGCCGCTTGAGCCGAAACTACAAGCCTGACGCAATGAGGAAAAACCATGCATCCCGGAATCGCGATTGTCGGCCTGTGGCTGCTGTGGGGCGTGTCGTGGCTTGCCGCCTCGCAGTGGAGCAACAGCACGGAAAAGCGCCCCGGCCTCGGCGCCGAGGCCGGCTACCGCATCGTGCAGCTTCTCGGCATCGTCCTGTTCTTCATCCCCGCGCACGGCTACGAGGGCGTGCTGCGCCTGTGGCATGTGGGCTGGATCGGCGCCTGGCTCTGCGTCGCGCTGATCGCGCTCGGCTTCGCCTTCTGCTGGTGGGCGCGCATCCATCTGGGCCGGTTGTGGTCCGGCATGGTCACGCGCAAGGCCGACCACAAGGTGATCGACACCGGCCCTTACGCCCTGGTGCGCCACCCCATCTACACCGGCATCCTGCTCGCGGTGTTCGCCACCATGGCAGCGAAGGGCACTGTTCTCGCCATCGCCGGGGCACTGCTCATCGTTATCGGCATCTGGATGAAGGCACGGCTGGAGGAACGCTGGCTCAGCCAGGAGCTGGGCGCGGGCGCTTACGAGGAATACCGCCGCCGGGTGCCGATGCTGCTGCCGTTCGGGCCGAAGGGCAGCTAGCCGCCGCCCTATCCCGGCGGCGGAGACTCATCCGCTGTACCCGCGCGGATCATGCCCAGGCCGGAGACGCGCTTGACCACCGTCGGCGGATTGCCGAGGTAGATCACGCGGCCGATGCCTTCCACCCTGGCGGTTACGGCATCCTGCGCCCGCACCGTCGCCGAGCCGGCACCACCGATGGTGACATCGACCGACTTCGCCTGAAGCGCGGACGTATCCACCTTGCCGGCGCCTTTCAGGTCCAGCGTCAGCGCATCCACGGCGCCATCCGCCACCAGCACACCGGCCCCCTTCACCTCGAAGGTGAACTGCGCACCCTTGAGCTGGTGCAGCACGAAACGTCCGGCGCCCAACACGCGCAATGCGGTCAGCGTAGGCACGGTGATGGTGATGTGCGAAGTCGGCCCATCATGCCCGATCGAGAAATGCACATGGGTTCCGCTGTCACCTTTCCAATCGCCCTTGCCATCTCCGGCGTCCACCATCAGGGTGTGCCCCTCAACATGGGTCTCCAGCTGCGACAGCGTGTGCGCGTCCGCTTCCACCGTCACCGTCTGCGCCCCACCCACTGTCACCTCGATATCCGCCTTGCTGCGCAACTCGATGGCGTCGAACGCCTCCAGGCTGCGCACCTGCTTCACCGGCGGCCCGCGGTCGGCATCGGCACCTGCGCCATGCCGCCAGCCCAGCGAACGACTACTGAATTCCAGCAGCAAGGCCAGCGCCACGCCACCGGCGAGGATGAAGGCCAGCACTTTCACGATCTGCGATGCGCGCATTACAGCTCCCGGGGCCAATCCCGTATCAGTCCTGCATTTAGATGCCGCGAACCGG
>JAQGNS010000034.1 GCA_028291705.1 Nevskia sp.
TTCGCTCCTTCATCAATCCCAAACCACAGGATCACCAGCGGAATCATCGCCAGCGGCGGAATATTGCGCAGCATCTGCAAGGTGGTATCGAGCGCCACCTGCGCCGGCACGAACAGCCCGGTCAGCAGTCCCAGCAGCAGGCCCAGCCCGCCGCCGATGGCCAGCCCGGCGAAGGCGCGCCCGGCGCTGACCTTGAGGTTCGCCCACATCTCCCCGGTCTGCACCAAGTGCCAGGCCGCTTTCACCACCGCCCACGGCTCCGGCAACACGCGTGTCGACAGCAGCCCGGAACGCGCCGCGTACTCCCAGGCACCGAGTATCAGCAACTGCAGAAGCCAGGGCAGGGCGGTCGCACCCAGGCGATGCCACGAACGGTGGGGTAGTTGGGAAGTGGGCATGGTGCGTTCAGGAATAGATCGAAGGCAGCGGCGGCTCGCCGCTCAATAGCCAGTGGCCGATATCGCGCAGCTTGTAGTCGAGCGGATCATGCAGCGAGTGCGTGCGCACATTGCGCCACCAGCGGTCGAAGCCCCAGCGCGAAGCCGTGGCGCGCGCGCCCATGGTCTCGAAGATCTGCGCCGTCACTTCCAGCGCCGTGCGCGCCGCGAACACGCGCGCCTCGGCGATGGCCACTGCCGCCGCGCCGCGTTGCTGCGGCGTGATCGCATCGCCCAGGTCCCAGGCCTCTTGCAAGGTCCGCGCCGCGCTCTCGGTGAGGCTCACCGCCGCGCGGTACTTGCTCCACAGCTCGCCGTAACGCTGCTGGATGAACGGATCTTCCGCCGCCCGCGCCACGCCGGAACTGCCCCAGGGCCGCGCCTGCTCCAAGGTATAGGCGCGCGCCGCGGCCAGTGCGCCGAGCGCATTGCCGTTGTAGATCTCGGTCAGCACCAGTTGCGACACGCAGGGTCGCAAGGTGGCGCGCGGTGAACCGCCCGGTCCCGGCGGCCCGAGGATTTCATCGGCCTCCACCCGCACCTGCTCGAAGCGCACGCTGCCGCTGTCGGTCTGGCGTTGCCCAATGGCATCCCAGTCTTCATTCGCATGCACCCCGGCGCGGCGGCTGGGAATGGTCAGGATGATGCGGTTGGCCGGATCGCCGCCGCGCGGCGCCGACACGTTCAGCATGTCCGAATCCAGCGCGCCGGAGCAGAAGGTCTTGAAGCCGTCGAGAGTGTAGTGCTCGCCGGCGGCATCGCTCACCGCTTGCAATGCGATATTGCCGTCCAGGGCATTGGTCGCATTACCCCAGAACCAGTTGTGCTCGATGGTGCCGCTCAGATACCGCTGCTGCTGCTCGGGATTGGCGAACAGCAGGATGGTGGCGATCTGTAAGTGCTGGAAGCCATACAGGTGCGCCAGCGAACTGTCGGAGGCGGCCAGCCGCCGCACGATGCGATAGATCAGCGGCCACGCTTCACCCGCACCGCCATACTGGCGCGGCACGCTCAACGTCAGCAGGCCGCTTTGCCGGATCAGCGCGCGCTCGGCCAGCGCGGTGCCGCCGCGCTTGTCGCGCTCTACCGCTGTTGCGGCAAGCTTCGCTGCCAACGCTTCGACCGCGGCGGTATGCGCACCGCAGTCGATGTGCAGCAGTTCCGGCGGAACGGCTGGTGCCGTGTTTTCTTCCGGACGGTGCAGCGATAGCGCGCTCACAACGGCTTCCACACGGTGGCGCCTTGTGTATCCACCGCCTTCGGGATCAGATTGGCATCAAGGAAGGCATCGGCGATCTTCTGCTGTTCGCCCAGCGCGTCCGCGCTGACCGCGCGCACTTCATAGCTGCGCCGGTCATTGGCGATGCGCACCGTCTGCGCATCCAACCCCCACACCGGCGCCAGCGCTGCCGCCGCATCTTGCGGATGCGCCTTCACCCACACGCCGGTATCGCGCAGCGCATCGAACACCGCCTGCACGATCTCCGGATGCAACTGGGCGAACGGCGCCGAGGCCAGGTAGTAGCGGCGATAGCTGGCGATGCCGGTGCCGTCGGTGAGCACTCGTGCCTTGGCCTGCTGCTGCGCCCCGGCCACGTAAGGGTCCCACACCGCCCACGCATCCACCGAACCGTTCTCGAACGCCGCGCGGCCATCGGCCGGCGACAGATAGGCCGGCTGGATATCGCTGAACTTCAATCCCGCCTTGCGCAGGGCCGCGATCAGCAAATAATGCGCGCCGGCCGCCTTGGCCACCGCTACCTTCTTGCCCTTCAAGCTCGCCACATCATGAATCGGTGAATCCGCCCGCACCAGGATCGCCTGCGCGGTGGGCGAGGGCGTCTCCTGCGCGTAATAGGCCAGGTTCGCACCCGCCGCCAGGGCGAAGATTGGCACCGTGTCCGCCACATCGGCGGACAGGTCGATGCCGCCGACGTTGAGCGCCTCCAGCAGCGGCGCACCGCTGGTGAACTCGCTCCAGCTCAGATGCACATCCTTGCCGGCGAATTTCTTTTCCAGCGTCCCTTGCGCCTTGAGCAGCGCCGTCAGGGTCGACGACTTCTGATAGCCGATGCGCACTTCCACCGTATCGGCGCCAGCAATGCCGGGCAAGGTGGACGCGGCGAGCAGCGCCAGTATGGTTAAGGAGAAGCGGCGACGTGTGAACAGGTGCATGTCAGATCAGCTCTGCGAAACCTTGGGCACATAGGTATTGGCCACGATCTCGCCGAACGGACCGGACAGCACGCCTTCTGCGGCGCGCTTCTGCGGCCGGTCCAGCGGCAGGTGCGGGAAGGTCAGCTCGG
>JAQGNS010000049.1 GCA_028291705.1 Nevskia sp.
GCGGCAGGCCGCTGAGTTCCACGGCGGCTTGCGCGGCGGCTTCGTGCGGCTCGCGGTAACCGCGCATGAGGGCGGAGACGTTGACGCCGGCGGCGCTGGCCATGGCGCGGATGCCCAGTGTTTCCGGACCCATTTCCAGGCTGAGGATGAGGCCGGCGTGGCCGCGCCGGGCGGCGTGGACAGCGATCTGGTTGAGCAACGCGGTCTTGCCCAGGCCCGGGCGGGCGGCGATGACGATGAGGTTGTCCGGCTGCCAGCCACCGGTGCGCGCATCGAGGCAGGGGATGCCGCTGGGCACGCCGCCGTCGATGCCGGCCTCGCGCTTGTGCTGAGCAAGGCTGATGGCCTGGTCGGCGACTTCGATGATCTCGGCGAAGCTGCGCGCGCGCACTTGCCGGGTGCGGGCGATGCGGGTGAGGCGGGACTGGGCTTCGTCGAGCAGCGCATCCGGCGCCAGCGCGCCGGGGCTGTAGCCGAGGCCCGCGATGTCCTGCCCGGCGGCGATGAGGCCGCGCAGCAGGGCGCGCTCGTGGACGATGGCGGCGTAGGCGGCGGCGTTGCTGGAGCCGGCGGTGTCGACGCTGAGCGTGGCGATGTAGGCGAGGCCGCCGGCCTCCTCGAGCAGCTCGCGCTGGCGCAGGTGCTCGCTGACGGTGACGAAGTCCGCCGGCTCGCCGTGCAGCAGCAACTCGCCGATGGCGCGGTAGATGAGCTGGTGGTCGCGGCGGTAGAAGTCTTCCTCCGCCAGACGCGCCCCCACGTCGTGCCAGACGCGGTTGTTGAGGAGCAGGCCGCCGAGCAGGGCTTGCTCGGCTTCGAGCGAGTACGGCGGCTGGCGCGTGGCGGGGGCGCTGTTGCGCGCGGCGTGGTTGCGGTGATGGCGGCTCACAGGATGTCTCCTTCGCCAAGGTAGGAGACCGGGGCCGTGGGCGGCGGGTTGAGCTTGGCCCAGTCATCGCGGATGGAGGACATGAGGGCTTCGTCCCAGTCGGCATACCGCGCGGCGCGGCGGACGGCGTAGCTGGTGAAGTATTCGAAGCGCTGCTCCAGGCGGTCATGGCCTCTGCGCTGCGCCCAGTCGCGCACGCGCTCGGAGATGGCGAAGCTCTTGGGCAAGTAGGTGCGGCGGATGGGCTTCTCCGGTGATGAGTCTTCGTGGTCTTTCAAGGTTTCGTTTTTCAACGCAGACGTTGGTGATGTGGCGGGCGTGGGTGCACGGGTTGATGAACGGCCGGCTTCCGCTGGCGCATCGCCTGGAGATCCTTCACCGCTGTTGTTCACGGCCTGCGCTGCTGCCGGCTGGGGACTTCCGTCAGGGAAGTCCCCAACAGCCGGTATGCGAGCGCCTGCTGGCGTGATGACACGCGCTTGCGGGTTTGGGCGATCACGATGCGCTGCGGGTGGAGGCGCGGACGCGTGATGCGAGGTGCCGCTTGCCGACTGCCCTGCCCGGTTGGCCGAACCCGTGCCCTTTTTCGCCGCCGAGGGGGTGCAAAAGGTTTTTTCTTTTTCTTGGTTGTTGGTTATTGGTTCTTGGTTGGCTAAGCCTTGGGTTAGGCCTGGGTTAGGGTTGGGTTTGCCCTGGGTTAGGGTTGGGTTAGCCGTGGGTTTTGTTTCGCGTGGAACATCGCCACCGAACATGCGCGGCCTTCCGCCCTTCTTGCCGTTGTTGCGGCAGCGCTCGGCATTGGACTGGTACTGGGCGATCTCCTCGTCGCAGCGCTTGTGATAGAGCAGGCCGTCGCGCTCTTCGAAGTAGTTGAGGGCGATGATGAGGACCGCCGCCCGCTCCTCCTCGCTGCGCGCACCCACGGCGCGGCATAGCGCCTCGGGCGCGGCGGGCAGCGGCTGCTCGTCGAGGTAATACAGATCGAGCATGGTGCGGTAGGCGCCATGCTCGGCCAGGCTCAGGCCGCGCGTGGCGGCGGCGTAGTCGCCGATGTTGTGGGGGTAGTAATTCATGCAGCCCTCGTCTCCTCCGATAAGTGATGGGTGTGCTGCGCTTCCAGCTCGGCCAGCCGCTGCGCGGGGATCTGTTGGCGATAGGCCGCGGCGCGTTCGAAACACTGGCGGCTTTCGGCTTCGCTGCCGGCGGCACGGCGCGCATGCGCCTGCCCCAGCTCGCTGAACTGCCGCCACAAGCGCTCCGCGCCCGCCGCGGACACCCGCGGCACGGTGCTGTACACAGCCGGCTCCTGGCTCATGCCGGGCTCCTTGGGAATAGAAAGCGCCGGCCGCAGCCGGCGAAGGAGGCGCGTCCGCGCCTCGGGAGGAAAGCGCTCACGTACTGATGGGTACGTGTAACGTGGAAGTGGAATGAGCGGCGCATCAGCCCCACCCTTTGCGCTTGGCGAGCATCAGCACGCCCCAGCCGATGACGCAGCCGAGCAGCGAGGGGCCGACGATGACGAGGTAGACGCCCCAGGCATTCATCGCGCGGCCTCGATCTGCAAGGCGAGCTGGGCGGCAGGCGGGGCTTCCGGCAGGCGGGGCCCCCGCCCCGCCCGACCGCCGATCTTGCCCGCCGCGGCGAACAGGTCCGGCCGCATCTGGGCCTTGGTTACCGCCCCGGCGGAGCCGCATTCGAGCGCGGCGCAGGCCTCGGCGGTGAGCTTGTGGGTGTGCAGCCAGCGCCAGATATGGCCCTGTTTGACCCGTCCGCCACAACGCCGGGCCAGCTCGGACTGCGAGCCGGTACAGGCGGCAATAGCTTTGATTACGAAAGGATTTTGATAAAGTTGTTGTGACATGGCCACAACAATTTACAACGTTTGTTGTGGACTGGCAACAACAATCTTTGTTTGCGAATCAACAACGTACGTTGTTAGGTTAACAACATGAATCTCGGCGGACGAATCAAGCAGGTGCGGGAAGAGCTGCGCTGGAGCCAGGAAGAGCTGGCCCGGCGCGCCGGCATGCCCGGCAAGCAGCAGACCATCCAGGCCCTGGAAATGCGCGACAGCAAACGCAGCGACTACGCCGCGGTGCTGTGCAATGCCCTGGGCATCAATCTGCAATGGGCGCTCACCGGCGACGGCCCGCGCTGGTCGGACGAGCACTCGCCCGCCCCCACCGGCTACCGCGTGGAAGAGCCGCCGCCCGCCGGCGCCGACGAGTTCACCTTCGTCCCCCGCGTCTACGGCCCCATGCTCTCCGCCGGCCCCGGCCGCTACGCCTGGAAGCAGGAAGTGGTGGACAACACCCACGCCTTCCGCCGCGAGTGGCTGCAGGCCAAGGGCCTGCACAAGAACGAGTGCCGCCTGATCACCGTGAAGGGCGACTCCATGTCGCCTTACTTGCAGGACGGCGACATCGTGCTGGTCAACATGGCCGACCGCAGCATCAAGAGCGGCGAGGTCTACGCCATCGCCGTGGAAGACGAGTTGCGCGTCAAGCGCCTGATGCGCCGCACCGACGGCTCCCTGGAAGTGAAAAGCGACAACCCCTCGCCGCAATACCCCACCGAAATACTGGAAGGGACGAAGATCGAGCGGCTGAATGTGATCGGGCGGGTGGTGTGGCGGGGCGGCTGAGACAGCACGGACCCGTAGGATGTGCTGAGCGTAGCGAAGCGCATCGTTTACCGCGAGGCTGTTCGCGATTGATGCGCTTCGCTACGCTCAGCACATCCTACCCGCACTGGCAGCTAGGGCAGATCAGCTAAGCGTCCCACCGGGATTCCCGTTGGGTACAATCCACTTTCTGCGTCAGGCGACACGGCATCAATCGCGGGTCCGAACATTCAACAGGGGGCTGAAGGCTTATGGATTACGCACGTTTCCGTTCGCGCCTGGCCGCTCACGTACTCGACATTATCCTGATGATCCCGCTCATCGGCCTGATGATCGCCATCGGAGCGGGCAACCAGCCCGTAGGATGTGCTGACTACCGACGAGTGCAATGAACAACAGCAAAGTGCACATTGAATACCTCGCCGATCGTGAGCCGCTCATTGCCGAACTGGGCAAGCTGCACTTCGACGAATGGGGCCGTCACCGGCCGGGCGACACGGTCGGAGAGCGCATCAGCCGACTACGGGCCTGTTGCGGCAAAGGCTCGATCCCCACCGTGGTAGTGGGCTTGCTCGGTTCGG
>JAQGNS010000058.1 GCA_028291705.1 Nevskia sp.
GGCTGGTGGGAAGGCCGCCAGGAAAGCCGCGACTATCATCTGGCCGAAGACCCTTCCGGGCGCAAGCTGTGGGTCTACCGCGAGCCCGGCGATCCGCAGTGGCGGCTGCATGGGCTGTGGGAATGAACGCGTCAACAGGGCGTTGTTACGCTGAATTGCACTGTCTCAGCAGTTTCTCGTTCCAACGCGGTGCCTCGCACCCGCAGGAACTGGTGGCGCAGGCGCGGGACCTCGGCTATGGCGCCATCGCCGTCACCGACGAATGTTCGCTCGCCGGTATCGTGCGCGCCTGGGACGAAGCCCGGAACCCGGTGAATGGCGAGCGGCAGGAGGTGAAGCTGCCATTGATCGTCGGTAGCGAATTCCAGTTGCAACGCGGTCCCAAGCTGGTGCTGCTGGCGCCCACCATCTCCGCCTATTCCCAACTCTGCGCCCTCATCAGCCGCGGGCGACGCAGCAGCGGCAAAGGCAAGTACCACCTGGAACTGCTCGACCTTGAACACAATACCGACCAGTTGCTGGCCTTGTGGATTCCCCGCTGGCCCGCGCAGAGCATCGCCGAATCCGTTTTCGCCGACGAAGTCGAAGCCCTGCGCGAACGCTTCGCCGCGCGCCTGTGGCTGGCCTGGGAACGTCACCTGCACCCGCAGGACCGCGAACGCCTGGACCTGATGAAGGGCCTGGGCCGACGCTACAATCTGCCGCTGCTGGCCGCGGGCGACGTGCATTACCACGTCCGCGAGCGGCAGCGTTTGCAGGATGTGATGACTTGCATCCGCACCCGCTGCAGCCTGCGCGATCCCGGCGCGCCGATCTTTCCCAACGGCGAACGCCACCTGCGCTCGCTGGCCATGCTACAACGCCTATACCCGCCGGAACTGCTGCGCGAGACGCTGGCTGTGGCCGAGCGGTGCAGCTTCGGCTTCGAGCAGCTCAGGTACACATATCCTTATGAACTGGTGCCGGAAGGGCTGACTCCGACCGAGCATCTGCGCAACCTTACCGAGGTCGGCATCCGCTGGCGCTGGCCTGACGGCATTCCCGAACAACCGCGGAAGGACATCGAGAAAGAGCTGGCCCTGATCGCCAAGCTGGAGTACGAGAACTACTTCCTCACGGTGCACGACATCATGCAATGGGCCCGGTCCAAGGACATTCTCTGTCAGGGCCGCGGCTCCGCCGCCAACTCGGTCGTGTGCTACGTGCTTGGCGTCACCGAAATCGATCCTGGCCGGATCAATCTGTTGTTCGAGCGCTTCCTCTCCGAGGAACGCGGCGAGCCGCCCGACATCGACATCGACTTCGAACACCAGCGCCGCGAGGAAGTGATCCAGTATATCTACAACAAGTACGGCCGCGATCGCGCCGCGATCGCGGCCACTGTCATCAGCTATCGCCGCCGTAGCGCCATGCGCGACGTCGGCAAGGTGCTGGGCCTGTCGCTGAACCAGATCGACGCCTTATCCAAAGCACACGCCTGGTGGGACAAGCATCATCAGCTGAAAGAACGACTGGCGGCGATGGGCTTCGAACTCGACGGTGTCCTACTCAACAATTTCATGGCGTTGACGGCCGAGATCGAGGGCATGCCGCGCCATCTGTCGCAGCATGTCGGCGGCTTCGTCATTTCACATCACCCCTTGCACACCTTGGTGCCAGTGGAGAACGCCGCCATGCCGGACCGCACCATTATCCAGTGGGACAAGGACGACCTGGATCTGGTAAAGCTGTTCAAGGTGGACGTACTGGCCCTGGGCATGCTCAGCGCGTTGCGCGAGTCGTTCAAATTGATTTCCACCTATGAAGGCAAGCCATTCGGCATGTCTTCCGTTCCAAGGAAAAGCCGCAAGACCTACCGGATGATCCGCCGCGCCGACACCATCGGCGTCTTCCAGATCGAATCGCGCGCGCAAATGAGCATGCTGCCACGCCTGAAGCCGCGGAATTACTTCGACCTGGTGATCCAGATTGCCATTGTCAGGCCCGGCCCGATCCAGGGCGACATGGTTCATCCCTACTTGAGGCGCAGGCAGAAGCTGGAAAAGGTCGATTACATGAAGCCGGAGCTCAGGGAGGTATTGAAGAGCACGCTCGGCATTCCCCTGTTCCAGGAGCAGGTCATGGGCATTGCGATCGAGGCCGCAGGCTTTTCGCCTGGAGAGGCGGACAAGGTCAGACGTTCGATGGCGGCATGGAAACGTACGGGCGGCCTGGAGAAATTCAGAGAAGATTTAATTCAGGGGATGAAAAAAAACGAATACTCGGAGCAATTTGCCGAACAGATTTACCAGCAGATATTGGGCTTTGGCTCTTATGGCTTTCCGCAAAGCCATTCCGCCTCGTTCGCCTTGTTGGCCTGGATCTCCTGCTGGCTCAAATGCCGCCGCCCAGCGGCCTTCTGCGCCGCCCTGCTCAATTCGCAACCACTTGGCTTCTATGCTCCGGCACAGCTGGTCAACGACGCCCGGCGCCATGGCGTGTGCTTCCGCCCGGCCGATATCGAAATCAGCAACTGGGATTGCACCCTAGAGCGAGGAGAAGGCGGCGAGCCCGAAGTGCGCCTGGGCCTGCGCATGGTCAACGGTTTTTCGGAGGACGAGTCGAAAAAACTGCTGCCGGCCCGTACCACCCGACCCTTCGCTTCGCTGGAAGACCTCGCCAACCGCACCGGCCTGAGTCGCCACGCCCTCGGCGCCCTGGCCGAAGCCGGCGCCCTGGAGCCACTGGCCGGTCACCGCCACGCCTCGCTTTGGGAAGTAGCCGGCGTGCAGCGCCTAGACCGCGTGCTGGCGGGCTCCAGCGTCGCCGAAGAGCGCATCGCCCTGCCGGCGCCGACCGAAGGCCAGTCTCTGGTCGCCGACTACCGCAGCCTGGGCCTGACCCTGGGACGCCACCCGCTGGCGCTGCTGCGCCAGCGCCTGTCACGCCTGGGCGTCACTCCCGCGGCAAACCTGCTTGGCGTCCCCAGCGGCCAGACTGTGCGGGTAGCGGGCATCGTCACCCATCGCCAACGCCCCGGCACCGCCTCCGGCATCGTCTTCGCCACCCTGGAGGACGAAACCGGCTCGACCAACCTGATCATCAAGTCCAAGGTCATGGACGCGCAGCGCGACGCCATCCTCGGCTCCAGCCTGATGTTGGTGGAAGGTGAACTGCAATCTGCTGAAAATGTGATCAATGTCGTCGCCCGCCGCATTCGTAATCGCAGCGAATGGTTAGGCGGACTTTCTACCACCTCTCGAGATTTCCATTGAATCGGCAGATTTTAAAAATCCGGCAACTGCATTCACATGAAAAACCATGCATCACACTGAACGAAAAGGTATTTTTAGAAAATGCCGCAAGCTGGAGCCCTTGGGCTGGCGTGCAACGCAGTGGAACGTTAGGCTACCGCAATGAAGCCTTCCCAAGCCCTTGAAGCCCACCGTTCGGAGCTACGTGATCTGGCGGCACGTTTCGGCGTTTTACGCCCGCGCGTGTTCGGTTCCGTTGTGACGGGTTCCGACGCCGAGGACAGCGATCTTGATTTGCTGGTGGACCCCACCCCCGGCACAACGCTACTTACTCTTGCGGCGCTGCAGAATGAGGCGGAACGTCTGCTTGGGGTAAACGTCGATGTGCAAACTCCAAAATCGATCTCGGTGCGCTTTCGCGATCAGGTACTCAAGCAAGCTCTTTCGGTATGACGATTCATCCGGATCGAGTGGCCGACTATCTTCGGCACATCGTCGAAGCCACAGGCTCCCGCGAATTTCATTAGGATGACGCTCCTTGGTTGTTGCTCCTGAATCGCGTGCCTGACTCCCCCTCCGAAATCTCCTACGAAGCCCTTGCCGAGGCCCTGAAGCGCTGGTTCGGCTTCGATGCCTTCCGCCCCGGCCAGGAAGCCGTGGTGCGCGACGCCCTTGCCGGGCGCGACCTGCTGGCGATCATGCCCACCGGCGGTGGCAAAAGCCTCTGCTTCCAGCTGCCGGCGCTGCTGCGACGCGGTGTGATGGTGGTGGTGTCGCCGCTGATCGCCTTGATGCAGGACCAGGTGCGGCTGTTGCGCGACATGGGCATTCCCGCCACCTTCCTCAATTCCAGCCTCGACGGCCGCGAGGCGGCGGAGCGCAGCTCCGCCCTGATGCGCGGCGAGTACAAACTGCTGTACCTGGCGCCGGAACGCCTGCTGCTGCCGGAATTCCTCGGCGGCTTCCTGCCGCAACTGCAGAATGCCCAGGGCATTTCCGGCTTCACCATCGACGAGGCGCACTGCGTCTCCGAATGGGGCCACGATTTTCGCCCGGAATACCGCCAACTCGGCCTGCTGCGCGATCGCTTCCCCGAAGTGCCGGTGTTCGCCTTCACCGCTACCGCCACCGGGCGGGTGCGCGAGGACATCGTGGCGCAGCTCGGCCTGCGCACGCCGGCGGTGGAAGTGGCCAGCTTCAACCGTCCCAACCTGCACTACGCGGTGCGGCCAAAGGACAAGCAGACCTATCCAGAACTACTCGAGCGCGCCCGCAAGGGCGGCGGGGTCGGTATCGTCTACTGCCTGTCGCGCCGGCGCGTGGACGAGCTGGCCCTCAAGCTCACCGGCGACGGCGTGCGCGCCCTGCCGTACCACGCGGGACTCGATGCCGCCACCCGCCGCGACAACCAGGACTCATTCATCCGCGACGACGCGCAGGTGATTGTCGCCACCGTCGCCTTCGGCATGGGCATCAACAAGCCGGACGTGCGCTGGGTGGTGCACTACGACCTGCCCAAGAGCATGGAAGGCTATTACCAGGAAGCCGGCCGCGCCGGGCGCGACGGCGACAAGGCCGACTGCGTGCTGTATTTCGGCGTCGGCGACATCCGCACCGCCGACTTCCTCATCGCCCAGAAGATCCACCCGGATACCGGCGAGCCCCTGGAGCAGGAGCAGCGCATCGCTCGCCAGGCCCTGCGCAAGGTGCTCGACTACGCCGAATCCAGCGAATGCCGCCGCGCCGTGCAGCTGCGCTACTTCGGCGAAAACTTCCAGCCGCCCTGCGGTGCCTGCGACAACTGCCTGGCGCCGAAGCCGGTGGAGGACTGGAGCCACGAGGCGCAGCAGTTCCTGTCCTGCGTGGCGCGCCTGGCACAACGCGGCAGCCGCTTCGGCGTGGCCTACATCATCGACCTGCTGCGCGGCGCCGAAAGCCAGAAGATCATCGACCGCGGCCACCAGCAGCTCAGCACCTACGGCATCGGCAAGCAGCGCACGCAGGACGAATGGCGCCTGCTGGCCCGCACCCTGCTGCACCAGGGCTTGCTCGACGAAACCACCGACGGCTACCCGGTGTTGCTGCTCAACGCCGCCAGCCGCCGGGTGCTCAAAGCCGAACAGAAAGTGATGCTCGCCGTGCCGCCGAAACGCGAACGCCCGCCTGCGCGCCGCTCCCGTGGACAGGCTTCCACCGCCGACTTCGTACAAACCCCGCTGGGAGAAGACTTGTTCGAACGCCTGCGCATCCTGCGCAAGCGCCTCGCCGACGAACAGAAAGTGCCGCCCTACGTGGTCTTCGCCGATGCCGCGCTGCGCGCCATGTCCGAGCAGCAGCCGCAGACCCTGGACGCCTTCGCCGAGATCTCCGGCGTGGGCAAGCACAAGCTGGAAAACTACGGCGAGACCTTCATCGCCGAGATTCGCGCGTTCCGCGGCGAGCGGAAGCTGTCGGTGGAGCCGTAGCGGTCTGAAGCAGACTCAGCTCTTCACCGGCAGCGCATAACTGCCGGTGACATGCGCCACCAGCGTCTCCGGCTCCGCCGACGAGTACAGCAGCGTCTCCATCACCGCCAGCCGCCGCCCCAGCTTCAGCATCTTGCCTTCGCCGATGATATCTCCCGGCTTGGCCTTGGACAGGAAGTTCATGTTGAAGTTGGCTGTCACCGCCATCAACTCCGGCCCGACGTGCGACAGCACCAGCGCGTACATGGTCAGGTCCGCAGCCGTGAACAGCGCCGGCCCGGACAGCACATTGCCCGGCCGTAGCATCGAGTCCCGGTACGGCAACCGCGTGCGGACGAAGCCCGGCCGCACTTCCTCGATGCCGAGCATTTTCTTTTTCGCGGCAAAGCCCAGGTGAATCAGGTCTTCGACCTGCTGGGCAGTCAGTTTCACATCCATGGTCGATGAGCGCGAGATGGGCTGGAAGGATGAATGGTGCGCCTGGCTGGGGGGAAACCCAGAACCCTTAGCGCAAAGTATTGTTCTTCGGATGATATATGGTTTGGACAGGTCAGTCCGTTGCCGTGCCTGCACCGGCGTGACCACCCGGGTATAGCGGAGACGTACCGCCGGTTCCTGATCGGGCGCTGGCGGAGCGCCTGCGAAGCTGTCACTAAGCTTTCATTCCTTAACACCAAGATTTACATCTCCATTGGGAGACATGAGTCATTTCCGGCAGCTTTCGGATGACTTGATATTGGTCACACGAGGAGTGAATAAATGTTTTTGGCGAAGAAAAAAAGGATTGGGATCAGCCTGCTTGGCGTGGCACTCGCGCTTGGCGCCTGCAGCAACGATGACGACAATTCGGACGCATCGCAAACCCAGCAAGGCACTCAGCTCTTCAGCGAATCCATTCCCCCAGACTCTACCTGGGGCAATGTGCCCATCGTCGGCTCGGGCTTTGGCTCGGCGATGACGCCGGTGCCAAACCAGCCCGGCAACTTCTACGGCATGACGGATCGCGGCCCCAACGTCACCGCGCCCGATGGCACCAACAAGATCGAGCCCTATCAGGCGTTCCAGCCGGCGATCGCGGAGTTCCACCTGGACAACGGCAAGGCCGAAGTGGTCAAGACCATCGGACTGTCCCTTGCCAATGGCACGCCGATGAATGGCCGCGTCAACCCCGAGGCCGACACGGCCGAAATCATCTACGACGTGAACGGCAACGTGCTGGCCAAGAGCGACGCCGGCCTCGATCCCGAGGGCATCGTCGCCATGCCGGACGGCACTTTCTGGGTCTCCGACGAGTACGGACCCTTCATCGTCCACTTCGACGCGACCGGCAAGGAGATGCTGCGGCTCGATCCCTACACCACCGACGCTACCAAGACAGCCACCAATCTTCCGCTGCCCAGCGAGCTGAAGAAGCGCAAGCCGAACAAGGGCATGGAAGGCCTTGCCATCACCCCGGACGGCAAATATCTCGTTGGCATCATGCAGTCATCGCTGGACGCGAACGGCACCACCAAGACCAAGTCCGCCAGCGGCCCGATCACGCGCATCGTCAAGGTCTCGCTCAGCGCCCCGGAAAGCGACGTGCACGAGTACCTCTATCAACTCCACACCAACGGCGCGAAGAACCCGGAAGGCGAAGCGGTCAGTGAAATCACGGCGCTGCCCGACGGCACCTTCATCGTCGACGAGCGCGACGGCAACTTCGAGGGCACCAGCGACGGCACGGCGACCGGCAAGCCCAAGGCCGACAAGAACCTGTGGAAGATCGACCTGAGCAAAGCCACCGATGTCGGCCCGCTATCGACGCTGATCGGCACCACCCTCAATGGCCAGGCGGTCACCTATGACCCGGCTTCCGGCCTGGAATTGGGTGGCCAAACCATCGAGGACCTTGCCGGCACGGCCGACGGCCCCGCCGCCACGGCGGCACTCGCCACTGCCGGCATCACCGTCGGCAGCGAATCGCTCTTCCTCAACTACGCCGGCCTCTTTACCGCCATCGACCCCAAGGGCATGTACTTCGGCCACGACAAGGTCGAGGGCGTGGCGGTTGATCCAGCCGACCCGACGAAGATCTACATCTCCAACGACTCGGACTTCGGCATCACCGACGAGCCAGCGTCGGTGCCGATGGCCACGGCTTCGTCACCCTTCCCGCCGAGCGAGAAGTTCCTGCCGGACGGCAAGACCCAGGACTTCGGCGAGATCGTCAAGGTCGACATGACGCAGGTCCCTGCCCAGTTCAAGTAATAAGCGGGGCAGATAAAAAGCGCCGATAGCGCTTTTCAGTGAGATGGCCCCTTCCACCCTTGAGCGGATTACGCTCAAGGGTGTTTTCATTTGTGGAACCCAGAAAATTTTCTGGACGGTTTGTCGAATTCCGGTCCGGTCGTTCGTCGATATAGTGAAGGCAGGGCAACCGGCCCGCCGAAGACCGTTACAGGAGAAGTCATGACGCGATATCTGGTTGCCATTCACCACCCCGACGACTATGACCCGTCCCTCGAGGACGAGGCGATGTCCCGCGATATCGACGCGCTCAACCATGAGATGGAGGCCGCCGGTGTCAGGATTTTCGCCGGCGGCCTGCACCCGGCAAGCAACGCGAAGTCGCTGCGAGCGCAGCCCGATGGCAAGGTGCTCATCACCGACGGGCCGTATCTGGAGGCCAAGGAGCACGTAGGCGGTTTCTGGATGCTGGAAGCCGCGAACCTAGACGAGGCGCTGGCGTGGGGGCGCAAGGCCGTCATCGCCTGCCGGGCGCCGGTCGAGGTGCGCCCTTTCATTGATGGAGTACCTGACGGAAGTAACTGAACGGTCCGGCAATCAGCTGCGTTCAGCGCTCGCAACCAAAGCAGATCTTGGGGATAAATGGCGCGCCCGACAGGAATCGAACCTGTGACCCTCGGCTTAGAAGCTCACACAATACTGTCCCACAAGTGCATGACTCGTAAAGGTTTTATGGTCTTCATAAAACCACGATCTGCACGAAATCTGAGGACAAGCCATGGCACATTTTCGCAAGCGGACGCACAAAGGCGCTATTCGTTGGGACGTTACGGTCACGCGGAAAGGCGCACCCCGACAGTCTAAAACGTTTCAGACCAAAGCGGACGGCGAGCGTTGGGGCCGCGACACCGAACGCGAGATCGACCGCGGCGCTTGGCGCAGCACCGACATGGCCGAGCGCCTGACGGTCGGCAAGCTGATCGAGCGTTACGGTAAAGAGGTACTGCCGAAAAAGAAATCGGCGACGCGGTTGCAGTCCGTCGCCAACAAGCTCATCGAAAGCGATCTGGCAAAGTTGCCGCTGATCGCACTGACGCCAAAGCGCGTCGCCCTGCACCGTGATGAGCGCCTGGCCACCCGTGCCCGCAACGGCGGCAAGAACGGCAAGCTGCGCAAGAACACGCTCAGCACCCAAACGGTCCGCCACGAAATCACCCTGCTCAAGCGCGCCATTGATGAAGCGACGCGCGAGTGGGGTTTGTACCTGCCGGCCGGCAATCCGGTGGCGCCGATCCGGCTGCCGTCGATGGGGCGCCCCCGCGACCGGCGCCTGACGCCGGGAGAGTTTGATCGCCTGATGACGGCGGCGCGTGCGTCTCGATGCGCCAATCTCGCCGACGCCATCGAGCTGGCGGTGGAAACCGCCATGCGCCGCGAGGAGCTGTGCAGCCTGACCTGGGACGATGTGGACCTGAACCGCCGCGTCGCGCACCTGGATATGACCAAGAACGGCGAGTCGCGCGATGTGCCGCTGAGCGGCCGGGCCATCGAAATCCTGACCAGCCGGACACGCCCGCTGCGTCCGCTGCCGGTGCTGCGCATCAAAAGCTCTGCCCTGTCGCAGACGTTTCGGCGCGTGTGCCGACGCATCGGCCTGGAGAACCTGCGCTGGCACGACCTGCGGCATGAGGGCACCAGCCGGCTGGCGGTAAAGCTGGAAGGCGATGTCATGGCCCTGGCGGCAGTCACTGGTCACAAGAGCATGCAGATGCTCAAGCGCTACACCCACCTGCGGGCGGAGGATCTGGCGCGGCGGCTGGCCTGACGGCCGCCCGCTTGAATATAACCAAATATAACCCCATACTGTCATGGCTTACGAAATCAGGATTCGGCGGGAAGCAGCGCGCAAGCTCCAGGCGCTCGGCACCAAGGACCGGGCCCGGATCACCGAGAAGATCGTGATGCTCGGCGACAACCCGGACGATCCGCGGCTGGATGTGAAACGGCTGGTCGGTGAGCCGTATCACCGAATGCGAGTCGGGAACTGGCGCGTGATCTACGACCGGCAGGACCAGCT
>JAQGNS010000068.1 GCA_028291705.1 Nevskia sp.
CTGATGCACGGCATCGGCAACGCCATCTCGGCGGGCCGCGAGAACGCGCGCATCGTCTATGTCGGCGCCGAGCAGTGGTTCAACCAGATGGTGTCGGCGATCCGTTTCGGCCGCCAGGCCGAGTTCAAGAATTTCTATCGCTCGGTCGATGCGCTGCTGATCGACGACATCCACTTCCTCGCAGGCAAAGAGCATTCGCAGGAAGAGTTCTTTCACACCTTCAATGCGCTGATCGACGGCCGCAAGCAGATCGTGCTGACCTGCGACCGCTATCCGCGCGAACTGGACGCGCTCGACGAACGCCTCAAGTCGCGCTTCACCTGGGGCCTGTCGGTGCCGATCGAGCCGCCCGAACTGGAAACGCGCGTGGCGATCCTGCTGGCGAAAGCCGAGACGCTCGGCATCCGCATGCCGGACGATGTGGCGGCGCTGGTAGCGCAGCGCATCCGCTCCAATGTGCGCGAACTGGAAGGCGCACTGCATCGCCTCAACGCATCGGCGCGCCTCACCGCCACACCGATCACCACCGAGTTCGCGCGCAGCTGCCTCAAGGACATGTTTGCGTCCTACGACCGCGCGGTGACTCTGGAAAACATCAAGCGCACCGTCGCCGGCTATTACAACATTCGCCTGACCGATCTCAGCTCGGTGCGCCGCACCCGCACCCTGGCGCGGCCGCGCCAGGTGGCGATGTCGCTGGCCAAGGAACTGACGCAGCATTCCTATCCGGAAATCGGCGCCGCCTTCGGCAAGGACCACACCACCGTACTGCACGCCTGCCGCAAGGTCGTCGAGCTGAAACGCGACGACGAACGCCTGCGCGAGGACTACGAAAACCTGCTGCGCATGCTGACCAATTGAGCACCCTGCAAAGCTGGGTACGGACCCTGGAATTGCCTGTGTATAATCCAGCGGATAAGCCTGAATATCTATTTGTGCACAGCTTGCTAGATGGTAACGGGACCTTGCACAGGTGCTGGATTCGGCTGAAAAACGAATACAAGTTATTGAAAACACTGGAATTTACCGATTTATCCAGTGAAAAGTGACGACACTATTAATACAGCTGTCTTTTATATTCAAACCCATATTTATCTTTAGTCCACCTGCCCAACGATCCGATCCGGCTCCATGAATATCCAAATCCCGAGAGGCGAGCTGCTTTCCGCACTTCAGTCGGTGATCGGCGTGGTGGAGCGAAGACAATCGCTGCCGATCCTCAGCAACATCCTGATGGTGGCCCAGGAGGATGAGCTGGTGCTGACCGCGACCGATCTGGAATTGCAGGTCGAGCGCCGCGTGCAGGTGCAGAACCTGACCCCGGGCAAGACCACCGCGCCGGCGCGCAAGCTGCACGACATCTGCCGCGGCCTGCCGGAAGGTGCCACCATCGGCGTCGAGTTGAATCAGAACCGCCTGACCATGAAGTCGGGCAAAAGCCGCTTCACCCTGGCCACCCTGGATGCCGGCGAATTCCCCTCGCTCAGCGCGGCGGGCTCCGAGACCAAGCTGACGCTGACCGGCAAGGAACTGAAGGAGCTGCTGAGCCGTACCCAGTTCGCCATGGCGCAGCAGGACGTGCGCTATTACCTCAACGGCCTGCTGCTCGAGATCCGCGCCAACCGCGTGCGCACCGTGGCCACCGACGGTCACCGCCTGGCCATGGCCGAGCTGCGTCGCGACACCGGCGTGAAGAAGGACCTGCAGGTGATCCTGCCGCGCAAGACCGTGCTGGAATTGCAGCGCCTGGTGGAAGCGGACGACACCGAAATCCAGCTGAATCTTTCCGCCAACCAGGTGCAGGTGGACCTGGACGGCCTGAAACTGACCTCCAAGCTGATCGAGGGCCGTTTCCCCGATTACGAGCGCGTCATTCCGGAAGGCTCGGACAAGACCGTGCACGGCGATCGCGGCCGGGTCCGCGCGGCCCTGTCCCGCGCGGCGATCCTGTCCAACGAGAAATTCCGCGGCGTGCGCCTGACCCTGTCGGCGGGCAACCTGCGCATCCAGACGCAGAACCCGGAGCAGGAAGAGGCCGAAGAGGAAGTCGAGGTGCAGTACGAAGGCACCCCGCTGGAGATCGGCTTCAACGTCGGCTACCTGCTGGATGCGCTCGATGCCATCGAAGGCAACGAGTTCATCATGGAACTGCGCAGCGGCGACGCCAGCGGCCTGGTCTACGACGCGACCAACAACGCCAACAAGTACGTCGTGATGCCGATGCGGCTTTGAGCCGCGTCCGCATCCTGAGAAGCAAGCTGTTCACGCATCAAGGCGGGAATGACAGGGGAGTGGGTGTAGCGGCATCCCGGTCCTTACACCGAGTTTCAGCAAGCGCCTTCACGTTCCGACGTGAGGGCGTTTTTGTTTGCACCTCGGTTCCAGAGGATTCGGAGCGGCCAGGATCATGTTGATCTCCCAGCTTCAGGCACGTGACTTCCGCCTGTTCACCAACCTCCAGCTGGATGCGCATCCACGCTTCAACCTGATCACCGGCGAAAACGGGGCCGGCAAGACCTCGCTGCTGGAAGCCCTGCATGTTCTGGGGCGCGGCGGTAGCTGGCGGGTGTTGCCGGCGCAGCTGGCGCGGGACGGCACCCAGGCCTGGCAGGTAGCGGGGCAGATCGTCGATCCCTCGGGCGTGCCGCCGGAGCAGCTCAAGCTGACCTGGCGGGATCGTGAGATCGCCATCGAATTTGGCCAGGGCGATCTGGCCCTGTCGGAACTGGTGCGGCGCTTACCCTTGCAGATCCTCGATCCGGGCATGCACCGGATGCTGGAGGAGGGGCCGGGCATCCGCCGCCGCTTCCTCGACTGGGGTGTGTTCCACGTGGAACATCGATTCATGCCGACCTGGAAGCGGGCAC